>JAZLGK010000031.1:0-21121 GCA_045616265.1 Candidatus Limivicinus sp. | reverse complement strand
TATCTCCGGTTTTCAGGGAAAGCTGACGGCGAAAATCGATCGGTATGGAAATCTGTCCTTTAGAAGATACTGTCAAAACCTGTGCATCCATGGTATCACTCCCTGTAAGATTTTCTTACCTATATTATATGCGAACTCTCTTAAATATGCAAGCGGATATTTAAGGAATCCCCACCTGTGACATCGTCACCGTCTCGGAATGGCAAGGTTGTGTATTATGGTAAAAATGCTGTATTCTCTATACCGCCACATTGTTTTTCGGCTTTCCGTCCAGAAATGCCTGAATGTTTTCCTCGCAGCAGTCGATGATCTTCTGCCTTGCCTCTTTCGGAAGCCAGCTTATGTGGGGCGTGATGATGCAGTGGGGAGCCGAGAGCAGCGGATTGTCCGGTGCGATGGGTTCGTTTTCGACAACATCCAGACCCGCCGCATATACCTTTCGCGATTTAAGCGCATCGGCAAGAGCCTTTGAGTCGATCAGTCCGCCGCGTCCGTTGTTGATGATAATAACACCATCCTTCATCTTTTCAATGGAGGCGGCATTGATGATATGACGGCTCTGCTCGTTGAGAGGCGCGTGCAGGGAGATCACATCGGAGCGTTCCAGCAGCTCGTCCAAAGACACATATTCGCCGATGGCACACCCCGCGTTATTCTGCGAACGGTTGTAGGCAATAATACTCATACCCATGGCCTTTGCAATGAGTCCGACTCTCTGCCCGATCCGCCCGAAGCCGATGATGCCCATGGTCTTGCCCTCCAGCTCGATAAGCCGGTGTTCGCCGATGAGCTCGCGGGAGCGGTTGGGCCAGAGCCCCCCGTGCACCTTTTCGGAATAAAAATCAGTATTGCTGCAGATCGAAAGCAGCAGAGAAATGGCATACTGCGATACGGCCGCCGTGCCGTAGGAGGGAACGTTGCATACGGGAATATGGCGCTTTCTTGCTGCCGCAAGGTCTATGGAGTCATAACCGGTGGCAAAGAGAAATATACCTTTGAGCTTCGGGCACGCCTCGATCAGACCGTGCGGTACATCCGGCAGGTCGGTGAGGATAATGTCCGCATCGGAAGCTCTGCGGATAAGCTCGGACATATCCTTTGCCGTTTCGGAATAAACCGTAAGCTGACCGAATTTCTCAAGCTGTTTCCAGCTCAGATCTCCCGGGTTAATAAGGCTGTCATCCATTATCACAATTTTCATTGTCTGCATAGCCGAACCTCTCCTCAAAAATTCTATGAATAATATGCTGTTTTTATTATATCTGCGAACAGCATCGCAGTCAACGGAGAATCTGCCGACTTTGCACCGTGACAGATACCGTACCGTTTTTTCGTTTGCAAGGTATTGCTTTGCATGGTATAATAATAAAAAATGATCGGAGGCAGCATTATGAAGAAAAAGACTTTGTTGATACCGGCGATCGCCGCTGTGGGTGCGGCTGCGGCCTTTCTTGTTTCAAAAAAAGCGGGAATATCCGTTGAAGTCACCGTGGAGAAGGACGACAAAAAGAACCCGGCAAAAAAGACGGCCGAGAGGAACCTTTCCGTCGGTACATACAGTTTTGTTTCCGGCTTCAAAGATGCCGCGACCGTGGATGTCACTGTCAGCTATGACGCCGAAAGATTTGATTTCAATGTGGTCGAGGAAGGTTTTCTCTGCTCAACCAGCGACTCCCATGTTGCTGTGATGTACGGTGCGGACTTTAATGTTCAGCTTGAGTATGTTCCGTTCTACGCCGGAGACTGCTTTGACAGCGTGCGTGAAAATGCAAAGAGCAATCCCGGCTTTGCGGAAATACCCGAGGGCTTCCGCTATGTGGACGGAGACAGCGTTTATATCTGCCTGCCTGTTGATGATTTCAGCTATCTGCTTGTGACCGCTATGCTCTCAAAAGGCAGTGAGCTCAAGTTTGAAGAGCTTCCCGAGGCAGAGGAATTAAAGAAGCTTATCGGCGCTATCAAGGCAGGCGCTGCAAAGTGACTTCAATTATTGCTTTCCTTATATTCCTTGCCGGTATGGTTCTTGCGGCGGCGTTTGTGTGTTATTATCTGGCGTTCTTTTCCCCCTTTCAGGGGAAAAATGACCCGTATAACTTTCCGCACGCAAAGCAGTATCAGCAATATCTGCCGCAGAGACTTTCTCTTATGCACGCACTGGAAGAGCGGTTCTGCGAGGAAGTGACGGTACTTTCCTTTGACGGACTTGAGCTGAAAGGGAAGTATTATCATCTTGACGATAATGCCCCGGTCGATATATTCTTCCACGGCTATAAAGGACACGCTCTGACAGAGGGCTGCGGTTTTGCGGATACGGTTTTTGAGCTCGGACACAACTTTATTCTTGTCGATCAGCGCGGCTGTATGGGAAGTCAGGGACATACGATAAGCTTCGGCATCAAAGAGCGGCACGACACGGAAAGCTGGCTCAACTATATCGTCAGCCGCTTCGGCGAGGATCGGGAGATCAATATCATCGGTATGTCTATGGGTGCAGCCACGGTGCTGATGGCGGCGGGACTTGATCTGCCCGGAAATATAAAGCACATCTTTGCCGACTGCCCCTATTCCGACGCCGGAGAGATCATCCGCAAGGTGTGCATCGACCGGAAGCTTCCGGATGCCATGCTCTATCCGTTTCTGAAGCTCGGCGGACGTATCTTCGGCGGTTTTGATCTCACCGAAACGACCGCCGCCGAAGCCGTGAAAAACTGCACCGTACCCATCCTTATTGTCCACGGAGAGAAGGACGGTTTTGTACCGGTGACCATGAGCGAAGAAATACAGCAGGCAAATCCGGAGCATATCCGCCGGGTCGTCATTCCCGAAGCGGATCACTCTCTGAGTCAGTTTGTTGACCGGGAGAGATATACGGCTCTTTTGAAGGATTTTCTGAGGTCATAGGATGCAGTATAAAATGCGTTACAGTTCCCCTCTGGGGGAGATGCTGCTGGCGTGCGATGAAAAAGGCTTGACCGGCGCGTGGTTTGAAGGGCAGAAGTATTTTGCCGCAGGACTTGACGCAAACGCCGCCGAGCGGGAGCACAAACATCTCCTGTCGGCGGCAAGGTGGCTGGATATTTACTTTTCCGGCAATAACCCGGACTTTATGCCGAAGATGCACGTAACAGCGTCTGATTTCCGCACAATGGTTTGGGAAGAGCTTCTGAAAATCCCCTACGGCAAAACGCGGACCTACGGCGAAATTGCCGATACGGTCGCCCGCCGCATGGGGAAAGAGAAGCTGTCCGCACAGGCTGTGGGCGGCGCGGTAGGACATAACCGGATCTCCATTATCATCCCCTGTCACCGCGTCCTCGCCTCCGACGGCTCACTCACCGGCTATGCCGGGGGACTTGATAAAAAACTCGCCCTGCTCCGGTTGGAAGGCGTTTTGCGCAATCTGACAGCCGAAAAAGATTTTTTTGGTTGACATAATATTTAAAACAGCACTCTCTGAAAACAGAGAGTGCTGAACTTTTATCTTTACTTTGCCGCTTCCATTCCGGCGATGAGGGCTTTTTTGTTGCCTTCAAGGAACTTTGCCTTGCGCTCGCCGAGCTCGATGCGGATGGCTTCCACCATCTTGTCAACGGAGACAACGGACTCTTTTTCCAGCAGTGCGCCGAGGATCGCAACATTGGCACCCTTGGGGTTGCCGACTTCCTCGGCAATTTTCATGGCGTCACAGTAGACGACATTGATGTCGGTGCGCTCGGACTTGCGCTCGATAATGGAGCTGTTAATAACAAGCGTTCCGCCGGGTCTGACGTGGGATTCGAACTTGTCGAGAGAGGGGAGGTTCATGGCGACAATGCAGTCTGCCATATCGACCAAAGGAGAAGCAACATCCTCGTCACTGACAATAACAGAGCAGTTTGCCGTGCCGCCGCGCATCTCGGGGCCATAGGAAGGGAGCCAGGAAACGTGCTTGCCGTCCAGCATACACGCCATCGCCATGAATTTGCCGATGAGCAGCATACCCTGACCGCCGAAGCCTGCAAATATGAATTCTTTCGTCATGATCACTTGGCCTCCTTGTCTTTATAAACGCCGAGGGGATAGTAGGGCATCATGTTCTCTTCCAGCCATTTGACAGACTCGATGGGGGAAAGGCCCCAGTTGGTGGGGCAGGCGGAGAGGACTTCGATCATGCAGAAGCCCTTGCCTTCCATCTGATACTGGAAAGCCTTCTTGATGGCCTTCTTGGTCTTGATGATGTTGGCATTGTTGTTGACGGCACAGCGCTCGATGTAGTAGGAACCGGGGATCTCGGCAAGCATCTCACTGACCTTGATAGGTGCGCCGCACCAGTCTTCGTCTCTGCCTCTGGGAGAGGTGGTGGTCTTCTGTCCGACAAGAGAGGTAGGAGCCATCTGACCGCCGGTCATACCGTAAATGGCGTTGTTGACAAAAATGGTGCATATCTTCTCGCCGCGGTGAGCAGCGTGGACGATCTCGGCGGTACCGATAGCGGCAAGGTCGCCGTCGCCCTGATAGGTGAATACCAGAGAATCGGGCTTTGCACGCTTTACGCCGGTGGCGACAGCGGGGGCGCGGCCATGAGCGGCTTCGATCATATCCACATTGAAATACTCATACGCGAAAACGGAGCAGCCGACCGGTGCAACACCGACAATGTTGGCGCCCATGCCGGACTCTTCCAGGCACTCCGCTACCAGACGGTGAATGATGCCGTGGTGGCAGCCGGGGCAATAATGAAACGGCTTATCGGTAAGATAAGGGGTCTTTTCAAATACAACGGACATTTACATACCCTCCTTAATTTTGAGGATCTCTGCCTTGATTTCATCGACGGTGGGCATTTGGCTGCCGCAGTGACCGAAGTAGTGAATGGGGAGCTTGCCTTCAGCGGCGAGCTTGACGTCTATAAGCATCTGACCTTCGTTGGCCTCAACATCGAACACGGCCTTCTTGCCGCAAACCGTCTCGGTAAGCTCTTTGTACGGGAAAGGCCATACGGTGATGGGGCGGAACAGGCCGACCTTCACACCCTCGGCGCGGAGCTGGTTGATGGCGGACTTGGCGATTCTGGCCACGGTGCCGAAGGCGGTTACGACGATATCCGCATCCTCGCACAGATAGGTCTCATACATGACCTCGTTCTTTTCGATCTCGCGGTAAATGGCCTGCAGTTCGAGGTTATGGACGGTGAGATCTTCGGTGTTGATGTACAGAGAGTTGATGACGGCTCTCTTTTCGGGGGCATCGCCAGGCTTATAGCCGGTGCAGGCCCAGGGCTTCTTTTCGGGGTCGATCTTATAGTCCACCATCTCGGGCATCTCAACAGGCTCCATCATCTGCGCCATAATGCCGTCGGCGAGAAACATGACGGGAACTCTGTATTTTTCGGCCTTATCGTAAGCAAAGGAGAAGATATTGATCGCTTCCTGAATGGAGGCGGGAGCGTAGGTCAGCAGATGATAGTCACCGTTGCCGCCGCCCTTAGTGGCCTGAGAGTAGTCGCCCTGAGAGGCCTGAATGGAACCGAGGCCGGGGCCGCCGCGCATGACGTTGAGAATAACGCAGGGGAGCTGAGCGCCGGCGCAGTAGGATATACCTTCCTGCTTAAGGGAAACTCCGGGACTGGAGGACGAGGTGATGACGCGGGCGCCGGTGGAGGCTGCGCCGTACACCATGTTGATCGCTGCCACTTCGCTCTCTGCCTGCAGGAAGCAGCCGCCCACTTCGGGCAGACGGGCGGACATATATTCGGGGATCTCGGTCTGCGGGGTGATAGGATAGCCGAAGAAGAAACGGGCGCCGGCGCGAATGGCGGCCTCCGCGATTGCTTCGCTGCCCTTCATAAGAGTCAATGCCATTTTTTACTTTCCTCCTTAATCCTTCTCTATCCTGATGGCTACATCGGGGCAGGTGCGTGCGCAGGATGCACAGCCGATGCAGGAGTCTTGATCGACTACCTCGGACGGATGGTAGCCTTTTGCGTTGAGCTTTGCTTTGGAAAGGGCGAGAACCTGCTTGGGGCAAGCCTTTATACAAAGCCCACATCCCTTGCAAAGTACCTCATTGATAATGACCTTTACCATGATACTACCTCGTTTCTATTGATACTTTTGTTTTGCTCTATTTATATTATCCGCCAGGGCGGGGAACTACTGTTTCAGAGTGGAGAGTGGAGATATTTTGCATCTTCAAACGTTGTTATTGTAATTTTCCCGTTGACAATGCTTCTAAACAATGATAGGTTAAACTCATAGTCATCAGACATAAGATGGTCGGGGAATTGGACCCCGGGTAAATTACTGTTTTGCTGACTGTTTTCTTTTAAACTCCACTCTCAACTCTTCACTCTCATTACAGTCCGTTGATCCAGCTGTCCCAGTCACGCTGCATGAAGGTGTCGATCTCAATGGGAGCACCGATGAATTCCGGGTCGTGACCTTCGGATAAGAATTTATCCAGAAACTCCTTTTTACCGGAGGTGTAAAGTACCGGCACACCGCTTTTCTCGGATACTTCTTTAATTATTTCATAGCCGTCTCGAAGGTCTGCGTCGCTCGTGGCGACGGCCAGATTGGTATTGTTTATCATGCCGGAGATTTTCAGGCGGGAATGTATCTCCATTTCCTCCTGCAGGCGCATGATCTTTTCGGCCGTTCCTGCCAGCGGGCGGCGGGTGTTGACCACGTTGAGCACTTCAAGCTGACCGCCCTCATCAAGCATATCCATAAAATCCTGATGATAGCGCCCCAGAGCAGTGGAGCCGACAGCATCGCCGCCGACGTCGAAAACAACGGTATCCCAGTCCATGGCAAACGCCGAAGCGACCTCCGCGGGCAGGGAGAGCGTCTCGATGCCGGAGCAGGAATAGTTCGGAGAGACAAGGCGGATTTCCTTCATCCTTGTCATTTTTCCGCGCTCGGTCAGGCGGAAATAGGTATTCACCATGTCAAGGTCAAGAAGCTCGGTGCGCTCTCCACGTTCAGCGGCCTTGATGGCAAAATTCAGCGCCAGCTCACTTTTGCCGCTGCCGTAATTGCCGATCAGAACATACATTTTTTTCATTGATCTCACCTGCCAGCCATTCTATACCGAATACAATTTTACCATTATCCATGACAGGCGTCAATGCTCATAATGACCAACTTTCATAGATGGTAAAATGACATTCTGACGGAAAAGATTTTATATCCGATTTGAATAAACGCACTTTCTGCTTTCCCATAAAAAAATGCATTTAAAATAAAGCAGCTGCAAATACCGTCCCACCGTTTGGGGTTGGAACAGTATTTGCAGTTGTATCATTCTCCCTTATACTTACGCCGGGTCGCAAGGCCACCGCGGATGTGGCGCTCCGCCTTATTTACGTCCAGCAGGACACGTACCTCGGCAAAAAGGGCGGGATTCACCTTTTCCAGTCTCTGCGTTATATCCTTATGCACCGTGGATTTGCTGATGCCGAATTCCTTCGCCGCGGCGCGGACGGTGGATCGGTTTTCAACGATATATCTCGCCACATCACAGGCTCTTTCTTCAATGTCAGAATACATATCACCACTCCTGTTCTCTCTTGTGAAAATATATGAGAGCGGTGGCGACGGATATGTTTTGGAAGTCCGTCAAATGCCGTGTAGTTTTACTACATAAATCTAAAAATGTTCTTGTAATTTCATTACAGAAGTGCTACACTGTAAATGTCACATCAAATACTTTATAGAAGGAGAAAAATATGGCAACTATTATCACTATGCCCCAGCAGGGACTGACGGAAGAATCCGCCGTTATCGCAGAATGGCTCGTTAAAGAAGGCGATACCGTCAGCGTCGGCACTCCTCTTTTTTCCATAGAGACCGGCAAGACCACCTTTGAGATCGAATCTGAGGCCGCCGGTACCGTTCTCGGCATTTTCGCCGGTGAGGGTGACGATGTCCCCATCAAGGCTCCCGTATGCGCCATCGGTGAGCCGGGCGAGAGCTTTGAGCGCCCCGATTCCGCAGCCGCCGCTCCCGCTCCTGCAGCCGAAGCCGCTCCCGCAGCAGCAACCGCACCTGTTGCCGCAGCCGCCGCTCCCGTATGCGAGTGCGCAAATGACAATCAGGGCTTTGCTTCCCCCAGAGCCAAGGCCGCCGCAGACCGCGCCGGTGTTGACTGGCATGACGCTTCCGCCACCGGCCCCGAAGGCAGAGTGATCGAGAGAGACATTGCGGCTCTGGTCGCAGAAGGCAAGAAGGTCATTGCCGCCAAGGCTGTCGAAGTCGCCGAAGAGCCCGAGTTCGAGGTCGTCAAGAACACCGGTATCCGCAAGGCCATTGCAAAGAATATGCACGAATCTCTCAGCGAGATGGCGCAGCTTTCCTTTGCTGCCTACTTCGACGCGACCGCTCTGTTTGCCTACCGCGAGATGCTCAAGGCAAACCGCGAGAAGCTCGGTTATCCCAATGTGTCCATCAACGACATGATCCTCTTTGCTCTGTCCCGCACCGTTCTCGATTACCCCATTTTCAACGCTCACTTCTCCGATAAGGAAACCAAGCTCTTCCACCGCGTACATCTCGGCGTTGCAACCGATACCGAGCGCGGCCTTATGGTTCCTACTCTCAGGAACGCGGACCTCAAGAGCCTCAACATGATCTCCCGCGAGGCGAAGGCTCTCTCCGCCGCCTGCCGTGAGAACACCATCACACCCGCTGAGCTCAGCGGCGGCACCATCACCGTCACCAACCTCGGCAACAATAACATCTCCTGCTTCACTCCCGTTATCAATCCTCCCCAGACCTGCATCGTCGGTGTCGGTTCTCCCGAGTGGAAGGTTCGCCCGGGCAAGGACGGTCAAATGGAGATGTACCGCGCCATGGCGATCTGCCTGACCATCGACCACCGCGCTGTGGACGGCGCTCCCGCCGCACAGTTCCTCAATGACTTCTGCAGAAGACTCGAAAACTTCACTCTCCTGCTCGCGGAGTAAGTTATAATTCGTAATGCGTAATTCGTAATTCTTATAAGAGGTAAATATAATGGCTGATTTTGATGTAACAGTATTCGGCGCAGGCCCCGGCGGTTATCTCGCCGCAGAGCGCGCAGGTCAGGCCGGTCTCAAGACCCTGCTGGTTGAAAAGCAGCATATCGGCGGCACCTGTCTCAATGAGGGCTGCATCCCTACCAAGACCCTTCTTCGCAGTGCAAAGCTTTTCCATTCCTGCAAGACCTCTCAGACCTACTGCGTAGGCTGTGAAAACGTGACTATCGACCAGAAGGCGGTCGTGGCACGCAAGAGAGCCGTTACCGCTCAGTTAGTTGCGGGCGTTAAGGCCGGTCTCAAGGCTTCCAAGGTCAAAACCGTAGAGGCAGAGGGTCACATCCTCGGCCGTGACGGCGACGGCATCATCATCGAAGCCGCAGGCACGACCTACCACACCAAAAACCTTATCCTCGCTACCGGTTCCCATCCCATCGTCCCCGGCAGCATCGAGGGTCTGAAAGACAGTCTCGCGGACGGTTTTGTCGTAACCAGCACCGAGCTTCTGGAGCTGGAAGAGATCCCCGAGACCCTGTGCTTTGTCGGCGGCGGCGTGATCGGCCTTGAAATGGCCACTTACTACGCCATGGTCGGTACCAAGGTCGAGATCGTGGAAGCTGCTTCCAAGGTCGCCGGCGATCTGGATGCGGAGGCAACCGCCATCATCCAGAAGGCCTGCGAAGAGCTCGGCATGAATTTCCGTCTCAACACCAAGGCCGTTTCCTTCCACAAGGGCGTTGTCACCGTTGACTGCGGCGGCACAAAGGACGAAATCAAGTGCGACAAGGTGCTTCTGTGCATCGGCAGAGCCGCCAACATCGACGGTTACGGTCTCGAAACGCTCCATGTTCCCACCGAAAAGGGCAGGATCGTTGTTGACGAGTACTGCATGACCGGTATCCCCGGCGTGTACGCCATCGGCGACTGCAACGGAACCGGTATGCTGGCGCACGTTGCTTACCGTCAGGGCGAGGTTGCCGTAAAGCACATCACCGGCAAGAACGATCCCATGTGCTTCAACGTTGTTCCCTCCCTCGTACACACCGAGCCCGAGGCAGCTTTCGTCGGCGAGACCGTGGAAAGCGCCAAGGCAAAGGGCATTGACGCTGTTGGCGTGAAGCTCCCGTTCCAGTACTCCGGCCTTTACATCGCGGAGAACGAAAACGGCGCCGGTATCATCAAGGCCGTATTCGACAAGAAGAAAAAGACCATGATCGGTGCAACTTTAGTCGGTGGGCCCGCCAGCGAGCTTATCACCATCTGCTCGATGATGATCGGCAATGAAATGCCCGTAGAGAGAATGAAGTCCTACGTCTACCCGCATCCTACCTACGCAGAGATCATCAAAGAGGCTATATTTGCCGCTAAGCTTTAAAAGTGAAATGTGGAAAGTGAAAAGTGAAATGAAAAATAATTCCACTTTCCACTTTACACTTTCCACTTTCGTATAATTATTATTTAATAATAAGAAGGGTAACAAAATGTCTAAAGAACAGTTCTACGATCCCAGTGTGCTGCTCCACGAGAGCGACATAAAGTTTGAAGATATTCCCGTATTTGCATACAACAAGACCGTTAAGGAAGAGTTTGACGCCGGTAAGTTCACCAAGGAAGAGCTGCTCACCATCTGGCGCGATATGTGGTACATCCGTTCCTTCGAGAATATGCTGCTCGAAGTGCGTACCAAGAAGGTCTTCAACGGCATTGAGTATATGTACACCGGCCCCGCTCACCTCTACATCGGTGAGGAAGCCGCTCCTGTCGGCGAGGCATTCCGCCTCCAGCCCAACGACTTCGTGTTCGGCTCCCACAGAAGCCACGGCGAGGTTATCGCAAAGAGCCTTTCCGCCATTGAAAAGCTCGACGACGAGGAGCTTATGAAGCGCATGGAATCCATGCTCGACGGCAAAATTCTCGAAGTCGTCAAGGCGCACTTTGACGAAAAGGACGTTAAGAAGCTGGCTGTCAAGTTCCTGTTCTACGGTCTGACCGCAGAGCTTTTCGGCCGCGAGACCGGCTTTGCAAAGGGTCTGGGCAACTCCATGCACCTCTTTGTTCTGCCCTTCGGCGTATACCCCAACAACGCCATCGTCGGCGGCTCCGCTCCCATCTCCGCAGGCGGCGCACTCTATAAGAAGATCAACAAGCAGGACGGCGTTGTCGTATGCAACATCGGTGACGGCTCCATCGGCTGCGGTCCCGTATATGAAGCAATGAACTTCGCCTCCATGGATCAGTTCAAAACTCTGTGGGAGGACGATTTCAAGGGCGGTCTGCCCCTTATCTTCAACATCATGGATAACGGCTACGGCATGGGCGGACGCACCAACGGCGAGACAATGGCATACCACAATGTCGCCCGCCTCGGCGCCGGCGTCAACACCGACAATATGCACGCAGAGCGCGTAAACGGTCTTAATCCTCTGGCTGTCATCGACGCTTACGATCGCAAGCTGCCTCTCGTGAAGAACGGTGAAGGCCCTGTCCTGCTCGACGTTCTCACCTACCGCTACACCGGTCACTCCCCCTCCGACCAGAACGCCTACCGCTCCAGAGAAGAGATCGACGCATGGCGTGAATTCGACTCCACCGTCGTTTTCAGACGTGAGCTTATTGAAGCCGCTATCGCCACCGAGGAAGATTTCGCCGCTCTCGAAAAGGAAGTTGCCGACAACATCCTCGATACCTTCAAGCTCGCTATCGACGAAAAGGTCTCCCCCAGAATGGACTTTGAGAAGGAGCCCGACGCGATTGCAAAATATATGTTCTCCAATCAGAAAATCGCGAAGATGGACGACCGTCAGCCCGATGTCTTCGGTCCCAAGGAGGACAACCCCCGCTGGCAGAAGATCCAGAAGAAGGCTCACTTCGGCATAAAGGAAGACGGCAAGCCCGTTCCCGCCGCCACCGTCTACGCATACAGGGACGCTCTGTTTGAGGCAATTCTGGATAAGTTCTATGAAGATCCTACCCTCGCCACCTGGGGCGAAGATATGCGCGAATGGGGCTCCGCATTCGGCGTTTACACCGATATGTACAAGTCCATCCCCTTCCACAGACTCTTTAACTCCCCCATCTCCGAGGCCACCATCGTTTCCGCCGCTGTCGGTTACGCCATGCTCGGTGGCCGCGCCTGCGTGGAGCTGATGTACGCTGACTTCATGGGCCGTGCCGGTGACGAAATATTCAACCAGCTCGCCAAGTGGCAGTCCATGACCGCCGGTCAGATCAAGATGCCCGTTGTCCTGCGCATCTCCGTCGGCGCTCTGTACGGCGCACAGCACTCTCAGGACTGGACCAGCCTTGCCGCCCACATCCCCGGCCTCAAGGTCGTATTCCCCGCCACTCCTTACGATGCAAAGGGTCTTATGACCGCCGCTCTCAACGGCTCCGACCCCGTTCTGTTCTTTGAAAGCCAGAGACTCTACGGCAAGGGCGAAGAGTTCCACGAGGTTCCCACCACTCCCTACGAGATCGAGATCGGTGAGCCCGACATCAAGCGCGTCGGTTCCGATGTCACCATTCTGACCGTCGGCGCAACGCTCTACGCCGCCATGAAGGCCGCCAAGGAGCTGCAGGAGAAGTACGGTGTTTCCGCTGAAATCATCGACGCACGCTCCCTCGTTCCGTTCAACTACGAGAAGGTCATCGAATCCGTCAAGAAGACCGGCAAGATCGTCCTCGCTTCCGACGCCTGCGCCCGCGGCAGCCACCTCAACGATGTCGCCCGCAACATCACGGAGCTGTGCTTCAACTACCTCGATGCACCCCCCGTGCTCATCGGCTCCGAGAACTGGATTACTCCCTGCGCTGAACTCGAAAAAGAGTTCTTCCCCCAGGCACAGTGGATCATCGACGCGATCGATCAGAAGATCATGCCTCTCGGCGTCAGCAAACCCACACACAACTTCACGCAGGTCGAGCAGATCAAGCGCGAAAAGGCCGGCGTGTAATATATGGCAAAAGAAGATTCCGCACTCATCTTTAAGATCCGCAGTCTGATACCGGAACTGAGCAAATCCGAAGCGATGGTTGCCGAGTATATCTCCGGTAACCCGGGCGAGGTCATCAAGCTTTCGGTCAGTGCTCTTGCGGATTGCTGCGGAGTCTCCGAGCCGACAGTTATCAGGGCCTGCAGAAATATCGGTTTTTCCGGATACCAGGCCCTGAAAATCGCTCTGATACAGAGTCTCAACGCTCCCGTTCAATGCGCCGGTGAGGAAGTCTCGGCAGAGGACAGTATGCAAAGCGCCATCGGCAAAGTATTTGCCGCGGCACTGGACGCCGTTACCCTCACTCGGGACAATATGAATCTGAGCGATATGGAAAATGCCGCCGAAGCGCTTCTCAGGGCAAGGCGCATTTTCATCTTCGGCGTCGGAGGTTCAGCCGCCGTCGCATCCGATGTACAGCACAAGTTTTCAAGGCTCGGCCTTGATGCTGTGGCCTATTCGGATATGAATCTACAGGCCATTGTATCCGCTTTCGCGAAGGAAGAGGATGTTGTTTTTTCCATCAGCCATTCCGGTTCCTCCAAGGCTGTAGTGGACAATACGCAGATCGCCAAGAGCAACGGTGCAACGGTCATCACTCTCAGCAGTATGGGCAAATCCCCGCTGACAGAGCTTGCGGATATTTCCCTTTTTACCTCCGCCAACGAGACCCGTTACCGCATCGTTGCCATCTCCTCAAGAATCGCGGAGCTGACGATCATTGATACACTTTATTCTTATATGTCCTTCCGCACAGGCAATGAAGAAAACCTCAAGATCGAAAAGGTCATTGAGGATCAGATGTACTGATCAATGCATAATGCAAAATGCAGAATGCAGAATTATTTCAAAGTACTTAGTATTATTCATTGTTACTTGATAAATACTTCCACATCAGAATAGGAGGAATATTAAAATGACTTTTGAAGAAGCAAAGGTCTACGCGGCGGAGCACGTCGGCGTAAGACCGAATTACCCCGGACGTCTTTCCGGCAAGATCGCCATCGTTACAGGCGGCGCTCAGGGCTTCGGCTTCGGCATTGCCGAGGAACTGATCCGCGAGGGTGCGCAGGTCGTTATCGCCAACAGAGGCGAGAAGGCAGGTCTGGCCGCCGTGGAAAAGCTGGGCGACCACAGCGCGTTTGCCCAGTGCGATGTTTCCGACCCCGAATCCTGCAAGAATCTTATGACCAAGGCCGTGGAGCTTTTCGGCGGCATTGACATTTTCGTTTCCAACGCGGGTGTTCTCAAAGCCGGCGCTCTGCCCAACATGACTCCGGAGGATTTTCAGGCCGTCACCAATATCGACTACAACGGCTATTTCTTCTGCACCAAGTATGTCAGTGAGATCATGAAGGCCGAGTATGGAGCCGACAAGAGCCGCTTCTATGATATTATCCAGATCAACTCCAAGTCCGGTCTCGTCGGCTCCAAGGCAAACTTTGCCTACGCGGGCGCCAAATTCGGCGGTATCGGTCTCACCCAGAGCTTTGCTCTGGAGCTTGTGGACTGGAACATCAAGGTCAACTCCATCTGCCCGGGCAACTATTACGACGGCCCGTTGTGGAGCGATCCCGTCAAGGGTCTTTTTGTGCAGTATCTCGAAGCCGGCAAGGTTCCCGGCGCGAAGACCGTTGAGGACGTCAAGGCCGCATACATGGCAAAGTCCCCCATCCATCGCGGCTGTACCCCCAAGGATGTCTCCAAAGCCATTTTCTACTGCGTCGAGCAGGAGTTTGAGACCGGCCAGGCCATTCCCGTCACCGGCGGCCAGACGATGCTGAACTAAGACGAAAAGCTGAAATTTTCAGCACATATAAAGTTAAGAGTGGAGAGTGGAGAGTTAAGAGTTGAGCGATTGACAGACATTGGTATGCTTTTGCTTTATTAATCCGCTTTCTGCAAATAACTTTCAAACAGCTGAAATACGATAATACGATGTAAAGTGTAGAGTTATTGAGAAGAATTCAATTACCGCGAAGCGGCACCATAATTATGCATTTTAACTCCACTCTTCACTCTCCACTCTCAAAAAAACGGAGGACAAAAATGGACAGAGAAATTGAATTTCTGAATGCACCGACTGCGGAAGAACGGCTTGCAAACCTTAAAACTCTGCTGGCAGAGGAAAAGGAAAAGCCCGTTGTTCTGCCTCAGTACGCCAACAATCACATCCACACCACCTTCTCTTTCTCCCCCTACTCTCCCACCGCCGCCGTCTGGGCAGCACGCAGAGCAGGACTCCAGACCGCCGGGATTATGGATCACGACAGCATCAGCGGCGCGAAGGAATTCCGTCAGGCGGCAGAGCTCGCCGATGTCGGCTCGACCTGCGGTGTGGAGATGCGAACCGACTGGCGCGATACTCCCTTCGGTGGCAGAAAGACCAACAACCCCGATCAGCTCGGCGTCAGCTACATGACCTTCCACTCTATCCGGGAGCGTTATTTTGAACAGACCCGCGAGTTTATCGCTCCCTACCGTGAACTGCGAAATCAGCGCAACATTAAAATGCTCAAAAACATCAAGGATGTCACCGGTATCACCGTCGATTTTGAAAACGACGTTCTGCCTCTTTCCCAGTACGCAAACGGCGGCAGCGTCACCGAGCGTCATCTGCTCTTTGCCCTTGCCAAGAAGGTCATCCCCGACGGCACTGAGGACGAGCAGTACAAGCTCCTCGGTCAGTACAAGGCGGGACTCATCCGTGAGGTCTATGTTGACCCCGATGAAGAGCTTGTCCCGCTGGATACCGCCATCGCCTTTGCTAAGGACATCGATGCCATCCTCTGCTACCCCTACCTCGGCGACGTGACCAACTCCGTTACCGGCGATAAGGCCGCAGCCAAGTTTGAGGACGACTACCTTGACGAACTCGTGGAGTTCATTGCAAAGAAAAAAATCCCCGCGATCACCTATATGCCCTCCCGCAATACCCTTGCACAGCTTGACAGATTGATGGGTCTGTGTGACAGATTTGCCCTGAAACAGATCTCGGGCGAAGACATCAACTCACCCTCCCAGAGCTTCATCTGCAAGCCTCTGGCCGACCCGAAATTTGCTCACCTTGTGGATGCCGCATGGGAGCTTGTAAACAGAGAAAAGGAGAATTGATCCATGAAAACAAGAGCAGTCCGTATTTACGGTGAAAAAGACCTCCGTTTAGAGGAGTTTGAGCTTCCCGAAATCAAAGACGACGAAATACTCGCAAAAGTCGTCTCCGACAGTCTTTGCCAGTCCACCTACAAAGCCGCCTGCCAGGGTGCAAAGCACAAGCGCGTTCCCAACGACGTAGCAGAGAACCCCACCATCATCGGCCACGAGTTCTGCGGTGAGCTCGTTCAGATCGGCAGCAAGTGGGCAGATCAGTTCAAGGTCGGCGACCGATTCATCATCCAGACCGCTCTGGGCTACAAGGGCAGTCTTGACGCTCCCGGCTACTCCTACCGTTATGTCGGCGGCGACGCCACCTATGTCATCATGCCCCACGAGGTCATGGAAATGAACTGCCTCATCCCCTTCGAAGGCAAAGAGTATTTTGCCGGTTCCACCACCGAGCCTTACTCCTGCGTTATCGGCACCTTCCACGCTATGTACCACACCAAGTACGGTTCCTATGTACACAACATGGGCATTGTCGAGGGCGGCAACATGATCATGCTCGCAGGCAACGGCCCCATGGGTCAGGCTGCGATCGACTACATCACCCACTGCGACCGCCGTCCCGGTCTGCTTGTCGTCACCGGACGCAGGCAGGAAGGTCTTGACCGTCTCGCGCACCTCCTCACCGTTGAGGAAGCGGCAAAGAACGGCGTAAAGCTCGTTTACTTCAACACCTCTGTTGAGGATGCTTACGGCAAGCTCATGGAGCTGACCGGCGGCAAAGGCTATGACGATGTTTTCGTTTTCGCTCCCGCTCCCGAGATGGTAGAACTGGGCGACAGCCTGCTCGGCAACGACGGCTGCCTCAACTTCTTCTCCGGCCCCTCCGATAAGAATTTCAAGGCTCCGTTCAACTTCTATAATGTCCACTACGCTTCCACCCACATCGTCGGTACCTCCGGCGGCAACACCGCCGACATGAGAGAGGCCGCCCAGATGATGAAGGAAGGCCGCCTCAATCCTTCCGTGCTGATCTCCCACGTCGGCGGTCTGGACTGCGTTGCGGAAGCAACTCTCCACCTGCCCGAGATCAAGGGCGGCAAGAAGCTCATTTACACCGGCGTAAATATGCCTCTTACCTCCATCGACGATTTTGAAAAGCTCGGCAAGGACGATCCGTTCTTCGCAAAGCTCGACGAGCTGTGCAAGAAGCACAACGGCCTGTGGAACCTCGAAGCAGAGCAGTATCTGCTCGAAACCAAGTGCAAATGCTGAAAACGTATAAAAGATAACTGAGGCTCCCGCAAACTGGCTGAAAAGCTTGTTTGCAGGAGCCTTTTTATTATGAGTTGTTCAGTATTTCAATCCCAATATATAATCTGCACTGACATGATAGAATTTGCAGAGAGTAATCAAATGTCTTATTGGAAGCTCATTCGCTCCGCATTCATATCGGGAATATACCTGCTGGGTCGTTCCCAAAAGAGCGGCAATTTCACCTTGCGTAATATCGCGATCTTCCCGCAATTCGCGGATTATAGTCGAATACGTTTTCAAATACAACACCCCAGCCAAACTATAATACATCTGATTTGATGTATTGACTTTTACGCCTAATGTGGTGTATAATTTGTCTGAAATAAGGATAAACACGTAAAGGCTCAGAAAGTTTCACTTCAGATACTCTGCATTTTAGTATTTTTTGATGACTATTCTTCAAGTATTCTCATTAGTGAGTTAAAAAGCGCTATATAATTCAAAGTAATTATTTGTAATGATCTATAAAACGGAGGAAGAGAAGAAAACTATGTTTAAATATAGAAATGAGCTTGTATTTTTTGATAGTATAGATGGACAACCCATTTTTTATGCACCTACACTTGGAATTTGTATGTTATGCACCGCTGAATTAACTTCGCGTATGAAAGCACATCTAAATGGCGAAATTTTATTTGAAGAATTTGAAAAACTTCTTTCCTCTTCTTGGGCTTCAAGAATGCAAACATTTAATCTTGAATCAGTTAAATCAAAATACTTTCATATTGCATTAGGACTTACAGAGAATTGTACATTGTCTTGCGTATACTGTCATGCTGATGCTGGAAAACCAACGCTTATTAATGATGAATTACTCGTCGCTTCTGCATCATATGCACAGCAAAAGGTTCGGGATAAGAATTTACGAGGAATTAATCTATCTTTTGCTGTCGGAGGTGAACCAACTTTTCACTTTGGTGTATTGGAAAAAGCTTTATCCCTCTTTCAATCTGCTGCCGATGCTTGTGGCGTTGACCTAAAAACATCTATGACTACAAATGGCTACTATAATTCAGAAAAGGCAAATTACGTTGCTAGTAAAATAGACAATATTCTAATATCTATCGACGGTGTTGAAGATATTCAAAATATCCATCGTCCAACAAGGCAGGGAACTGAATCATTTACAACCGTAGTAAATACCATGAATATTGTCTATGAGAAGAAATCAGAGTTGAACGTCCGTTCTACCATTTCTTCCCTTAATGTGCATAGGATGCGGGAGTTTATCGACTATTTAGCTTTGAATTATCCGCACAACACAACTTGGGTAGTAGAGCCGTTGGTTCCTTTAGGAAGGGGAGCTTTTTGTGAAACAAAAGGAGTATGTCCGCCTGATAAGATGGAATTTGCTGAAAACTTTTGGGATGCTTATATTTATGGGCTGTCAAAAGGAATTAAGTTGAAAACCTCTGCTATGAATGCAGAACGTCTTGTATCAGGGTTTTGCGGAGCTATGTTTATTCCATCCTTTACTGTAACAACAGGCGGGATTATTACAACATGTGAGCGCGATTCCACAGGAGGCAACTATGGATATGGACACTATGATGAAAATTGTAAAGAATTTGTTTTTGACAAAAATGTTATTGAAAGAAATAAAAAGTTGATAAATATTCCGGAAAAATGCTCTTCATGCATTTGTAGATATCATTGTGCCGGAGATTGTCCTGACATAAGAACGATTAATTACAATAGGTGTGAAACAAATAGATATCTTCTTAAACGATATCTAATGTTTAAAATGCAACGAAAGGAGGGCTTGAGTTATGAAGCTGGATCAGATTATTAAGGAATTTGTCGAAGCTGTTCATGGTGTATCGGACTATGCTGCAATGAATATACCGTCGTCCACTGAGCCACGAATCCGGACAACCTTGAGCCACCATACCGGTAAAAGTTGAGCCACCGTTCCGGAAAGTATTGAGCCAGAAAATTTTTGTCCTTATACTTGTATTATGCATCACACAGATGCAAATACAATTTAAGGAGGTCTCGCAGATGACCGTAAGATACTGCGAAATACTGAGGTTGGACAGCATCGGCTTCAGTAGAAGAAACATTGCACTGAGTGTACCCTGTTCCCGCAACACTGTTGCAAAGACCCTTGACCGAGCGAAAGAACTTGGCATTGCATGGCCTTTGCCGGAAGGCACAACAGATAAGAGCCTTGAAAAAGAGCTCTTTGGCAAAGAAGATCCGGATGTTCGTTCTGACAGAAAAATGCCGGATTACGAATACATTCGCAATGAGCGCAACAAGAACCACTCCACGAACAAGAAGCTTCTTTGGCGGGAGTACCTTGAAGAATGCCAGCAATCCGGGCAGAAGCCATTGATGTATTCCCAGTTTTGCTACTACATTCAAAAGAATGAAGAAAAGCGACGTGCCACCATGCACATCAATCGTAAGCCCGGAGAGGAGATTGAAGTTGACTGGGCTGGAGATCCGGCACATATTATTGATCCCAATACCGGCGAACTGATCGATGCGAAGATTTTCGTAGGAGTTCTGTCATATAGCCAGTACACATACGCAGAAGCGTTCCCAAATGAGCAAACACCGGCGTGGATAAAAGCACATATCCATATGTTCAATTACTTCGGCGGCGTAACAAAGATGCTTGTCCCGGATAATACAACAACTGCCGTAAACCACACAAAAGATTGGTATACACAGGAACTGAATAAGACTTACCATGAGATGGCAGAGCATTACGGAATCGCAATTCTTCCTGCACGTGTGAGGAAACCGAAGGACAAGCCTAATGTTGAAGGCAATGTGGGCCACGTTTCAACCTGGATAATAGCTGCACTGAGAAATGAGCAGTTCTTTTCGTTTGAAGAGCTCAACAAAGCAATTCGGCAGAAATTGGAGGTCTACAATTCTGAGAGATTTCAGAAGAAAGAAGGCAGTCGAAAGCAGCTTTTTATTGAAGATGAAACTCCCAATCTGATTGCCCTCCCGGCGGCACCATACGAGCTTGCTGAATGGAAAGAAGCAACTGTCCAGTATAACTATCATGTGTACTTTGAGGGAATGTATTATTCAGTTCCTTACAATTACATTGGAAAGAAAGCAAACCTCCGTACAACAGACAGTACAGTTGAGATTTATGTCGGGCAGGACAGGGTCGCTTCCCACAGAAGACTTTACGGACGCTTGGGGCAGTATTCTACTGTAACAGAGCATATGCCGGAAGAACACCAGAAATATCTTGAATGGAACGGCGATCGCTTTCGGTCATGGGCAAAAGGAATCGGTTCTGCGACTTATACAGTAGTAGATTCCATGCTGACTTCTGCAAAACTTGAGCAGCAGTCTTACCGGAGCTGTATGGGTCTTCTGAAGATGGCAGACAAATACAGCAAAGCTAAATTGGAATCTGCCTGTTCCAAGGCGTTGGAATACACGAAAACGCCGAGTTACAAGGTAATAAAGAACATTCTTGCTACTGGGGTTAAAGACGACAAAGCCGAAACAAGTACAACGACAAACACATATGGCATCACAAGAGGTGCTGACTACTACAAGAGGTGATGCTATATGACAAATGAAGTTACAATCAATAAGCTTATTGAAATGCGTTTTACTGCCATGGCAGATGCTTTCCGTATTCAGGAAAATGATCCTTCACTGAAAAATCTTTCCTTTGATGAGCGTTTCGGGATGCTGGTAGACACGGAATATACCAGCCGTAAAAACAATCGTCTGA
>JAZLGK010000030.1:0-9795 GCA_045616265.1 Candidatus Limivicinus sp. | reverse complement strand
GTCGGGCAATTAACCACGGCGTTATGTCCCAATCACGGTAGGGAACGGTCTTGACCGTTCCGAAAACTCCGGGGCTGCGGCTTGTCTGCGGAACGCTCAAGAGCGTTCCCTACGGTGCGGTGGAGCTCCCTACGGTGCGGTGGAGTTCCCTACGGTGCGATGGAGTTCCCTACGGTGCGATGGAGAAAAATCAATAAAGTGACTATAAATTCTGCATTAAAAAAGGAGAACAACATGGACGAATTACCGGATTACGACAACAGGCAGTCGAGCGGACTGCTGACAGAGGATGAATAAGAGGTGAAGAATGAGTATTCCCGTACTGAAAATATACGATGAAAACCATAACCCTATCCCGATCCCGGCGATTCGGGGCGAGAAGGGAGAAAAAGGAGATCCCGGAGAGAAGGGAGAAAAGGGCGATACAGGCGGTATCACCTTTAAGGGTTACTATACATCGCTTGCCGCGCTTCAGACCGCCGTTCCGTCCCCCGCCGCAGGCGATACCTACGGCATAGGGTCTGCCGCTCCGTACAGCATTTATATATGGGATGCCGTCAACAGTCAATGGGTGAACAACGGCACGATTCAGGGAGCGAAGGGCGACAAGGGAGATAAAGGAGATAAGGGCGATACGGGCGACACGGGCAATACCGGCGCAAAGGGAGATACCGGAGCTGCCGCAGGATTCGGGACTCCGACGGCAACAGTCGGCACGGGTACCGGGACTCCTACCGTATCCGTGACAGCGAGCGGAAGCGATACGGCAAAGATATTCAGCTTCGCATTCAACGGATTAAAGGGAGCGAAAGGCGACAAAGGAGACACCGGCGCGCAGGGCATTCAGGGAGCACAGGGCACTGCCGGACACAGTCCCGTTGTGACCGCAACCAAGAGCGGTACCGTCACGACCGTCAAGGTGGACGGCACCGCCATTGCAACGATCAATGACGGAGCGAAAGGCGACACCGGCTCTCAAGGACCGCAGGGACAGCCCGGAACGCCCGGAGCAAACGGACAGGACGGTCATACCCCCGTGAAGGGCGTGGACTACTGGACAAGCGCGGACAAATCCGAGATCATCGATGATGTCATGGAAGAGATATATCAGGGCGCGGATATCGGCCTTCAGATCGTCTGTCAGCTCAACACTCCCGGAAATCCGTCGGACAATATGATCTGGGTCGAGACGGAGACCGCTATGCCGGTCGGGAAATATATTGTCTCCTCTCAGCAGCCGACGGCTGGGCTTGTCAACGGATTTATCTGGCTCAGGGAAATGTATCTGCCGAAGGTCGAGATCGCGGTTCCCGGAAGTCACGTTTCCCTATCCATTGCGCAGGTCTGGCAATACGTAAACGGTACGTGGGTGTGGAAAAACGGGCACGTGTACAAGGTGTCTGACACGAGCTGGCACGACACCGGCGTTTACTGGTTCAAGAGCGGCACCGGATTCAATACCGCCGTGTTCGGGACAGTATTTAAATCAGAAACGAATATTTCTGTAAGCGCCAACAATGAATATATTGACTGGGCAAACGGTTCGGCGATTCTATCTGCGCAAACAATACAGAATCCGGGTAAATACAAGTATCTAATTATAGACGGGCAAGCACATTATGTCTCACAATCGGTAGCCACTCATCTTGTATTCGGCATTGACGACGAGTATTTAGGGACAAATTTTCTGATTTCACATAATATTAGCCCGAGCGAACGGGCAACGTCCGTACTGGATATATCGTCCGTAACGCAGACAGCGTTCTTCCCGAAACTCTATATCAACGGGCGTGATACAACAGCTAAGATATACAACGTGTGGTTTGTATAGGCGCAGCAGCAATGAATAAGCTGATCGCAACGGCGGCAATGATCGCTGCCTATCTGATCGCCGCATCCGTTATGGCGGCGGTCATTGTCGGAAGAGAAAATCGGAGGAATCAAAAAATGAGCGAATTATCGATCCTGACCGCTCTTGTGAAGGGCGGGATGACACCAAAAGCGGCTTGCGCCATGGGCGGGAACATGATGGCGGAAAGCGGGATGAAAAGCAATATCGCCCAGCGAGGCATGACAAAGCTGACGGATGAGAAATACACACAGTCGGCGGATGCGGGGACGATAGATTTTGTCAACGATGCTGTGGGCTATGGGCTTTGCCAGTGGACATTCCCGCTGAGAAAAGCAAAACTGAGCGTATATGCTTATGAGCACAATAAAAGTCTCGGCGATGAAGCTATGCAGGTACAGTTCTGCCTTGCGGAACTGAAAACGGATTACAGCGAGCTGTGGAATTATCTCTGTACGGAGCACGATGGCTACTATATTGACACGGAACGGATCTGCAAGGAGTATGAGCGTCCGGCGGTGAACAATGTCGATGCGCGGTTTCGGTTTGCACAGGAGCTGTACGAGAAGTACGGGGAGGCACTGACGGCTGTCGGTAACGGCGGAACGGTCAAGACCGTTCCCTACGGCGCAATGCGGGAGAAGATCGCAGACGGAAACCTCTCTGCCACTGCGGCGGCACCTCCACCCCCCCACTCTGTCGGCAAAGCCGACATCTCTCCCCGCCGGGGAGAGTCTTCCCCTGTCAGGGGAGGCAAGGGGAAACAAGGACGACGCGGAGCCGGCAAGCTACATAATGGGCACGGTCAGGAACGGTGACCATACGCCGGAGGCTTGTTTTCTGATGGCACAGCTCAAGAAAGTCGGCTATGACGTGCTCTGGCTGGGAATGGATGCTTGCCTCAGAGATTTCCAGCAGAAGAGAGGGCTGGAAGTGGACGGCGTGTGCGGGGAGAAGACGTGGAGGGAAATACTGAAATGAGTGATAGTATAATCATTGCCGTGCTGTCCTTCCTCGGAACGCTGCTCGGCGCGTACATAGCCAACCGCAAGTCAGCCGCCATCATGGAGTACAGGCTTGAACAGCTTGAAAAAAAGGTGGACAAGCACAACACGGTCATTGAACGGACATACGCCTTGGAAAAGAGAGCGGATGTCACGGATGAAAAGATAAAGGTTGCAAACAACAGGATCGCCGATCTGGAATCGGCAGAAAGGAATTGAAGATGGATTGGATGAACATTCTGGAAAGAGCGGGCTGGACATTTTTAGAGGCGTTTCTGGTGGCACTGCCCGCAACGATCACAGCGGATATGGACGGCGCGGCATGGAAGTCCGTACTGCTGTCGGCGGCCTGCGCCGGATTAAGCGCCGTGAAGACGTTCGTGATTGAGCTCATTAAAGGGAAGAATAAGACTTCGGTAAACACGGATTGATTCGGCATCGTCATCTGCCGGGCAATTAACCTGATATGCAATAGAAATCAGAGAATTCTCCTCGGAAATATTTGCCTTACCGGTATAAAAAAACCGGGTAGTTTTGAAACTACTCGGTGTTCTTTTAAATACCCTCGTCATTGACGGCATCAGGGCGAAACAGCAGAGACACACACCACAGCGCCGACAGACCGACCAGGGTGTAGATCACGCGGCTGACGGTAGAGGTCTGTCCGCCGAACAGCCATGCGACGATATCAAAGCGGAAAAGTCCCACGCTGCCCCAGTTAACGCCGCCTATGATGGTAAGGATAAGAGCTATGCGATCCATGATCATGGTTTGATTCTCCTCTCAATGAAGTACATTTGCTATTATGTCCTGACGATGAAAAAAATATTCATTCGACAAAAGCAGTGCTTCCTCGCTCTTTACAAGAGAGAATAAATAGAGTATTATAATCGCACAGCTTATCCAATTAGGCTCATATCTTTATCCCACATTCTATGAAAGCCCTGCGATCTTTCTGATGGCAGGGCGCTTTTTATTCAGCGCGTACTTTTTGTTTTGCACAAACGGTGCTCACACCGACTTTTAAAAAAGACAAAGTCCCGTCCCCGGCTGGCCTGACCGAAGGACGGGAGCTTTGTTCCCCCTGAAAAAATCAGCAAATTCTGAAAACCTCATATTCGGCAGTCTTAGATAGGATGTACAAAGGGACATTATCACTTCCGGATAGTGATGCCGCCCGGATGCACAGAACCGATTTCAGCCTGCGCCCTGATCACTCGTCATCATTTACTGTATGCCGATATTCTGCAAGATCAATGACAGTTAAAATAGTACAGTGCGGTACTGTCGGTGAGAACAACGTCGCACTTCCCGGCGTAGAGGTTTTCAAAGCACTCTGCTGTGCCGCCGGCAAGTCTCGTGATCTGACCGAGACGTTTGGGTATGGACGGATCCTGATTCAGCGCGTCCATGGCTTCTGTGGTGGAACTCATGCACATATTTTTGCCGGAGAGCATCAGCTTGTTTCGTATGTTTGATCCGGCTCTCGCGGCAATGACTATGTCGTTATGAAGGTACGGTCCGTACCGGGTTAGTCGTTTTGCGTCAAGATCGGCCTGCTCTATGGCTATGCCGCCCCAGGCACAGTCGATGTTGCCGGAGGACAGCTCAACATAGGCATTTTCTTTTTCGATGGACTGCATCTGCAGAGTCCAGCCGAGCTTTGCGCACACGGCATTCGCCAGCTCTACATCAAAGCCCCAGAACTGACCGTTGGAGATGTAGGCAAGCGGAAAAGAGTTTATATCAAGACCTATGATCAGCACTCTCGCTTCGGGCGGCGTGAGTCTGGAAAGAGCCTCGGCATCTTTATCGATCGTCACGATGTTCTGCCCGAACCACTTTGCGGTGAGCTGATCGACCGTACCTTCCGCAGCGAGGGTCTCGAGAGCCGCCGTTACGTAGAAGTAGACCGGATCGTCATTGCGAAAGGCGAGGGAATAGTCCTGCTCCACAAGGGTGAGTATGGTCGATACGCCATAGGTAGAGGTGTTTTGGCAGGCGCACAGGGAAAAGCACAGGGCAAGAAGCAGAAGCAGAGTAAGTACGTTTCTTTTCATCTTTCTGTCCGGAAAGCATCAGTGTCTGGGCCTGTATCCGCCGGAGCTGCGGGAAGAAGTGCGGGAAGAAGAGCTTTCCTCGTCGCTGTCATCGACCTCTTCGGTAAAGCGGCCGGAGCGTGCGGGAGAGGCTTTCATATAAGCGAGAGAGGCGTCAATGTCGTCTTTATCCGCAGGCGCTTCGTCATCCTCATCGTCCTCGTCGTCAAAATCCTCGTCGTCTTCATCGTCATAGTCGGAGCTGCGGCGGCGGGAAGGAACGGTTTTTTTGCGGAAAAGTTCTGCTTTTATACTCTTGCGAGGAGTTTCACCGTCATCGTCCTCATCGTCCTCGTCGTCTTCTTCGTCATCATCCTCGTCCTTGTCGAAGTCCACTTCTTTGCGGGCTCTTCGGCGGGCGGGAGGAGTTTCTTCTTCCTCTTCCAGAGCCTTGCGCTTGCGGATGGAGGAGAGAATGCCTACAACGATCAGGATTACAAGCACACCGGCACCGGCAATGCCGACGTATTTAAGGATTTTGGAAATACTTTCCTTGCGCTCGGCAGCCTTTTCTTCCTTTTCGGCAGCTCTCAGAGCCGCTTCCTCGGCGGCCTTTCGGTCGGCCTCTGCCTTGGCGATACGTGCCTCTTCCTCAGCCTTTGCTTTAGCCTCCGCTTCGGCGGCGGCTTTCTCGGCGGCGGTGCGCTCCTGCTCGAGGCGCTCCTGCTCTGCCTTGTAGGCGGCGAGCTGACTGTCAAGCTCAAGGGTGTAATCCGCGAACAGCTCCGCCAGATCGCCCATGAACTGCTCCCCCTTCTTGGCGTCCGCGCTCAGTACGGTAAGAACGATGGGGTTGGGCGTGTAGATGATACCGGTGTTGTTATGCCACTCGGTCTGACGGGAATCCTTGAAATAACCGTACTTCTGAGCGATCTCGTACTGCCCGCCCAGCTTGGTGTTGTAATATCTGTCGGGCATGGCCTGCTTGAGAAGACCGATAATGTTGGGGAACCGGCTTTGCTCATTGTAGAGCGTACACATTACGTCATTCATAAAACGGGCGGTAAAATAGCTGTATTCCACGAAATCCTTGTGGTAATATTTTTCGGGCAGAGAGGAGAAGGCTTGATACATGGGACGGGTGCCCTTCTCAAAGGATTTTTTCTCGGTCTCGCCGGTGAGATAGCTCATGGTATTGTGTGCGTAATCGTTGTTGGAGTCGACCAGCACGATCTTTTCCACCTGCGCGAGAGGCAGCCCCTTGATATCGGTCTGCTGATCGACCTCGCCTTTGGATTCCTTCTCTGCCATGATCATCATGAGCGGGACTTTGTAGATGCTTGCGCTGTAAAACCACATATCGGGATTTTTGTACCAGGAATCGCCGGTGGCAAGATATGTATAGGCGATGGCAAGCTCCGATTCTTTTACGTACCCGGCAGTGACGTACTGGTCTATGAGTGCATTGACTCTCTCGGAGATGACGGCGTCATCGAGGATGCTCGTCCCGTTTCCGGCGTCTTCGGGAGCGGCAGACACTTCGAGAGCGGCCAAAGCGGACACACCGACGGAGGCAACGATCGCCGTGCACAACAGGAATGAAATAACTCCCTTGATATATCTTTTCATAGGACAGGACTCCTTCGGAATTTACTTTAATCTGAAAACAATATACCACACGCAACTTATTTATGTCAACTCTTGAGAAGACATTTTTTGAGCGGGAAACATGGAAAATAGTGACAAAAAAGTAACGGATCACAACAAAATAACGATTGTTGCGATCCGTATTTTTATAGTGAGGAACGAAATTATGCATTATGCATTATGAATTCTGCATTTTATCACATTCCGGCATGAGCTCTTCGGAGATGATCTCCAGCATTTTGTCGGCCCTCTCGATGACATCGGGCGGGAAGCGCTCTTTCACTCTCTCCATCACGACCTGCTCGTAGGAGGTGAGAAGACCGATGTAATTATAATACTTCTCCGAGAGCACCAGGTGGTATTCGCGCCGGTCGGAGAGAGAATTCTCCTTTTCCAGATAGCCCTTTTTGATAAGGCTGTTAACCTTATAGGTGGCGTTGGACTGGGAGATGTTCAGAAAATCGGCAAACCGACCGATGGTGGGGTTATCGAGCATCTTGATGACCTCGAGCGAAAAAGCCTCCATCGCCGAGAGCGATCCGTCTCTTTCCCGCACGAGCTCAAAAACCTTGCGGTAGAACTGCAGCTTGAATTTGTCGTATACTTTTTCAAAGTTTTCGTCCAGCATCGCTGTGCCCTCCCACATACTTTGATAACTATTCTACAATATTCGAGAGGATTTGTAAAGGGCGGAGTTGTATCAAGTGTGGAGTTTGGAGTGTGGAGTGTGGAGTTTAAAGTGGAAAGTGGAAAGCGCAAAACATTTTCACTGTTTCACAGCTTTGCCCGCGGTTTTTTGTAGCTCCCCTGTAGGGGAAGATACTATCTTCCCGCCGTACCGCGTCCGACGTCTGCGGGAAGCTGATAGCTTCCCCTACGGGCTTGTACCAATGAAAACTTTATGCGGCCTACGGTAGGGAACGGTCTCGACCGTTCCGAAAGGTCGGAGTTTTCTGTTTGTCTGCGGAATGGTCAAGACCATTCCCTACCGGGATTTCAGGGTTCATGCGTTTACCGTGTATGAGAGAAAGAAACGGATAATGCTGAAAAAATATCACACAATAAATGTATAAACTGTGAATTTTTCCCCTATGTTCTCCGCGGGTATTGACAAAGACAGGCCCCAATGCTATATTAGCACTCGAAGACAGAGAGTGCCAACAGTCGGAAGCGGTGAGTGCTAAATGACCATCAGTGAGAGAAAAAAGAAAATACTTGCCGCCGTGGTGGATGAGTACATCCGCACCGCCGAGCCGGTGGGCAGCAAGGCCATCGCGGAAAAAGCGGGACTCGGCTGTTCCTCCGCGACCATCCGCAACGAGCTTGCGGAGCTTGTGAACATGGGCTATCTCGAACAGCCCCACACCTCCGCCGGGCGCGTCCCCACCCCCACGGGTTACCGGATGTACGTCAACGAGCTGATGGAAAAGCAAAAGCTTTCTTTAGAGGAGACCGAGGAGATCAACCGGCGCCTCAACGAGAAGATCCGACAGCTTGACGAGACCATCGGTGACGTCAGCCGTCTTGCCTCCCAGCTCACGGATTATCCGGCGCTCGCACTCACAACCCGCACCGCCGCGACGATAAGAAGATTTGATATCATCTATGTGGATGCGAATACATTTATAATAGTAGTGATGCTCTCGGACAACACGGTGAAAAATAAGCTCGTGCATCTTCCGGTATCGGTCACGGAGCACATGATGAAAAAGCTCTCTGCGCTTTTCAACGCGAATTTCACCGGCATTCCCGAGGATCAGATCACCCCGCTGATGATCTCTTCGGCGGAACGGGCGGCGGATGACACCATGGGGATCACCTCCGTGATCGCGGCCTTTGCCATCGAGGTTCTCTCCACGGCCTACAAGCCCACGACTTATGTTGCCGGCGAAAACCGGCTTCTCACCCAGCCGGAATTCCGCGATCCCGCCAAGGCGCATAAGCTCATGAATTATCTCTCCGGCGGCAGCGGCATCCTCCCGGACGGCGGTTTTGACGTGACGGGGGACGGCGTTCAGGTGCTGATCGGCCCGGAGAATGTGGCGGAGGAACTGAAGGATTCCAGTGTCGTGATAGCGACCTACGATGCGGGAGATAATACGAAAGGGCTTATCGGCGTGGTCGGCCCGACCCGCATGGACTACTCGGCAGTTGCTGCCAAGCTCAGCGCCCTCGCCGCAGGGCTTTCCAGACGCCTCGGCACCGGCGATACGCCCCCCGAGGGGATGCACAATAAACTCATAATCAAGGGAGACGATCGGAATGAACACAGATAAACCCGAAGAAAAGACAGAGGAAACCGCCGCACAGACGGAGGAGTGTAAGGAAGAAACGGCAAAGGAAAACGCCGAAGAAATGAAGGAAGAAGCCCCTGCCGAGAAAAAGGAAGAGAAAAAACGCTTCGGCAGAAAAGATAAAAAGGCGGAAGAAAAGGAAAAAGAGGAAAAGCACGCGCAGGAGCTTGCCGAGAGGGACGATAAATATCTCCGTCTCGCCGCCGAGTACGACAATTTCCGTCGCCGCTCCCAGAAGGAAAAGGACAACCGCTACAACGACGGCAAGACCGACACGCTGATAAAGTTCCTGCCCGTGTACGATAACCTCGCAAGAGCGCTGAACACTCCCACCGAGGACGAGGCCTACCGCAAGGGCGTGGAGATGATCATGACCCAGTTCGAGCAGACAATGGAAAAGCTGGGAGTTGAGAAGATAGAAAGTCTCGGAAAGACCTTTGACCCCGCCGTTCACAACGCCGTCATGCACGTGGAGGATGAAGAAAAGGGCGAAAACGAAGTCGTCGAGGTCTTCCAGGAAGGCTTCAAGATCGGCGAAAAGATCGTTCGTTTCGCTATGGTAAAAGTCGCAAACTGATTTTTGATGTGTTGCCGGACATTGTAACCGCTGAAAAATTCCACGGTAGGGAACGGTCTTGACCGCTCCGCCTCTGATACCGCGAATTTTCGGAACGGTCAAGTCCGTTCCCTACGGATTGACAGAAAAGGTAAAAAAAGCACAAATCGGCATTCGCCGTTTGTAATATAAATTTGTATAAAATTTTCACTTATATAGGAGGAAACAAAAATGGGTAAAATTATAGGAATAGATCTCGGTACCACCAACAGCTGCGTTGCCGTTATGGAAGGCGGCGAAGCTGTCGTCATCGCAAACGCCGAAGGCGCACGCACCACTCCCTCGGTCGTTGCTTTTGCCAAGACCGGCGAGCGTATGGTAGGTCAGGTGGCAAAGCGTCAGGCTG
>JAZLGK010000029.1:0-5992 GCA_045616265.1 Candidatus Limivicinus sp. | reverse complement strand
ATCCCGATTATCGGGGCTGATTCACCCCGAAATATTGGGAAATCATGTTTTTCGGTTCTCGGTTTTGGAATCTGCTGTTCAAAAAATACAAAAACAGATAAAATACGATGGATAACCTAATTATTAGAGGTTACCTAGATTTTGTTCTTGACCCGATGGGAAGCAATATTCGGGACGATCTTTTTGAGCATATCGACGGTCTGAAAAGCTTCTGGAAGCATCCGCCGAAAACTGGGAGCAGTTCACGCGATCAGGCGTTTTCTGTTGCCTCCGAATAACCAAGAAATATAAGCAGGGGGATAATTCCGTTCAGGCCGTATAAAACATACTGATTTGTAGGGCGGGGGGCTTGCTCCCGCCGCAGGGAGATATAAACATGACAGAGAATAATAAACTACAGCTCTTTGAAGATCAGGCTATCCGCACCGCGTGGGACGAAGAAGCGGAGGAATGGTATTTCTCCGTGGTGGATGTCGTCTCTGCGTTGACAGAGAGTCCGGACTATAACACAGGACGTAAATACTGGAACAAGTTAAAACAGCGTCTCAAGGAAGAGGGCGGTGAACTGGTGACAAACTGTCACCAGTTGAAAATGAAAGCTGCTGACGGCAAACGCCGTCTGACGGACGTGGCCAACACCGAGCAACTCCTGCGCATCATTCAGTCCGTCCCATCCAAGAAGGCCGAGCCGTTCAAGCTGTGGCTGGCTCAGGTCGGCAGAGAGCGCATTGAGGAAATCATAGACCCAGAGCTTACGATAGAGCGAGCTTTGGAAACATACGCTAAAAAGGGCTATCCGCCCGACTGGATAAATCAGCGCCTGCAGACGATCCGCGCCCGCAAGGAGCTGACGGACGCATGGAGGTCTCACGGCGTTGAGGAGAAAAAGGAATATGCCATTCTCACCGATGAAGTGACAAAAGCGTGGTCGGGCATGAACACGCGGCAGTATAAAAACCTCAAAGGGCTGAAAACGGAAAATCTCCGCGATAACATGAGCACACTGGAGCTTGCCTTGAATATGCTTGCCGAGGCTACCACCACAGAGCTTACCAATGTGCAGAATCCGCAGGGGTTGGAAGAAAACCGTTCTGTTGCCAAGCAGGGAGGAAAGATTGCCGGAGATACCAGAAAGAACATTGAGGCTCAAACCGGCAAGCCTGTTATTACATCTGCCAACGCCGATACCATGCTCTTGAAAAATGCGGTCGTCGGTATGATTGAGAGCGTTGCAGAAAAAGAGGAACACAAGTAATTCAAAATCATTTTGCCGATGTTGGCAAAACGATGATTTGTTATCGTCAACAAAATATAAAAAACTCCCTCCGTTTCCGGAGGGAATAGATCAGATATTCAGTTCCGCTTTCAGCGCCTTCTGCAATACGGCGGACACGTTGATACCGGCCTGATCTGCCTTGTAGTTCAGCCAGTACGGGAGAGATACGTTGCGTCTCACGGCTCTGCGGTCGTTTGCCTTGCGGTACTCCGCGAAATCCACATCAACCAGTGAAACCGCAGCCTCGGGATGCTCCTCGCTCACGGTTTCAAGTGCTGATGGTTTCGGTAATTCCTTCCTCATGTCCTCATAGGTGATGCCGGTCATACTGATTGCATCCCGCGCCATGAAAAGCGCATCCGCAAAATCTTTTCCCTCCGTGTTGATATCAAAGTCCGGCACATAGACCAGCACACAGTTATCGTCCTGTGTCATAACAATTGGATAAGCTTCTTTCATACTTCCTCCTATAATGTCCGGAGGGGCTTATTTCAGCCCTCTCCGTTTGATGATCGCCTTTGCAAGCTGCTCGTTGATCTCCCTGTGACGTGGAACCGCTTCAACCTCTTTCCCGTTGGTGTATACATCGTGGTTTCCTCCGTCTCTTGCAAGATACCAGCCGTTGTTTTGAAGCAGCTTTATCAAATCCTTCCGTTTCATTTTTCCTCCTCCATACGCTGTTTATTATACACACTTTTTGTGTATTTGTCAAGTGTTTTGTGTAATATTGTGTAAAGAACCTTTTTTAACGTGCAAAGTCTTACTTGATTATCATTTGGGCAGTATCTCAATGTTTCGCGATGCCACGAAAATGGTAAAAAAACTCCCTCCTGCACCGGTAATGCAGAAGGAAGAAAAAAGAGGTGGGAGGACTCTATGAGTCGTTTTTATTGTATCACTTTTACGTGATTTTTGCAATAAAAGCGTGAAGAAAAATGTTTTTTTCAAAAAGTAAAAACCTGTGGATTGAGCGCGTCACCGGCGAGGACGGAAAAACGCACGAAGTATCCGCAAAGACAAAATCAGAGCTGGCAAAGAAGCTATATGCCCACCAAGTCAAGGTTGACAATGGCCCGACGTTTTCTGAGATCGCGGACGCATGGGAAGAATTTCACTATAAGAAGATCGAGCCGACAACGGCGGCGGCCTATGCGCCCCATGTCGCACGGGCTAAAGATTTTTTCGAGGGCGAATACATAAAGGACATCACCCCAGACCGTTTGCAGGCGTTCATTGAAGAACAGGCAGAACGCGGATATTCCAGAGATACCGTCAGACGGTCAAAAACGGTCCTCAGCAAGCTTTTCAAATATGCTATGGTACAACCCGGCTCCAAGGTCAAATACAATCCCTGCGCCGCTGTGGACGTGCCACGCGGTCTCTCAAAGACGCGCCGGGAACCTCCGGAAGAAAACCAACTCTCCAAGATCAAGCCTGACTGCGAAATGGGACTGTTTGCGTATTTTATCTATTATACCGGTCTGCGGGACGGGGAACTTCTCGGCCTCCGCTGGGAAGATATTGATCGGGAAAACAAGGTGATCCACGTCAGGCGCGTGGCCACTTATCCGACGAATAAACCAGTCATCAAAGAGCGCGCCAAAACCGCCGCCGGGCTCCGGGATGTTCCACTGTTAGATAATCTGCTAGCCGTGCTTCCCGATCAGCGCAATGGTTACGTCTTCGGCGGTGATTCCCCTCTCACAAAAACCGTCCTCCGTAAACGCTGGCTCAGCTGGTGCCGCTCCATCGGTGAGACCGAAGCCGAAGAATACGAGCACGAGGGAAAAAACGGCCACAAGTACACCAGAACGAAATACACCCCGAAGATTACGCCTTACCAGCTGCGGCACGAATACGCCACCCTTCTGGAAGCCGCCGGCGTGTCGGAGTTCGATGCAAAATCAGCAATGGGACACAGCAGCATTGTCGTGACCAAGGATATTTACACACACATCCGCAGCCGAAAGCACCAGACCGACCTTGCCGAAAAGCTGAACACTCATGTTACCGCCCACAACGAGTGATGATATTTTCACTCCACCAAAATTCCACTTTAAACCTTGTAAAATCATGTCGTTTTATGTCGTTTCTTGCAAGTGCCAAAATCACAAATTGAATAGAAAAGTACCGTGATTTTGACATTTTTATCAAAAACACGGTACTTTTTATCAATGACCCGTACGGGATTCGGACCCATGTTACCGCCGTGAAAGGGCGGTGTCTTAACCACTTGACCAACGGGCCTTATAAAAGGCGCAGTTGAAAGAGCTGCGCCTTTATCTGGTAGCGGCACCTGGATTTGAACCGGGGACACTCCGGGTATGAACCGAATGCTCTAGCCAGCTGAGCTATGCCGCCATACTTCTGCCTCAATAGCAGATCTATTCTATCAAAAGATTCCGCTCTTGTCAACAATTTTTTTCACTTTTTTATTTTTTGACAGAAACGATGAAAAGACCGACACGCTCACCGTGAGTTCATCCGTGAACGTGTCGGTTTATTCTCCATCAGGTATAAAGGATCAGCGCGATGGCCTCTAAGGTCTCATGACCGGTGTTGACAAGGGAATGTCCCTCTCCGTCACCGACGAATGTGACATCTCCCGCGCGGACGGTCACAAGCTTTCCGTTATCGCTGTACTCGCCCTCACCCTTGAGGATGTAATAGATCTCGCCGTCCCCGTGATGAATGTGCCAGCCGACTCCTGCGCCGGGTTCCGCGTAAATATGGTTGAAAAGCCTTCCCTTGCCGAACATCTCCCCGGGGTTATTGAGGATCTTGTGCATCTCGACCTCGCCGGGTCCGCCCTGCACCTTCACGCGGCCGACTTCTCTTTCGTCATTGCGTCTTACAAAGCTCATTTTTTCACTCTCCTTACATTCCCAAATTCTCGTCAATGATGACGACTTCCGTCTCCATGCCCATCATCGGCGCCCACTGCACCGTCAGCGCACGGCAGATGCGCTCCGCGGAGCGGCAGTCATGGCATTTGCCGTCGATCTGGCAGGGAGTCTTTTTGCCGAAGCGGGCGGCGTTCTGAACGGCGGCAACATTGCGGGCACGGAAAAGTGCCGCGTTGAAATCCGGGCAGATCTTATTGGTGCCGATGACGATATAGACCTTTCTGTGTCCGAACACCTGACCGGCGATGCGGTTGCCCATTCCGTCGATATTCAGAAGCTCCCCGTCCTCGCTCACGGCGTTTGCGCTGCAGATGAATATTTCCGCGCTGTTTTCATTGCTGCGCACCTCGGGACCGTTGTCTCTCCAGTGCCAGAAGACGGTATTGTTCTCGCTGAGTCTGTCATAAAGCCCTAACTGGTCGGCGGTCTTACATCCGCCGATGCCGACCGTAACACCCTTTATTTCGCCGCACAGATACTCGGTCGCTTCTTTACCGGTGGAAAAATGGGTAACGCCAAAGCCTCGCTCTTTGAGGTTTTTTACGGTTTTTTCAAGATCCATGTATGTCCCTCCGTTTATAATCAGAATAATGCTGAGTTACTGCTGATTATAAACGAGGCATTTCCCGCCGTCAAGCTAAATCAAGCGCTTCTATGAGTTCTTTTGCCGACAGCATCAGTCTTTCGGCAAATTCCGCATCCGGAGAGCTGACCGAAATATGCACGGCCTCTATACCGGCTCTCGGGGCAATGTGGAGCTCATAGCCGCCGCCGGTCAGGTGAAGCCCGTCCGAATAATCCGCGCCCAGCTCCAGCAGCGCCTCGGACAGTGTGCCCATTACCGCCGCCCGGTCTTTGCAGGGGCAGTCGATCCCGCCGCCGATCTTTTCACTCCCGGCCTCGTTCTCCCCTGCGGCGAATTCCGGCGAAGCTTCGATGCTGAGCTTGCCGACAAGGGCGTCCCGGCAGCATTTATAATAGGACAGCGGCGTCCCGACGTCGCACCAGTACCCGCCCGGATCCATGCCGTAAACAGGGACTTTTTCTTTCAGAAGCCGCGGGAAGAGGTCTTTTCCGAAGTCAAAGGGCGTGTTGTCTGGCACATATTCCATAACGCGCGGAGAGAGCATATAGATCCCCGTATTGACAAGGTCGGTCACTACGCGGCTCCAGGAGGGCTTTTCCACAAAGGCCCGTATCCTCCCCTCGCCGTCCGTTACCGCAAGGCCGTAGCGCAGGGGACATCCGTCCCGGTGCAGAGCGACCGTTGCCGCAGCGCCGCTTTCGATATGCGTCCGGGCGAAAAGCGACAGATCCATATCACAGGCGCAGTCCCCGCTGATTACGAGAAAATCCCCGTCCCCGTAGAAATCTCTGCAGTTTTTCACCGCTCCCGCCGTGCCGAGGGCTTCTTTTTCGATGCTGTAAGAGATCTTCACGCCGAATCTTTCCCCGTCGCCGAAATGGGCGACAATATCGCCCGCCCGGTATTTAAGCGCCATACACAGCTCATCAAAACCGTTCTTTCTCAGCAGCTCCACGATATGCTCCAGCATCGGCTTTCCGAGCAGCGGGACCATCGGCTTCGGTAAGGAACCCGTGATCGCCTTCAGGCGCGTTCCCTCGCCGCCCGCCATTATAACCGCTTTCATTTTTCTCACCTCTCATGAGAATATTGTTTGCCGAAAAGCTCCGATTTATGAAACGCAGTTGAATATAAAAACAGACACTCCCGCGAAAGGCGGTTCGCCATAAGGATTTACAGGTTTTGAGCCGCCTTTTTTCGCCCATACTGCATAAAAAATTCCGG
>JAZLGK010000028.1:0-6855 GCA_045616265.1 Candidatus Limivicinus sp. | reverse complement strand
ATTTCTTGTCTTGTTTTAATAGCCGCCGTAGCGGCGTAGTTTTCGTATGAGACGCCTTTTGAAGCATTAACCGCGCAAAGCACGTAGCGAAGCGGCCGAGCGGTAGTGAATGACATGCCGGGGGCATGTCAGAGCCGCGAGGTGACCGAGCTGCAGCGAGAAGCTTGAATGCTTCAAAAGCTCTGATTAAAAATGTCTATTTTTAATCAGAAATGAGTATCAATTCCTCATTCCCAATTCTCACTCAATTCACAAGAATTGCTTCGGAATACGCGACCTTGCTGGTGCTGTCCCCGTCCGTCGCCCAGACACCGACATAATAATACTTACTGCCGGAGGATGCGGGGGGCGCAAAGCTCGCCGAGTCAGCACCGGCAATGGCCGTTCCGCCGGAATTGGAGCTTCGGCTGTTCCTGTACCACTGGTACTGCAGCTCCGTACCGTCGTTGTTGTCCACCGCCGCAACGGAAAGGGAAGCAGACTTGCCGTCTTTGGACGAAATGAGCTCCGGTCGGACGGAAATACTGGGTGCAAGGAGAACGGCAGACCTCAGCGCGCTTTTGCTCACAAGAACCGGTTCGGAGTAAACAACTTTGCTTGTTCTCTCCCCGTCCGTCGCCCAGACGCCGACATAATAATACCGGTCACCGTTGAGGATGATGGGATTATAGCTTTCATAATGCGCACTGGAAACAGCCGTACCGCCGATATTGGAATTCCTTGTATTCCTGTACCACTGGAAGTCCAGCTCCGCTGTGTCATCGTTGTTATCCACCGCAAGGATCGAAAGATGGGCGTTTCTGCCGTTTTCGGACACGGTGATCTCGGGTCGGACGGAGATACTGGGTGCAAGAAGCACGCCGCGATCCGTGCGGGAGGCGTCAAGAAGCACAGGTTCGGTATACGCTGCCTTGCTGGTGGTACTGCCATCCGTTGCCCAGACGCCGACATAGTAGTATTTTCCGTCAGAAGGATCTTCGGGAACGTAGCTTGCAGACCTTGCACCGGAAACAGCCGTGCCGCCGCTGCGGGAATTCTTGCTGTTTCTGTACCACTGATAGCGAAGATACGTGCCGGAGGCATTGTTGTCCACGGCGTTGACCGCAAGGGAAACGATCTGTCCGTCCTCGGAAGCGACAAGCTCCGGTCGGACGGAGATACTGGGTGCAAGAAGCGTTTTGCCGACAGAAGGCGTCGGGGTAGCTTTCGGGATATAGGATGTGACGGCAGGTGTGGGTGAAGGCGCTGTCACGGTGATAAGAGCGGAGTTTGACACCTTGAACTGCGTTCTTGCAGCATCGGCATAGAAAACGCAGAGCACGGACATACCGTTCATAGAGGCAGGGATATTGTCGAGAACAAGAGTATCGGTGTCAACGCCGTAGACCTTGAGACCGTTGATGTAGGAGGGCGCTTCGTCCGCACGGAAAAAACTGAAGCTGCCGTCATTTCTCACAATGCGCCATTGCAGAGCGACCGCTCCTTCGGCTCTGGCAATAAAGGTGGCCTTGCCGCCGGGTTTCACGGTCTCGCCGGTGGGGTGCTTGGTGATGTTCAGGTCGCCGCAGTATACGGTCGCAACATCGGAGCAGACATCCTGGCTGACATCAACACCGTTCGTGGAGTGGATCATGCATATATAATACAGTTTGCTCGGGGTATAGGAGGGGGGTATGACATATGTGGAAGAAGTCGCTCCCTTTATGGGCGCAGCATATCTTCCGTCCAGAAGAGGGCTGCTGTACCACTGATAGGCAAGCTCCACCCCGGCGCCCTGCCCCATACAGTCAGCCTGTACCGAAAGAATGGCGCTCTGACCGTAGGACAGATTCACGGAAACCGGCTGAACGGTTATTCTGGGAACAGGCAGAGGTACGGACGGTTCCCGGACAGTAACAGCACAGTGTGTGGATTCAACGCTCTCCTCCCCGCTGCTCACAACACAGTAGATCTCATCGTCCGCATACGCCGGAAAGGAGACAGACGGGTATTCCCAGCCGAAAGCACCGGCATTGTTATACCACTGATAGGTAATGTGTCTTCCTCCGACGGCTTCGACGGAAAAAACGGCGTTTTCGCCCCGTGTGACCTCGCAGACCGGCTCCAGATCCTGCGTCAGCCGGAGCGGATGATCCGCCGCCGCCGAAGCGGACAGAACAAGGATAAAAAGCACGGCGGCAGAAATCAGCGCCGCAATGCGTCCCGCATGATACTTTTTCATGTTGCATATCCTCCGAAAAAAGTTCTTATACAGGGATTATATAGCAAAGTTCGGACATTTTCAACAGAGATTCGATTTTTTCGGAAACCTTCAAATATTTCTGATCTGTCTATGTACTTTTGTCTTCACCTATTATATAATAGATAAAAATACGCACGGAGAAAAGAAAATGGAAAAGAAACTCATGTTGATCGTAAATCCCGCCGCCGGACGGAGCGGGTATAAATATAACTTTGCCGAGGCCATGAACGAGCTTAACCGGGGCGGCTACCGGGTCACGCTTTTCTTTACCTCCCGCAGCGGAGAGGCCACAGAGCTGGCCGCAAAGTACGCAGGCGAGTACGATTATGTGGTCTGCATCGGCGGGGACGGCACATTAAGCGAAGTCCTCGGGGGATTGATGCAGTTGGAAAAGCGCCCCTATGTGGGCTATATCCCCATGGGCACGGCAAACGATGTGGCGACCACGATCGACCTGCCGAAAAACGACTGCCTTGCGGCGGTCAGAAAATTCATGGCGGGCGTGCCGCACCCCTTTGATCTGGGCGGTTTCGGGAATGACGGGTATTTTGCGTATATCGCGGCCTTCGGCGCTTTTACCGAGGTGAGCTACGCCACCCCGCAAAATCAGAAAAAGGCGCTCGGGCATCTGGCCTATGTCCTGCAGGGCATGGCAAGTCTGCCGTATATCGAGAGCGTGAAGACGCGGGTAGAGTATGATGACGGCGTTTTTGAGGGCAAGCTCCTGTACGGAAGTATGTCCAACTCGACCTCCGTTGCGGGCATCGTGAAGCTCCCGGAGGTGATGGTCAGCCTCGGCGACGGCATGAGCGAGCTTGTGCTTGTAAAAGAGCCGGAATATATCACAGGCTTCGGCGGGATCGTGGACAGTGTACTGTCCCAGCGCTTTGACAGCGACGATCTGCTGATACTGCATACAAAAAAGGCAAAATTCAGCTTTGAAAAGCCTGTGGCATGGACCCGTGACGGTGAAAGCGGCGGAAGCTTCATGGAGCTGGAGCTGAGAAACCATAAATCGCCGATACAGATGGTCTTTTAATAATGCATTTATTATCTCTTGCACTTTGAATGAATTTAATATATAATTTGCTTTTGTTAAATCCTTATTCTGGTAGATGAAAGGCAGGATGCACTTATGAAGCATCAGAAAATATCCGGACTTTATGAAAATGCCGCCGCTTTTGACGGACAGGTCATCACCGTCTGCGGCTGGGCAAGAAGCATACGCGACAACAAGCACTTCGGCTTTATCGCGCTCAATGACGGCAGCTGCTTTAAGCCTCTGCAGGTCGTCTTTGCACGCGAGAGCATGGAAAACTATGATGAGATCGCCCATCAGAACGTCGGCGCGGCACTCATCTGCACCGGCACTCTGGTGTTGACTCCCGACGCCCAGCAGCCCTTTGAGCTGAAGGCGGAAAAGGTCGAGGTCGAGGGTGTGTCCACTCCCGATTACCCGCTCCAGAAAAAGCGCCACAGCGTTGAATATCTGCGCACCATCCAGCACCTCCGTCCCCGTACCAATCTCTTTTCCGCGACCTTCCGCGTAAGATCCGTGGCGGCACAGGCGGTGCATGAGTTTTTCCAGCAGCGCGGCTTCGTATACGTGAATACCCCCATCATCACCGGCTCCGACTGCGAGGGTGCGGGTGAGATGTTCCGCGTCACCACCCTTGACCTCAACAACCTCCCTCTTAAAGAGGACGGCACCGTGGACGACTCCAAGGATTTCTTCGGCAAGGCCTGCAATCTGACCGTTTCCGGTCAGCTCAATGCAGAGAATTTCGCAATGGCCTTCGGCGATGTCTACACCTTCGGTCCCACCTTCCGCGCCGAGGTCAGCTACACCCAGCGCCACGCCGCCGAGTTCTGGATGATCGAGCCGGAGATGGCATTTGCCGATCTGAACGACTACATGGACACCGCGGAGGAGATGGTAAAATACATCATCAACCGCACTTTGGAGCGCTGCCCGCAGGAGATGGAGTTCTTCAACCAGTTCGTTGACAAGGGACTTTTAGAGAGACTCAACAATGTCGCCTCCAACGAGTTCGGCAGAGTTACCTATACCGAGGCGGTCGAGATCCTTAAAAATTCCGGCGAGGCTTTCGAGTACCCCGTGGAGTGGGGCATCGACCTCCAGACCGAGCATGAGCGCTATCTCACCGAAAAGGTCTTCAAAAAGCCCATTTTCGTCACCGACTACCCCAGGGACATCAAGGCCTTCTATATGCGCGCCAACGATGACGGCAAGACCGTCGCGGCGGCGGACTGCCTTGTACCGGGCATCGGAGAGATCATCGGCGGCTCCCAGCGTGAAGAGCGTCTCGAGCTTTTAGAGGCACGTATGGACGAGCTGGGACTGAAGAAGGAAGACTATTGGTGGTATCTTGATCTGCGCCGTTACGGTTCCTGCCGACATGCGGGCTACGGTCTCGGCTTCGAGCGCCTTGTCATGTACCTCACCGGCGTAAGCAACATCCGCGACGTCGAGCTGCACCCCCGTACCACCGGCAACGCGGAATTCTGATCAATGAGGAATTAGGAATTCTGCTCTTGCCGCATTATGCGGTATTGCCTTAGATAAAAAGGCTTGCAGTAATTTTTCATTTTGCTGCAAGCCTTTCTGTTTCTTAAAACTTATCATGTGACTACCGTTCCCAGCGTCAGGATTCCGAGATTTTTATTATAAATATCATCAAACTGCGAAAGCGGGAGAGGGTTTATGCCCTTTCCCGCTTCGATCGTATAGCTGGGGCGGTCAAAGCTCTCGATGTACCAGTCCTTGTAGCCTGCAAAGCCGGAGGCGAAGGGTGTGTCTTCGAGTGCATAGCCGGAGGCGGAGGAAAAGGCCTCTGCAATGACACGGGAGTTATACGGGGTATAATCGAGATATTTCCAGTAGATCACTTCCCCCTGCGTGTGATAGGACAGAGTCAGAAAGGGCATGAACGAAAGAGTGAAATCATACATCGCCCGGCTTTCGGGAGCGGCAAGAGGGGCGGAGCCGACAAAATCCGCCGGAGCGGGAGAGGTAACGCCGAGAAGCGCCTTGTTCTCCCTTGCCTGCTCCCACCCGGCGGGATACTGGAGATTGAGATCAACGCCCCGGATATTCGCTTTCCAGCCCGAGGGAAAGGGGTATTGCGGATAAGCAAGCGCAAGAGAGCCGGCATAGCTGAAAAACTCCCCGCCCGTGAGTTCTCCCGTCACAAGGTCGATACCGTCCGGATTCACGGCGGGAACGACAGCCAGATCGACATAATTGAAAATTTCCTCCGCGTTTTGGGAAAAGATCAGCCCTTTCGTCGAAAAAGCGCGGCACAGTTCCTCGGTGAATCTTAAAAGAAGAGTCGTTGTGATCCACTCATTCGCGTGGTGGGAGGCATTGTAAAGGACGCGGTTTTTCCCCTCTCCGAAGCGCAGACACCACAGTGGATTTCCCATTACGCTCCTTCCGATCTCCGACAGCTTCAGAAACGGATACCGCGCCGCCAGAGCGCGCGCACAGCATGATATGAGAAAAGAAAAATAATCCGTGTCCGTCGGAACCGCATCAAAGCCCAGAGGCACGGTGAGAAAGCTCCCCGGCGTGAGATTTTTGCTGTCCGCGCCGGGATTTGCGGTCTCTATGGCGGAGAGGGAGCTTCCGTATTCCCGTGCCAGAGTAAAAAAGCTGTCCCCCGGACGAACGCGGTGTTTCACATATCCGAGATAATACGGCATCAGTGCGTTATGGGTATATTGCCCGACGACCCCATCCGGAATAAGTGCATTTCTTCGCTGAAAATCGATCACCGCCGAGCGGGTGACGGGTCCGAATTTCCCATCCGAAATCATTTCCGCATATCCCGCCCGTCTCAGCGCGAGCTGTAAAAACTGTACCGACGGCCCCACGGAGCCGAGTTGTAAAAGCTTCATATAGATTTCCTTTCAAAACTCCTAACTCAATCCAATTACTCTTGTAACTTTTGCACAAATTTTTGCTCTGATTTTTTACTTGCAATACGGTAAAGCATCCTTTATAATATATATGCCTTAATGGGCGATAATATCAATGCGCGGTCGGCTCTCCATACTATGTAGCCGCCGTGACATACAAAGAAGGAGGAATTCATTTACCCTGAGGCTCGGGGTGCGGCAGTGTGGAGACCTGTCGCAAAGCGGCGCGCATATGCGGCCGCGAGACTTCCCTGCGGAGGCATCGAAGTCGGAGTCATGAAAAGTATGGCAACATTACAGCTTAAAAACGTCATGAAGATCTATCCGTTCTCGGGAGACGATGGCAAGAAGAAGGCCAAGGCCAAGGCCGAGACCATGGAAGACAAGAAGGTCGATCTGCAGATCACCGAAAAGGGCGTCGTTGCGGTCCAGCAGTTCAATCTGGACATCGCAGATCAGGAATTCATCGTTCTGGTCGGACCCTCCGGCTGCGGTAAGTCCACCACTCTGCGTATGATCGCCGGTCTTGAGGAGATCAGCGAGGGCGAGCTGTACATCAACGGCAAGCTCATGAACGACGTCGCCCCCAAAGACCGTGATATCGCTATGGTCTTCCAGAACTACGCTCTCTACCCCCACATGACGGTTTATGAAAATATGGCATTCTCCCT
>JAZLGK010000027.1:0-21711 GCA_045616265.1 Candidatus Limivicinus sp. | reverse complement strand
CTCTGGTATAAAAACCGTGACGGAAACAGAAAGTATCATTCTTCGGCCTGTGTTTTGAGAGCGCTTTTTATACTGTTTACAACGCTTTTGTTTACCGTCATACCTGTTTATATCATGTGGGATTTTAATTATGACACACTCAATACGCTCCGATACAGATGGCTGGTTTTTGCGATCGTTCTGGTATTGGCATTCATAGGAAATCTTTTCCCTGCTTTTCTGCTCAGAAATACAAGTTCAAAAAATCTATCCCATTTTTTCCCGACAGTAGCGGTCGCGGTCATATTGGTGTTGGCTTCATGTATTGTGAAATCGGATGGAAAAGGCTGTGTCGGCTATGTGCCGGTCTCTGCGGAAGAAGTGGAATCGGTTTACATTAAGTATGCCAGATTGAAAGAGAAGGAGAACATTGAAGCCGTGCTCTCGCTGCACAGACTTTTCCTTTCCAATCAGGAGAAAAATATGGCTTCCGACGACTGCGCAGAACTGTTTTTTATTTATTACCTTACGGACGGAACAACGATACGGCGAGTTTATCATATAGCGCTCGGCACGGAGGAAGCCCCCGATGAGCAGCGAATAGCCGCGGAAGCCGTTATTAACTGTAAAGAAGCTGCTCTTTTCCGGTCGCTTCCCCCGGAACTTCCGATTTCGGTGGAATATGAGATTACGGAATGTACTGTCAGCTGGCATTCATCGGATGAACAGGGCTTCCGGTCAGAGGAAAAGCTCAGCAAAGAGCAGGCAGAATATTTTTACGAGAACTGCCTGATGCCAGATGTGTTGGACGGGAAAGCCGGGATTGAAACGCTGTCCGGTGACGGGTCTGTCGTGTATCCGTATAATAACAGCATGTCCTCTGTATTCGTACTGTTCGAGTTTTCTCCGATGGATATCGATGGTGCCTGGTTTGATGTCGCTCCTGCAATCTGTATGGATGCTGACCGATGTCTTACATGGCTGTCGGAGAATTACGGAGTGAGCGCACAGAGCTGGGCGGAATGTTGGAAGATAGAGTAGAACCGTCGACAGAAAAACAGGAGGAACACTTTTATGCTGACAAAGGATAAACCGGATATTGTTGTCGTGGGCGGATCGTTCAATCCGCCCACACTGGCACATTATAAGCTCACGGAAACGGCCATAGAGAGCGTACAGGCAGCAAAGGTCTATCTCGTGCCTGTCAGCTACGCGTACTTAAAGCGGAAGATGGTGAAGGCAGGCGAAGGAAATCTGTGCCTTTCGGACGAAAAACGGCTGGAAATGCTGCGGGCCATGTGGCCGGAAGACAGCAGGACCGTCATATATACCGAAGAAATGAAGCAGACCTTTGCCATTACCTATCTGACGATGGAACGCATGCAGGAGCTTCATCCCGAAGCAAACATTCTGTTTCTGATCGGGGCGGATAAGCTTGCTCTGATCGAACGTTTTGCACAAACCTCGGACTTTCTGGATCGCTTCGGTGTGCTGGTATTTGCCAGGAACGGCGAAGATCCGCTGGAGGAGATCTGCAAAAGTGAGAGTCTGGCAAAGTACGCGGATTCATTTGTCATTGCAAAGCAGCCGGATGGAATTGACGGAATCAGTTCAACGGCCATACGCAAGCATCTGTTTGATATAGACTCTGTTTCCGAAATGCTGCATCCCAACGTTATGCCGATCCTGAAAACGCTGAGCCGGCAGGATTTTCCGGAGGAGATCATCAGCTTTAGGGACGAATACGCTTTTCTGGACAACCTTTATCCGGTAGATATTGTCTTCGAAGGACTCGTTTATCCCTGTGCGGAGTCCGCGTTTCAGGCCTCAAAGCTGATGGACAATACAGAGCGGAAACGATTTGTCAGCTATAGCCGCGATAAAGCCAGAATGGTCGGAAGCAGAATCACGCCCTATGAGGGGTGGGAAGACAAAAAGCTCACGGTCATGGAAACACTGCTGAAAGAGAAATTCCTTCAGTACCCCGAGCTTCGCCGAAAGCTTCTGGAAACCGGAGAAAGAAAACTGATCGCCGGGAACAAGAAAGGCCAAACCTTCTGGGGCACTGACCTGACCACATGGGAAGGGCAGAACCATTTAGGTGAGATTTTAATGAATATAAGAACAATGATTATTGAAGAGGTAAATAGAAAATGAAATATACAGCAAAAATGATCACAGAACGCTTTAACTGCGGAGAAGAGATGGAATTTATCTTTTTCTGGGGGCACACAAGCACTCCCGGAAAAATCCGGAAATCCTGCTGTAGTCAGTGGTATCCGTGTGAATTTGAAGTGGATGGGCAGAAATACTTCACGACCGAACAGTTTATGATGGCGCAGAAAGCTCTGCTTTTCAAAGACCAGGAGACCTATGAAAAGATCATGGCTGCAAATGATCCAAAGGATTTCAAGGCTCTGGGCAGAACGGTCAGAGGTTTTGACGAGTATCTCTGGAACGAACATAAATTTGAGATCGTTGTTAAAGGAAATGAAGCAAAATTTGGACAAAACCCTGAGCTTTTGGAGTATTTGCTTTCCACCGGAGACAAGATCCTCGTGGAGGCAAGTCCTTTTGACGGGATTTGGGGTGTAAAGCTGCCTATTGAAGATTCTTGTATTCAAAATCCGAATCTGTGGCGGGGAGAAAATCTGCTGGGATTTGCGATTATGGAAGCGAGAGATATCCTGCGGGAATACCAGCGACGCTGCGATGATAACGAACGTCTGCACAGTCTTGGTATTTCATCTGTAAGAAAAGTATCCGACAATATTCGATATGAATATTTTACGGATTGCGAGTCCGAGTTAAACCCCACCCTTATCCTTCTCGGAAACGATCTGAAGGATGACACTTTAGAACGGCTTGTCGACATTTATCATCACGATGGAGATGCCCCGGAACTGCGCGGAGATTTTGGAAATTTGGTCATTCCTGAAATGCCGTATGTTAAACTGAAAAAATGGAAGGTATTGACATCTGTAGATATTGACTTGCTTAAAGGCTATGATTATTGGGAAGGTTATACTTCAATAGAAGAGGATGACAGCCGTTTATTAAAGGGATTCTGCAACTACTATTGGATGTATGAAAGCGAAGTAGCGAATGAATACCTGGAAGTCATACGGAGCAGGTGGAAAGGTCAGCCGCGATCAGAGGAGGACGATTTTGATTCATACACAGAAGACGATTTCTCTGATTCTTTCAAGAAGTATTTTTCGGATTTCTTTGAAAAAATACGTAGTGCAAAATGAAAGACAGGATGACCGCGTCATGCGCATTGGAATGAAAATGGATAATAGAAAGCCCAGGGAAGACAAACTGAACTTTTATTGGACTTTCCAGCCGGACGGAAAATACTATGCAGACGAGGACAGCTTTGGGATGGAACATGACATAGATAACAAGCTGGTAAGCGTAATGAATAAGAAAGATAAATTAATCGAGCCGTTCCATATGGTCTGATAATAAGGTTGCTGCCGCTGACTGAGGAATAACAGCAGAAGAAAGGAGAGCTGACCATGGCAAAAGGAAAATACTATGAAACCAAGCGGGACTGCATCGACTGGTTTCGGGAAGAATACGAATTCCTGAGTAATTTCTATCCGGCGAAAATGATGTTTGAGGGAATCCCATATGAAAATTCCGAGTCTGCCTATCAGGCGCAGAAGCTGGAAGCTCCGGAAAAACGGGTTCAGTTCTCCCGCCTCTATGCGGATGAAGCCAAGCGGCTCGGGCAGAAGATAGAAGTCAGACCGGATTGGGAAGAAGTCAGATTTGGCGCAATGGAGAAAATTGTGGAAGCAAAATTCACGCAGAATTCCACATTGGCCAGACGTCTTCTGGAAACTGGGGATCTGCCTTTGATGGAGGGAAACCATTGGGGTGACACCTATTGGGGAATTGATTTAAACTCCCGGCTGGGGGAAAACAACCTCGGGAAGATCCTTATGACGTTGCGGGAGAAATTCCGAAAGGAGGGAATTCCGGAAGGACAGGAACAGCATCCGGTACGACGGTTCGGCTCCGTCAATGGGATAACTGTGACCGATGAAGACATTACCCGACTGGATGTTCAGTGTATCGTTAATGCGGCCAACAAGACTCTTTTGGGCGGCGGAGGAGTAGACGGTGCAATCCATCGGGAGGCCGGACCGCAGCTTTTAGAGGAATGCCGTACCTTGGGCGGCTGCGATATAAGCGAAGCAAAGATTACCGCCGGTTATAATCTGAAAGCAAAATTTATCATCCATACCGTCGGACCGGTTTATTGCAGAGATGATGAAAATCTTCTGACAGCCTGTTACCGGAACAGTCTGGAACTGGCGAGAAAGAATGATATCCACAGCATTGCCTTTCCGTCAATATCTACCGGCAAATTCTGTTTTCCCAAGGATAAAGCGACTCGCATGGCGGTGACGGCCGTTCGCGGCTGGCTGGCAGATAATGCAGACTATGAAATGCAGGTTGTACTGTCCTGCGTAGACCACCGTATTTATGATATGGCGTGTGATGAAATCCAGAATGATCGGGGGTAGAGACATGAACAAATCCGTTTTTAACGCTGAAAAGATGTATACATATCTTCGGGGCTTTGCCGCCGGGGCAAAGATGAATGAGACACTGAGAGCGCTGACGTTTGCACGCGAGAAGCACGAGGGACAGCTTCGCAAGAGCGGAGACCCCTATATCGTCCATCCCCTCACCATGGCGTGCAATGCGGTCAGCCTCGGGATCTGCGACGATGAGGTGATCGCAACCATCCTTCTTCACGATGTCTGCGAAGACTGCAGCGTGAGTCTGTTCGAGCTGCCGGTGAATGAAAAGGTCAAACGCGGCGTAGAGCTGATGACCTTTACCGTCATGGACGGCGAAACAAAGGAAATTGCAAAGAACCGTTATTACAACCTGATAATTCAGAGTCGGGAAGCTACCATCACGAAAATCGTGGACCGCTGCCATAATGTTTCCAGCATGGCGGGTACTTTTTCCAAGGAAAAGCTGTTCGCCTATATTGAAGAAACAAGACAGTATGTTCTTCCACTCATTCGGAAAGCAAAAGAAAAGTATCCTGAGGATGCGGACAGGCTGTTTGCCCTGAAATATCATATGGTCAGTGTGGTCGATTCGATTGAGGCGACCATGCAGGTATATGAATGCACAATCAATAATAGTGTTTTGAAAATAGATGCTCTATGAATGAATTAAAAGAAAAATACGATATAGTTACCGCAGCGGCGTGGATTCGCGGTCATGCCATGAATACAGGTGTTCCGACGCTGCCTGAAAAGCTGCTTTGTACAGAGCTGAACGATCTGTCGGAAGATGAGCTTTGTTTCATTGTGGAGGCCGGTCAGAACGCAGAACTAAAACTTTACCCGTTTAAAAGCGGAACGCCGATCCTGCCGCGAGTACGCAGGACAATAGGCTTTCTCCATTCGCTGCAGTTTGAGTCCCTGCTGGATGTGGGGAGCGGACGGGGCGTGTTTCTGATCCCGTTTATGAAGGAATTCCCGTGGGTCTCGGTTACGTCTCTTGACCTTCTGGACAAAAGAGTCACCTTCCTCAACGAGCTTTCGGCGGGCGGCTTTTCCCAGATGCACGCGGAAAAGAAGAATATCTGCGATAGACCCTTTCCGGATAAGTCCTTCGATGTTGTGACGATGCTGGAGGTGCTGGAGCATATCCCGCAGGTGAAATCAGCGATCGAGGCGGCGGTGCGGATGGCAAAACAGTATGTAGTTGTCTCTGTCCCGTCCAAACCGGACGACAACCCGGAGCACATCCATCTTCTCACAAAAGAGAAGCTGACGGAAATGTTTGAAAGAGCGGGATGCACAAGACTGCATTTCGACGGTGTGGAAGGACATCTGTTCATGGTCGCCGCTGTCGGCGAAGGAGGAAAGAAATGACAGGCTATGAAATACGGAAATATCCCCGTACTCCTCATCTGGAAGGTTCACGCCTTCAGCCGGGGGACGAAGACCTGAGTCAGATCCCCTTTTCCGCGATAGTGGGAAAGCATCTGGTGATCGAAGAAAAAATCGACGGGGCCAACAGCGCCGTGTCCTTTGACGGGGACTGCAATCTCCTGCTGCAAAGCCGTGGGCATTATCTCACCGGCGGCTACCGGGAACGGCATTACAATCTGATGAAGCGCTGGGCGACCTTTCATCAGGACGCGCTTTTCGATGTGCTGGGCTGCCGTTATATCATGTACGGCGAATGGATGTACGCAAAGCACGCCGTTTACTATGATGCTCTCCCTCACTATTTCATGGAGTTTGACATTTTCGACCGGGAAACGGGAATATTCCTCGATACGCCCTCCCGCAGAAAGCTGACGTCTCGGCTGCCAATCTGCTCCGTGCCTGTGCTGGCGGAGGGAGAATTCACAAAAAAGGAAGACGTCCTGAAATATCTGGGCGATTCCAATTTCAAAACGGTGCAGGGGCTTGAAAAGCTTCGCAGAACGGCGGAGCAGAACGGTCTGGACGACGAACGGATCATAAGAGAAACCGACCCCACCATGACCATGGAAGGGCTTTATATCAAGATAGAGGAGAACGGGCAGGTCGCCGAAAGAGTCAAATTTGTCCGTTCGTCCTTCCTTCAGTGCATAGATATGTCAGACTCTCACTGGCAGGATCGCCCCATCGTCCCGAATGGGCTTTGCAGAGATCTGGAAGACCTGTACTTACCGGAACTGAAATGAAAGAGCTTAATATAAAATACCCCGGAATAGAAATATTCCGGGAAGAAATGAAAAAGACGCCGCAGAATCCCGCCCACCACGGCGAGGGAGACGTTTATTCGCACACGGAGCTTGTAATGGAAAAGCTTCAAACTCTGCCCGTGTTTAGAAGTTTATCGGAAGAACATCAGGAAATCCTGTTGCTTTCGGCGGCGCTTCACGATGCAGGCAAGTCCGTGACGACCCGGATGGAAAACGGAGAATGGGTATCTCCGCATCACAGCTCGGTGGGTGCGCAGCGTGTCCGGGAATTTCTCTGGCGCGATTGCGGGCTTTGCGGAAGTTCGGAAAAGCAGCGCTTCCGCGAGGCGGTTTGCAATCTCATTCAGCTTCATAGTTTGCCCCTTTTTGCTTTTGAACGCCCGGAGGGATTGACGCGGCTTGCAAAGCTTGCCGAAGCTCCCGCCACGGTCGAAATGCTGTGTCTGCTTGCAGAGGCGGACGTGCTGGGCAGAATTGCCCCGGATGTTCCTCAGCTTCTGGAAAAGGTACAGCTCACCGCCGCGCTGGCGGAGGAAAACGGAATACTGCACTCCCCCATGCAATTTGCCTCCCCTGTCACGAAACGGGCGTGGTTTTCGGGGCGGAACGTCTATCCCGGACAATCGCTCTACGACGACGTCTGGGGCGAGGTGACACTGATGAGCGGGCTCCCCGGAGTCGGCAAGGACACATGGATTCGGGAAAACTGCGATCTGCCGATGATTTCTCTGGACGAAATACGGAAAGAGCTGAAAATCGACCCGAGTGAAAATCAGGGCGCGGTAGTGCGGGAGGGTCGGAATCGGGCGAAGGAGCTTCTCCGCAGAAAGCAGCCCTTTGTCTGGAACGCCACTGACCTTACGCAGTCGGTGCGCGCAGAGCAGATCAGCCTTTTTGAAGCCCATGGCGCGGCGGTAAAGATCGTCTACCTTGAAACCGACTGGAAGCAAAATACGGAGCAGAATCGAAACCGCAAGGCGGCTGTGCCCGACTGGATTATGGATAAGCTTCTGGGCATTCTCCAGCCGCCTATACCCTGGGAAGCGCGGGAAGTTCAGTGGATCACTGATTAATCAATGTTTGCATTGGAGAAAGAGAATGGAAAACACCAACAAAAAACAGCAGATTTGGGAAATTGCGAAAAAAGTCGCTTTTGCCCTGCTGACAGGATTTTTAATATATTTATTGTGCGCGATTATTCCGGTCATCTGTTATGAATACGGAAGAATGGCAGCACGTATTCCGACAAGAAGTCAGGAAAATGCGGAGTTCTTCTGGTTTGACTGCTGCTGTGAGACGATCATCGTCATGCTGGCAGCCGTGTGCATCGTGAAGCTGATCCGTATGCTTCAAAATAGAAATAATGTCAGACCGCTGTTCACGGCAGGGACAAGAAAAGCTTTATTTTTTGCTGCGTTAGTCCTGCTGGCGGGTTTTCTGGTCGGCTGCCGTATATCCCGCGGAATCTGGGATGCGGCCTTCAACGAGGTTGATCTGTATATCTCGGAAACAAGTCGGTATTACCTCTTCGTGATAGCGGTTGAGCTTGATCTGGGCTTTCTGCTGTGGCTGTTTGCCGACTGGCGGAGAGAGAAGAAGCAGGAGAAGAAAAGCCTCGCCGAAGAAAAGCAGAATGAGAGTTTTGTCTAGGAATTAAAATCGGTCACGGGCGCTGATATTGAAGCTCTGGAAGAATTAAAAGGACAAAGAAAACGATATAATTTGATTGGAGAGTGATAAAATATGGCAATGATCAACATAGGCCTGAAAAATTACAATAAAGGGACTGCATTTGAGCAGGAAAACAAGCTGGAAGAAGCCTTTGAGGCATATAAATCTTCTGCGGAGGCCGGTAATGCCAATGCAATGTGGGCTATTGCGAGGCTGTATCTTTTCAAAGATTTCCGCAAAATCAAAGTAAACAATCTCTTTCAGCTTATCCAGCAGGGTATCCCCGTTTTCCCGTGGAATTTTGAAGAGCATGAGGAAATTGATTATCGATCCGCTCTTGAATGGAGCATAAAAGCCGCTGACGCCGACAACGCGCAGGCGGCATTGGCCGCGGGGCTGATTCTTTGCGGAGGTCATGGGAAAGCTCCTGATATTGAAAAAGGTCTGCCCTACATAAAAATTGCTCTAAGCAGAAAAGTTCCCGGAGCGGAAGAAGCCTATGCGCTTTATGCGCCGGAAAAGAATGTATCTATTGACGACTCGGAATATGAAAAAAAGCTGAATGAATTTGCAGTATGCCTTAATAACGGGGATATGAGTTCATCTATGCTCTTATTCTCCATGCTGAAAAACGGATCACCGACACAGAAAGCAAAGCTTGGCTATGTTCTGATGACGGGAAGAAATCTCGGCAATGAGCTGTGTGCAACTTTCCCGTTGCTGAGGGAAGACAACGGAATTCCGTTCTTTCCCGCCGCACCGAAACGAGTAGCATGGAAAACCTTTGTCCGGATAGACAGGAATGCTTTCCCGGAAGGAGCAAAAATACTGTTTTCCGCAGACATCAATGTTACGCCGGATTGTCTGAGCGGATTGGTTATTACGGGAAAATGCGAATATATTTCTCCGTCATTTGGCTGGCTGGGAGAGAAAAAACAAGCGTTCATTCTGGAATTTGACGACAGCGCAAAGCTCTCCGAAGAATTATTTGAGCGGGTCAGGAAAAATTTCCGACTGTTCGAGCCGGAATATCAACCGGAGAATGTTGCTTTCTTCGTAGAAAACGGTGAAAAAGAATACAGCGTGGAAATAGCCGCGCTTATCGGTGAACGGATCGACATTCTGTATCGCTATACTATCGGCGGATCGGACGTTGTTAACAAATATTTTGACCCGGAGCTGATATCAACAGACTACTGCGTTGATGATAAAGGATATTAGTATCATCCGAACAGAGGCAGGAGATACCCATGGCCGGACGCCGCAATATGCGAGCGAGGAGCTGCGCAAGCGGCAAAAGCAAAATTTGAGCAGAATGAAAAATACGCGGCAAAGCTCATTCAGACCGGCGAGCGTGAAATTATCTATAACACGGCAGGCAGTCACGACAATGTTCTCGGGAGATGTCAGTGCGCGGACTGCAAGGGGAAGAATACCGGAATCTGTACGAGGAAGTACTGATGCGGGTACGGGAAGAAATAAGAAGAACTTGCGAGCAATAATATTCAATTAATTGACGAAATCTGAGAGAACTGCAAAGAAAATACAAGAGATAAGTCCCATTCAGTGCCCAAACCTTTGTAAATTTAATCGTGAGGTGAAAATATGCTTACTGTTGAAAATGCAGTGAGAAAAATTATTCAGCTCCTGATAGATAATCAGGATACGGAAATCAAACGCATCCGTTTCCCGATTGACGGAACAGAAAACGAAACCATCCTGTCCTTTGTCCCAACGGACAGAAAAGAAGAAAAATGGGAATACTCCGTTGCGGTCAAGCGTTCCGGCACCGATGTTCTTGTGAATCATTATCTTGAATTCGGAAGCAAGAGCGAGGTTCTGGCCTATATGCAATCGGAAAAGGCGGTTGCCGAGACAATGAGTTCGATAAAAAAATTAAATGAATATACAAACGAACATAATTGATTATAATTGGAAAGCTCATTCAGACCGACGAGCGTGAAATTATTTATAACACGACTGGAGAGAGCCATGCCCTATCACGAACTGATCGGAAGCTTTCATCGGCGCAACCCCTATGCCCGTTCCTTTAAAAATCACAAAAAACAATTTAATTTAGGAGGAAACATAATGAATACAAATTTAACAGAACTGGTTTTTGTACTTGACCGCAGTGGGAGCATGGCAAGCCTCGCCTCCGACACGATCGGCGGCTACAACTCGATGATCGAAAAGCAGAAAAATGAGCAGGGTGACGCCATAGTCACAACCGTTTTGTTTGATGACAAATATGAAATGCTGTACAGCGGCGTTGATATTAAAAAGACCGAACCGCTGACAGACAAACAGTATTATGCCCGCGGAATGACGGCTCTTCATGATGCCGTTGGGAAAACCATCGCCGATATGGACGAAAAATACAGCAAACTGCCTGACAGCCTGATTCCCGAGAAGACGCTGTTTGTGATCACTACGGACGGAATGGAGAACGCGAGCAGAGAATACACTCTTTCCGGCATCAAAGCAATGATCGAAGCCCACAAGGAAAAGGGCTGGGAATTCATTTTCCTCGGCGCAAATATCGACGCGGTCAAGGTCGGCGGCAGCATGGGAATCGGCGCTGACCGTTCGGTGCCCTATAAAGCCGACAGCGTTGGTACGGCAGCAAACTTTGCGGCTATGAGCTTTGCTGCCAGTGCGGTCAGAGGCCGCAGGGATATTGGGGACAACTGGAAAAAGGATATAGAAAAGCACAACCGTAAATAAAAAAAGAAGATATCCGTTCTCAAAATCTACAGAACAGGAGTTTTGATATGCTATGAATACGGCAATTATAGAGACATTTGGTGTGGACAAGCCGATTATCGGTATGCTCCATCTGAACGGATTCAAGCCGGAGCGAGTCCGGGAGTGGGCAAAGAGAGAAATCGAGCAGATGTATACAAATGGCGTGGATGCTGTGCTTGCCGAAGATTATTTCGGTTCACCCGAAGATGTGGAATGGGCGCTTGAATATCTTCAAAGTCAGTACCTCGGCAAGGTATACGGTGTTAATCTTCTGAGCAACCCGGAGCTTGGCTTTAAGCTCGCTGTGAAATACGGAGCAACATTTTTGCAGATGGATTCTGTTTGCGGTCATCTTCCCCTCGGGGCTCATATGAGAGGCTTTAACAAGCCTTCGCTCAGCGCTAAAAAGTATGACGGAGATTTTGCGGCGTATCTGGCAGAATTGCGTTCCCAATATCCTGTCTTCCTGCTGGGCGGAGTGAGGTTCAAATATCAGCCGGTCAGATCCGGGCGAAGCGTGGAAGAGGATCTGCAGATTGGAAAAGAACGGTGCAATGCTGTTGTCGTTACAGGCTCAGGCACCGGGATTGACACAGGCATGGAAAAAATCCGGCAGTTCAGAGATGCTCTGGGTGATTTCCCTCTTATCGTTGGTGCCGGAATAACAGAAGACACCTGCGCAGAACAGCTATCCGCGGCAGACGGCGCTATTGTAGGAAGCTGGTTTAAAGAGGGCGGAATCACGGAAGCGCCGGTCGATCCGGAACGAGTCCGGCGATTTATGGAAATCGTTAAGCAGATTCGGCGGAATCCTATAACATAATCATATCCGTACAGAGACAGGAGAGATGCCTATGCCCTATCACGAACTTATAAAAAGCTTCCACCGGATCCGGCCCTATGTCCGTTCCTTTTATGTGTACGGATTCCGGCACAGGATGGAGCATAATGAAAAAAGCGCGCGGAGCTATGACAACGAACGCCGCCGCGTGGAAAGCTGGCTGGCGGATTACATGAAATTCCGCCAAGACGCGGACGGGAAGAGCGTTTTTCTCTCCGTGGACAGCCGCTCGGTCGTGAGCAACCCGCTGTATCAGGCTTTCAAGGCCAAAAGCTTTACGGATATGCAGATCACGCTGCACTTTCTGCTGATGGATCTGCTGCGCCCGGATGAAGGGCTGACGCTCACGGAAATCATGGACGGACTGGAAGATTATCTTGCGGAGTTTGACGGAGTGGAGCTGCCGGACGAGTCCTCCGTCCGGAAAGCGCTGAAAGAATATGAAGAACTGGGACTGGTATGCAGACAAAAGCAGGGAAAGCAGATATTTTATTCTCTCAGCGCAGATACAGTGCCCGAGGAAAGCTGGAACGACGCGCTCGCGTTTTTCTCCGAAGCGGCTCCGGTCGGCGTCATCGGCTCCACTCTGCTGGACAGGCAGGAGGAGCCGTCCTCGTATTTCCGCTTCAAGCACCATTACATATTATCCGCTCTGGACAGTGAGATTCTCTGCGCTCTGTTTCAGTGTATGGGAGAAAAGCGCAGCGCCGTTCTTCAGCTCCGCAGCCGTCTGACGGAAATCATTCCTTTGAAGATCTATATTAGCGTTCAGAACGGGCGGCAGTACGTTCTGGGAAATACCTTCCGGGGCTTTCGGTTCTATCGGCTGGATATGATCGACTCCGTAAAGCCGGGAAACCGGATCGACATTCCGGAGGAGCTGACGGAACAGTTGGCGGACTTTCAGAAAAAGCTGTGGGGAACGGCTGAAAAAAAGGAGAACGTATTGGAGCATGTGGAAATGGTGATCCATGCGGAGCCGACAGAAGATTTCGTCGTCCGGCGCCTTCTCCGCGAAAAACGCTGCGGAACCGTGACGCAGACGGAGGACGGAAACTGGAAATTCGAGGCGGATGTTTTTGAAGCTCTTGAGCTGATGCCGTGGATAAGGACCTTTATCGGAAGAATCGTTTCCCTGAAATCTTCAAACCCGGAGATCGAAAAGCGGTTTTATGCCGACCTTGCCGCCATGGCGCTGATGTACGGAGGGAAAGAAGATGCTGTTCAGTGAAATTTACGGCAAATATTATCAGGCCGTAACGGCCATTCTCCTGGAGGCGGTGAACGGCGGGTTGACCCGGAAAAAACTGAACCGGATCGTGCAGGCTAAGGCTTTCGGCGAGAGCCTGCTGACGATCCCGGAGGCGCTTACAAGCGGACAATGGCCGCTGCTTGATCCCGATATGGAAACGCCGCTGGAAGCTCCTCCGCAGACGCCGCTGACTGCGCTGCAAAAGCGCTGGATGAAAGCGCTCCTTCTTGATCCGAAAATTCAGCTTTTTGATGTTGACGATACAGGTCTGGAAGATGTCGAGCCGCTGTTCCGGCCGGAATGGATGGTCTATTTCGACCGCTATACGGACGGAGACGATTTTGACGATCCGGAGTATATCCGCCGTTTTCATATTATCCGCGAAGCGTTAAAGGAGCAGAAGCAGCTGGAGATCACCTTCCGGGACGCAAAAGGCAATCTGCATCATACAAAGGTGTCCCCGCAATATCTGGAATACTCCGAGAAGGATGACCGGTTCCGTCTGGCGGCGGAGGGCTTTCGAGCGTGGACAATCAATCTGTCCCGCATAGAAGATTGCCGACTTCTGAATGAGGCCGCCTATACCTCGGGGCAGGTCCTGCGCAATACCCAGACCGTCACAATGGTTCTGACGGATGAGCGGAACGCGCTGGAACGGGTGCTGCTGCACTTTTCTCATCTGGAAAAAGAGACCGAGAAGTTGGACGATATGCATTATCGGCTCACCCTGCACTATGATGAAAAAGATGTGACGGAGCTTCTGATCCGTATTCTGTCTTTCGGGCTGGTATTGGAAGTCATTGAGCCGGAAGCTTTCAAAGAACGCATTCGTGACAGGCTGCAAAAACAGTATTTTTTCTTTTTATTAAGCAAGGAATAGTTCGCAACTTTTTTTCCGTGTTTTCCTCAAAAAGCTGTGGTATCTTATAATCACAGCAAGGGAACAAACGCAGGCCAAACGAAAGCATCCCAAACAGATGTTGTTTCAGGTCTAATAAGTCCCGTAAAAGAAAAGAGGGGAAAAAATGAACTGTGAATTTTCAGCACTGACCTTTGGCCACTGGCCTCAGGGTGCAGGCGGCTCGGTGGAGCCGATTCGATGGAACGTTCTGACTCAGGAGAACGACCGTCTTCTGGTTCTGGCTGACAAGATTCTCGATATGCAGCCGTTCAACAAACAGGCTCAGCCGACACGCTGGGAGAACTGCTCCATGCGCCAATGGCTGCAGGAAGTATTTCTGCCGCAGGCGTTTACCGAGGCAGAGCAGGAGATGATCTTCCGCAATCCGCCGACGGAGGACCCGGCCGGCGATCTTCTCTGGCAGTTGTTCGGCATGGAAACGGCAACCTCCGCTTTGACAGACCCCGTTTTCCTGTTCAGCACGGCTGATGTGGCACAGTATTTTCCAAACGAGAATACGCTGTTTTGCCCGGGTGCCTCCGCTGATGCTTCGGCCTATGTTCAGGAGCAGTACAGCGATGTTATTGGCAGGAACGGCGGTACTCTCTGGTGGCTGCGCTCTTCCATGTCGAATTGTCCGATGGCCTACATGGTCAGCCCGTGCGACTCCGTTGGTGTCAGCGCGGTCGGTGACGGCAACCTGCAGGGCATCCGTCCTGCCATGTGGCTGAAGCAGGAATAAGAAATGCACGAAAAACCTGCAAAAAACGCAGGCAAGCCATGATTCGCCAAAACGGAAATGGCTGCCTGCACATAAGGTGCCTTGGTCCAAAGGTCAAGATGTCGGACTGTCGCTCCGAAGATCCGGGTTCGAGTCCCGGAGGCATCGCTGAACGCTTTCATCGTCTAAACGGCAGGATCCCTGTCCTCCAAACAGGTGATGCGGGTTCAAATCCCGCTGAAAGCTCTGACATTTTTTGAAATAAAACCGAAATTGAAAAAACCTGCCAAGTTCGCAACTTTTTTTCCGTGCTAAATATAGATACAGGTGTTATTATATGCCTGCAAGCAAGGGAAACAACAAAAGAAAACAGAAAACGGGTATTGATGTAACTGGAAGCATTTCTGTCCTCCAAACAGACTGTGCCGGTTCGAATCCGGTATATCCGTCTAAACATGGCGCTGTGAACAAAACCTTCCCGCGGTGGCGCTGACTTCGACAGATTTGTTCAAAAAGGGTGGTTTCGGCTCTTTGAAATAAACCCGGTGACGGGGATAAAGGGGCGCAAGTCCCGACTTGCCGCAAGGCGAGTTTGACAGAAAACCCATAAACAAGATTTTGCCTTTCTGCCCAAGGGCGACTGCTGAGGGTATGGCGGGATCGGGATCGGCGGTACATCGCAGGGTTCCTGGCCGGGAAACCGGGGAGAGAGTTTTATGGATATACGGTGCGAGCTTCGCAAAAGCAAGTGCTGTGTACATCTTGAGGATGTCCCTCAAACCGAAAGGAAGGGATGACTGAAAAGAAGCAAGTCCGCAAGACGAGCAGGGCTGCGAATTCCGGGCCTTACCCAAAAGGTATGGATGGTAAATGTACACCTCGTAGTCCATAATGGTTATTTAGCTCAATTGGTATGAGCGTTTACCTTTCAAGTAAAAGATTGTCGGTTCAAATCCGGCAGTAATCGTCAGCCAAAGAGTGTACGGCTTCAGGAGAGAAAATCAACTTATTGTTCTGCAATATGAACACTTATCAAGGCCGCAAGCCAAGGTAAGAGAAAGTATCGAGTAAGTGCAACTCTAAGAGACGGCAGTCTCCCAATCCCGCAAGGAAGAATGTGCCCAAAGGAAATCTATGGCATCCCGAAGCAAGAGTTTGCCGGTTTTTACAAAATCGGTGTTGATGTCAGCTACTGACTAATCCTCAGTGTGAGCAGCGGTTCCAACGCCGCCTGATGCTGACAGCACAGGTCAAGCTCTCAGCCTGTGCAAAGCTGAAATAAAATACGGCTCCGCAGCGTAACCGGTTAACGCGCCTGACTGTCTATCAGGAGAATGTGGGTTCGAGTCCCATCGGAGTCGCCATACGGTTCCTTCGTCTAATCAGGCAGGACACCGGATTTTCAATCCGGTAATGCCGGGTTCAAATCCCGCAGGGACTATTCCATGACTCCTTGGTCAAGCGGCTAAGACGCAGGATTCTCAATCCTGAAGCGCAGGCTCGATTCCCGCAGGAGTTACCATTATTCAGTACAGAAAAGGAAAAGAGAAACGGTTATGAAGTATATTCAGGGAGCGTACACCTCCGCGATCGTGTACACCGATCTGGTTGAGCAGGAAGCTTTGGATCAGGTTCAGCTGCTGTGCGACCAGTCTGTTGCAGACGGCTCCCGGGTCCGTATCATGCCGGATGTTCACGCGGGCTCCGGCTGCACCGTCGGCACCACCATGACCGTTGGTGATAAGATCATGCCTTCTTTGGTGGGCGTGGACATCGGCTGCGGGATGCTGACGGTCGGGATCGGCAAGCAGCCGCTTCCGTTGGAGGCGCTGGACAAGCTGATCTATCGCTGCATCCCCTCCGGGCAGAATGTGCGGGAGACCCCGCATCCGCTGGAAGAGGAGATCGACCTGCATCAGCTCCGCTGTGCCCGGCGGGTCGATCTGGAACGGGCTTCCCTGAGCCTCGGCACTCTGGGCGGCGGAAACCACTTCATCGAAGCGGATGTCGACGAGCAGGGAAACCGGTATCTTGTCGTTCATTCCGGAAGCCGACAGTTAGGCCATCAGGTAGCAACCTACTATATCAAGGCCGGTTACGAACAGATGCAGATGGAAGGCGTCAAGACCCCCCGGCAGCTGATCGAAGAGCTGAAGGAACAGGGACGTTTTCAGGAAATTCAGACGGCAGTAAAGAACTTTGTCGTAGAAAAGAAAGAACTGGATATTCCTGAAAAGCAGGCCTATGTCTCCGGAGAGCTGTTTGAGGACTACATCCACGACATGGCGATCGTTCAGCGATTTGCACAGCTGAGCCGTCAGGCGATGATGGATGTTCTGCTTTCCGAGCTTGGTCTGACCGAAGCCGAACGCTTTGAAACCATCCATAACTATATTGATATGGAGTCCATGATCCTGCGCAAGGGCGCTGTCTCCGCCAAGGCCGGAGAAAAGCTGCTCATCCCCATCAATATGCGCGACGGCAGCCTGATATGCACCGGAAAAGGCAATCCGGAGTGGAACTTCTCCGCACCGCATGGAGCCGGAAGACTGCTGAGCCGAGCAAAGGCAAAGGAAATGCTCCGCATGGAGGACTTTTCACGTTCCATGGAAGGGATCTATACCACCTCTGTCCATGAAAGCACTATTGATGAAGCTCCCATGGCCTATAAGCCCATGGAAGCGATCGTTGACAACATCCATCCCACGGTGGAAATCAACACCGTTATCCGCCCAATCTATAATTTCAAGGCAAGCTCATAAAAAAGTCTGCGCCCCAAAGTTTTCCTTGAGGCGCAGATGAATACAGGCAAATCTTTTCAATATAAGCCGTAATACTCCGCATAAATGCACCTGCGGATGAAGATTTGCACCAAAGATTTGTTTAATGCACCAAAGATACAGAAAATGCACCAAAGAAAAATCCTTGGTGCATTGTATCAATAATATCAGCCTTTGCCATAACCGCACGATAATTTTGATACGATAAGTATTGAAGTTATGGTGCGGTTCTTTTTATATAAAGTCTTGAAATACGGGTGTTTTCTCATACTCTCGGTAACGATTACTGTTCCGGGAGCTTTATATTTTATGTAGGAAATAACCCTTTGCGCCGTTATTGACAGAACCCTTTGTAACGATTAATACTCTCTGTAACGATTACTGAACTCATTGTTACGATTACAAACTCATGTTAACGATTACCAAACTTATTGTTACGATTGCTTTTTCGGATAAAAAAAGCAGGGTACAAAGCGGTAAAGCAATGTACCCTATTTGCGGAATCTATACTTCTATTTCAGTCCCGTCCCTAAACACAAATTTCATCGTCCCATCCGCGCAGACCTTGGCGTGATCCAACAGTGTTATCCAGGGTCTGTCGCTCCATTCTGTCATTGCGGCAGGCTGCGACTTGAGAGCTTTGATGAATATCCGAAGCTCACGGTCGTGGGTCTGCCGCTTTTCCTTTTCTGCGATAAATCGATCCATCTCAGCGGTGATCGCTTCGTGCCTTGCCACAAGGCCGCTGTACTTCTTTGCAAAGTCGGCTTGTGTCTGAGTAGCTGTAGCTTTTTCCTGAATACAAGTTTTAACCATCTCCGCAACAACGGCAGCTTCCTCATTGAGTCGATCAAGTTCAGCATCAATTCCTGAGCAGTCTGCAAGCTGCTCCCGGATGAAATGGCAACTTTCTACCACTTTGTCTTTCTCGGGCATCAGAAGATTGTATGCTTCTATGAATTTGCTTTTTATGATGTCTGTATCAACCGTAGGAGTGGTGCATTTCGTTTCGCCCTTGAATTTTGCATTGCAGCGCCATATCTGCCGACGATAGGCATCTGTGGAATGCCAAACCTTCTGACCGTAAAATCCTCCGCATTCGGCACAGACGAGCTTACTCGAAAAAATGCTGTTACCGCTATAGCTCCTGCCGAGTTTCTTGCGCCTTGCAATTTCAGCCTGAACGATGTCCCAGTCATCGGTATCTACTATGGCCTCATGGCTTCCCTCAACATAATACTGGGGAATCTCACCCTCGTTTATCTTCTGCTTTTTTGTGAGAAAGTCCACTGTGAATTTTTTCTGAAGCAGTGCATCACCCTTGTATTTCTCGTTCTGCAGAATACTCATCACGGTTGTCTGGCTCCACTTGTATTTGCCGGAAGGTGTCGGAATCTTAAGTTCCTCAAGGTATTTGCATATGCCTACAGCAGTCTTGCCATCGATAAAAAGTCTATAGATCAGACGCACGATATCAGCCTCGGCATCAACGACCTTCGGAAGGTTGTCATCGCCCTTTTCATAACCGAGGAAATGTTTATAGGGCATGGATACCTTGCCGTCAGCAAACCGCTTTCTCTGACCCCAAGTGACATTCTCAGAGATGCTCCGGCTTTCTTCCTGTGCAAGGGAACTCATAATGGTTATGAGGAGTTCACCCTTACTGTCCAAAGTGTAAATGTTTTCTTTCTCAAAATAAATCTCCACACCTTTGTCTTTCAGTTTTCGTACTGTTGTAAGGCTATCCACAGTGTTTCGGGCAAATCTGCTGACGCTTTTAGTGACGATGAGGTCTATTTTCCCGGCAAGAGCATCTTCTATCATTTCGTTGAAACCATCGCGGTGTTTTGTCATGACTGCCGAAATACCTTCATCTGTATAGACTTTTACAAACTCCCATTCCGGCTTGCTTTTTATGTAGTTTGTGTAATATTCTACCTGTGCCTCATAGCTTGTCAGTTGCTCATCACTGTCTGTGGAAACACGGGCGTACCCTGCAACACGCCTCTTTTGGAAGGATGATAGTGGTGCCGCTGTGAACTTATTTTTCGTGGCGGGTATCGTTGTTACTCTCGGCATTTTTGAGCTCTCCTTTGCTTAATGGTTGACTGTCGCGCAGCTTCTTTCATTTCTGGTGTCCAACTCTCGCTTCTGGAGCGGTCTTTCCAGGTCTTACGGATTTCTGTTCCGTCATTCATGTAATAGACGATATGGTTATTGCTTTCAATTATCATTTTGGAAACCGCTTCAACAAAAAGATCTTCTTTGAATTCATCAAGTCCCAGAACCGATGCAGTGACATCCATAAGTATGTTTTCAGGGACGGCCTTTGACGGGCAAGCGGATTTTCCTTTAAAATTGTATGTAGGGCATATCCATACCGGTCCTGTATGTGTTACTTTTCTTCGGTAATTTTTTCCACATCCGGCACAGACCATCAAGCCTGTAAACGGATAATCTGACTTGATTTTGGGTCTTGAATACTTTTCGGCACGAATCTTTCGCTCTTCCTGAACCCTCTCGAAATCCTCAACAGAAATAATAGCTTCATGCGAGTCAGAAACATGATACTTGGGTAACTCGCCGTTATTGATCAAAGTTCTCTTAGTAAGATGGTTCTCACGATATTTCTTTTGAAGAATCAGATTCCCGGTATAATCGTAGTTTTCCAAAATTCGAATAATAGCGGCAAAGGTAAACTCACCGCCGGTAATCGTTGCGGCACCGTTGCTGTTAAGTCGATTTGCAATAATGAGGACGCCATCACCAGCCAAATAGTCCCTGAAAATACTTCTTACTATTTCAGCTTCCTCGGGAACGATAACCATCTCACCATTCTGATGCTTATACCCCAACATCCGAAATCGCCAGGGCTTTCCTTCTTCAAAGTTCCGTTTAATTCTCCACTTTTGGTTTTCACTGACTGAGCGGCTCTCTTCCTGAGCGTAGGACGCAAGTATTGTCAGCATCAGCTCCCCGTCGGCACTCGCAGTATGAATGTTCTGTTCTTCAAAATAAACATCAATACCGATAGACTTGAGTTCCCGGACTGCTTCCAAAAGTGTCACGGTATTCCTTGCAAACCGGGATATAGACTTTGTGATGACCATATCTATTTTTCCCGCACGGCAATCAGACAGCAACCGTTGAAAATTTTCCCTTGAGTCCTTAGTGCCGGTCTTTGCCTCGTCAGCGTATACACCTACATACTCCCAGCCATCGTGTGACTGAATTAGATCGCTGTAGAAGCTCACCTGCTGATACAAAGAGTGGAGCATGGCATCCTTTTCGGAGGACACTCGGGCATAGGCTGCGACACGCTTCAGCTTCGGAATACTCGGTAGTTTTTCAATTTTTCTTATTGTTCCGGGCATAAATTCACCTCCAGATTGTCTGACATATTACCTCCGCATCCCCGATACATCAACGGATTTCCGCGATATATACTGCACGATGATAGCCCCGATCTGTCGGCTGCTTTTGTATCAATTATGGCGTAGTCTTCCTCACTTATGGTTCCACAGGAAAGCATTCTATCTGCCTGCATCATAATCAGGCAGTAATCGTTCAATCTGTCAAAATATGCTTTATCCATCTGTGGAGCGCTCCTTTCCGAAACGGTCGGCAATATAGCAGCCGTGAGAACAGTACTTCTGTTGCCGATTTCCTTTGCTTTTAAAGGAAGTTCCACAGTTTTTGCAGGTCAGAGAATAGGCAGTTCTTTCGGGGTGAAGTTTCCTCCAATATGCAACTCTGCATTTGTCTGAGCAGAACTGTCTTGACCGGTGATGCTCCTGTCTGAAAATCTGTGCCCCGCAGTTTTTACAAGATATGACATCATTTTTTGTGAGAGGATTTCTTAGACAAAAGGACTTTATGGTATTTATGGATATTCCGGTATCTTTGGCTATATTTGCATAAGTGCAGCCTTTTTTCCGCATGGCGGTGATCTGATCTTTCTGGTGCTTATTCATTTCCTATCGCCTCCATGTATACGGAGAAAAGATGCCTGTTTTGTGGGGGTACGATAACCAAAAAATCCCGCCGCAGAGGGATTTCTCTCTCCACGACGGGATAAACTA
>JAZLGK010000026.1:0-20755 GCA_045616265.1 Candidatus Limivicinus sp. | reverse complement strand
TTACAGGTTTTGAGCCGGATTTTTTTGGCAGGACAAGGCAAATCGCCGCAGGAATACTTTGTGTATTTCAAGGCGATTTAACACAGTACTGTCGGAAAAAGACGCTTTTCAGGCTGTAAATCCCTATGGTGAACCGCCTAAAAGAGTGTCGGTGGAATATGCCGATATTGCTGCAGCCTGATAAATATATCTGGTCTGTAAGCCACGCAAAAATGCCGTTAGAACCCGGATTAGAATTATCCGACAAGCCGTTATCATTGCTTAATTGTACAGTAACTTTGCCACCAGTATCGGCCAGAAAATAGTCATTAAATAATTCATAATAGCTTGAAACGCGAGAACCATATAAAGTCTCAAAATACGTGGAAAAGTTTTCTTTCGTAAAATTGCTATATCCATATTCAGTACCGCCGTAAGCAATCGTTGCATTACCCGCGACACCGTCGCCGAAACCCGACATCGTTACCTTTTCCCCTATGCCGCTGCCGCCTCCGGAGTTGGTGAGCACATCGCTGTTGTCAAAGCGGACGAATTCCATTTCTGCGTTCTGTATTTTCATTATATAATGCTCCTTTCGTAGTACATAATATATCTGTACTTACCGGAACAATTATATATCAAGTCAAGACTTTTTTGCATATAAATAAAAAATCCTCCGATAGAGAGACGGAGGGAGGGGAAGTGAAATATCCGCTTTGCTTTGCCCGTAATTTGCTTCCCGTATATTGGCATAAACACTGCTTGAGCTTTTTCGAATCTGAAAAAGGGTGTTGGATGGAGCATGATATTTTGGCAAAGAAGCTCGATTTCGGTTGTAAGCTGTTCCGAATATTCGAGTAGATAGTTTTTTCCCATAAAAACACTCCTTTCAAAAGGAAAATATCATATTCCGGTCAAAAAATCAAGGCGAAGCCTTGCATATCATCAACCCGATAGGGCTGTATATCATCAAGCCGCAGGAAAAAATATACACGACTGACGCCGTGATGATATACAAAGGCGGCAAGCCGCCTTTGATGATATACTGCCTGACGGCAGATGATATGCCAAGCCTGCGGCTTGGATAAAAAAATAACATCGCTGTGCGATGTTATTTTTTGTGTCTAGACCAGAATATTGCTCGCATAGAAGAACAAAAATAATTAAGAAAAATTAAGGGAAACGATTTTTCTTCTGTTTCGGCATTTTAAGGAACCTACAAAATAAGGAAAATTAAGAAAATTTAATTTATTTTAGTGGAAACGTTATTTCCATCTCTGAAAAGCACTCGATTACAAAATACTTGTTATTACAGACATAGTTTCAGCGGAGCAAGGATCATCCTGCAGCCGGGAATATGCGCTGCTGCGGCAAGGCTCTGCCTGAAAAGACCGTAGTCGGGATTCCCTACATCGAACAATACAAGATATATACAGATGAACAGGATCGCTAAAGCCAGCAGGATCAGTGTTGCGAAAAAGACTCCCGGCTGCACTTTTTTCAGATTTGCCTCGGATTCCTTCCTGTAATGCTCCAGAGCCGTATGGGCCTGGTTCAGCCGCTCCTCTTTTTCCGCCAGAGCCTTTTCCAGATATTCGATCTTCTGCTCATTGAAGCGGGTTTCCACCTTCAGCTCCGCCAGCTGCTTCACAAACTCCACCTCCTCGGGGTGGAGATTTTATTTTCTATGCCGAATACCGCGTCGATGGAAATCCCCAGCACGGCGCAGATATAGCCGGTGGTATAGATCGTGGTAGCCTTTGAGCGCTCTGAAAAAAAGTTGTTCACCGTGTTGACGGAGAAATCCTCTATCCCGAAGCGCTCGGAGATCTTATCGCAAATATCCTGATTGGTATAGCCGAGACGGTTTCTCGCCGCCTTGCACATATCCTTTATGCGGGTGTGGACGCTGACGGAGCCGCCCTCATCCAGAACGACCTTCTCTGACATAGGTTTTCTCCTTTCCAGTGTGATTGGCAATTCTGACAATCAAAATACAATAACTTCCAGTTTTGACAAAATCGGAAATTCTTCCAATAAAATCGGAAAGAATTGGCTTGAAATCGGAAATCAGATTTCGCTATTTTGTGCCTGCAAAGAAAAAGCACGGGAGGTGAGCCCCATGGGTCGGTTTCTTCTGCCTGTCATTATAACAGGAAAATAGTTCCATGTCAAAATCTTTACATATCCGGAAAGGGAGAAAAAATGAAAAACGCAAAAAGCGGTCTTAACAATATAACCTTATGTGCGATGGCGGTATCGGTGCTGGGACTGTTTGCAGCGGCAGCGATCCTTGCCGTCCGAGCTGTAAAGAAACGCAGCTCAGAGTAAGCTGATGTGAATATGAAAGGAGATATCAATATGAAAACGAAACTGAGACCCGGCCTGCTTGCCGTCACCATAGCGATCCCTCTGTGTGTCGGCGGTATCTCCGCGATGCTCACCGGGGATATGATGAAAGAGTATTTCTTTCTCAACAAACCTCCTCTTTCGCCTCCCGGCTGGATGTTCCCCGTCGTGTGGTCGATCCTTTATGTGATGATGGGATTTGCCTCGTATCTTGTGATCACCTCCGGGGCAGACAGGTCGCTGATCATAAAAGCTCTCGTGTTTTATGGAATTCAGCTTGTACTGAATTTCTTCTGGTCAATTCTGTTTTTTAATCACTCGCTTTTCCTGTGGGCCTTTCTCGAGCTTATTGTGATGTGGGCCGTGATCATTTTCACTACGGTACTGTTTTTCCGCGCAAGCACCTCTGCCGGACTGCTGATGATCCCCTATATACTCTGGTCAACTTTCGCGGCTTACCTGAACTTTGCCGTATATAAACTGAGCATCACTCCGATGCCCCTGCCTAAATAAGAAAGGAGAATAAAATAATGAAAGAACTGATAATGTACCGCTGCGAAATCTGCGGCAATCTCATCTGCATGATCGAGGACTCCGGCGTGGTACCCGAGTGCTGCGGGACGGAAATGACCCGCATCGCCGCCAACACCGAGGATGCCTCCGCCGAAAAGCACGTTCCCGTAACCCGCCGGGAAGGCATTAATGTGCAGATCCTTGTGGGCGGGCTGCCCCATCCCATGACGCCCGAGCACCACATAAGCATGATTTTCCTGCTGACGAATAAGGGCGTCTATATGCGCCGTCTGAACCCCGGCGACGCCGCGGAAGCGATCTTCAACATCCGTCTCGATGAGGACGTGATTTCCGTGTATGCCTGGTGCAATGTTCACGGACTCTGGAAAAGCTGAGGAAAGGAGAAAACAATATGAGAATAGTGCTTAATCCCGATGAAACCGTTGTAAAAATCGTAAAGCAGGGGCTGGAAGAAAACGACGGTTACTGTCCCTGCCGCACGGAAAAGACCGAGGACACGAAGTGCATGTGCACGGAGTTTCGCACCCAGGCCGCAGATCCCGGCTTTTCCGGCTTCTGCCGGTGCATGCTGTACTGCACGGCGGATTGAAAGGAGCGATAGAAATGTGTGACGGAATCAACACGGCAAATTTCCAAAGGGAGATCCTTCAGTCGGAAATGCCTGTACTGCTGGACTTCTTTGCTCCATGGTGTACTCCCTGCAGAATGCTGTCAGCTGTTCTTGACGATATCAGCGAGGACTACGTCGGAATCATCCGCGTCTGCAGGGTGAATGTGGACGATGAGAAGGAGCTGTCCGACAGATACGGCATAGACGAAATACCCACGGTCATCTTTTTCAAAAACGGAAGACCCACTGACCGCTTCACCGGCTTCCGCAGCGCGGAAGAGATCGAAGCTATGATAACCAGAATATGAAAGGAGATTGAACATGAAATATATATGCACAGCCTGCGGCTATATTTATGATGAAGAAAAAGAAGGGGTTAAATTCAGAAAGCTCCCGAAGGACTGGTGCTGTCCCCGCTGCGGCGCTCCTAAATCGGCGTTTCAGCCGGTCAATGAAGAAACACAGAGCAGCCCAGAGCACTGATACGGTAAAACATAAATCGAATAATTTAAGGAGGAACCATTATGAATCGAAAAGTCAGAATCGCTCAGTACGGAGCGGGAAAAATGAGTCGTTATCTGATGCGTTATGTTCTGGAGCATGACGCAGAGCTTGTCGGTGCTTTCTGCCGCAATAAAAACCATATCGGCAAGGATGTATCCGAGATCATCGGCAACGGTTATCCCTTCGTCGGCGTGACGGTGGAGGATTCCGCCAACGCGGATAAGCGCCTTGGTGAACTCAGACCTGACGTTTGCATCATAGCAACACGCAGTACGGTTGCCGAACTGGAAGAGATCTTTACGATTTGTGCAAAGCACGGCATCAATGCCATCACGACCTGTGAAGAAGCTCTCTACCCCTGGAATTCTTCTCCCGCTCTCACCGCCAAATTGGATAAGCTTGCCAAAGAGGGCAGCTGTACGCTCACCGGCGTCGGCTACTGTGACCTTTATTGGGGAACGCTCGTCACCAATCTCTGCGGTTCGTCTCATAAAATCACGAAGATTCACGGCAGCAGCTCCTACAATGTGGAGGACTACGGCATCGCCCTTGCGGAAGGTCACGGCGCGGGGCTGAGCTTTGATGAATTTCAGCGGACGATCGGGGCGTACAACGAGCTTCCCTCCGACGAGATCAAAGCTCTGGTTGAAAGCGGAGAGTATGTCCCTTCCTATATGTGGAACCAGAATGGCTGGCTTTGCAGCAAGCTGGGACTGCATGTCACTTCACAGACGCAGAAGTGTATTCCCTGCATTGACAAGGAAGATCTGAAGTCTGAAACTCTGGGGCTGACCGTCAAAGCGGGCTTTGCCACCGGTATGCGTGCCGTCGTCACCACCATGACCGAAGAAGGGATCACATTGGAGACGGAGTGCATCGGAAAAATCTACAACAAGGATGAATTTGACACAAACGTCTGGACGCTCTGCGGTGAACCCGAGACGACCTGCATCGTCAATCAGCCTGCAACCGTGGAACTGACCTGCGCCACGCTTGTCAACCGTATCCCTCAGCTGATCGACGCACCCGCCGGTTATGTCACCACCGACCGCTTCCCCTACAATGAATATATGATCCATCCCATGAATTGCTATGTGAAGACGAAGTAAAGCTCTTCGCTATTTTGTGCCTGCAAAGAAAAAGCACGGGAGGTGAGCCCCATGGGCCGGTAACTTCTGCCTGTCATTATAACAGGAAAATAATTCTATTACGATTTTCGGACAGCTGTGCTGGAGACATCGGGTTTTATCCCTTTTGTGTCTTCCGCACAGCGGAAAGGCAGGGTGATAATCATGACAGAGCTGACCCATATATTCTTTCATATCAACAGCAGCCTTTCTCTGAAGGGGGCGCTCATCGTTGCCCTTGCAAGTGTACTGATGGGTCTGTTTGTGGACATTACCTATCAGATCACCCACACCCATGTGCAGACAGATCCGTTTTTTCACGCATCCTTGCCGGTTGCTTCCCTGCTGTGCGCACAGGTAATCTGGACGGCAAGCGGAATCGGTGTGCTGTGCCTTGCGGCCGTGACAGCCATGTATGGCCTTTTCGTGGGGAAGATGAACCGCCTGCGTGTGAAGGATGCGAGAATCTTTCTTGTGTGGGCAATTGCATGCGGCGTACTCTGCGGAGAAGAGAAGTTTATGATCGCAGCCATGATGTGCGGGATGATATTCTTCATTTTTCTTTTCTACCGGCTTATTGACAACATGGCATACCTTTTGGCAGTGCGGGGGGAGAGCGCATACCGGATGGAGGCGCAGGCGGCCGTTTTTGAGCTTTTCGGCAAGAAAGCACGGCTGATCACCAGCGAAACGGACAGTGACAGCTACAATATCGTATACAAAGTATCCTCCGGCGTACTGCGCAGATTGGAGCGGCAAAGAATCGACCCGGCGGGTGTTATCCGCAGCACGCCCGGGGTGCAGACGGTGAGCATCGGGAAGGAGGAACAGAACGATGAGTGGTAAGCTGAGCGGCCTGATGGCCTTTGCGGCGCTCCTTCTCTGTACCATCCTGCTCTCCTGGTTCACAGCCGACAGAAACTTCCGGCATCAGCATCTGGACGATTTCGCCCCCACGGAGATCGCCGCCCTGACGGAAGCGGACAGCGCCGGGGAAAGGATCCCGCTGGAAAAAAACGATTACCTGCTGAATGAGTATCTTTTCCGCAATTTAGCGGGAGAACTGCTTCCCTGTGCGCCGGAAACCTTTTATATGGAGGAAGACGGAAAGCTGTTTCAGTTCCGGCAGAGCCAGAGAGAATGCGCCCGGGCGCTGTGCGAATATGCCGTGGAGATACGCCCGGGAGAGGCAGGCGATACCGCCTCAGAGACGGCGGCAGAAGAGATCATCACCTTTGTGGACTACACTTATTCTGACCCCGTCGGGCGCAGCAGCAGGGTCGTGATCCACGGGGGGAGAACGGACGAAGAGATTCGTCAGGAGATCAGCCGCTTTGAAAAAAGCCTTTATTCCTATGACTATGACTCCCGTCTCTATGGATACAAGCCGCAGCTCAATATGCTGTGCTTTGTGGATTACTTCCTCCTCTACGAGCTGGTCTATCCCGGTAACTGCCGGGAGAACACAGCGCTCCTCTACTTTGACGGAGACGGGAAGTTCAGCATCAGCACCGGCACCTTCCCCGGGAGCGGAAAATATAGCGGAGATGCGGAGTATCATAATCTCCTTTCCACCGCGTGGTTTGCCATGCTGCTGAAAAGCCGCGCCTTTACGAGGGATGCTTGCCTTTTCCAACTGGCCCTCCACCGATCCCTTCCTCTACCCGGAGGACATTCAGCGAAATCTCGGCAAATACTGCAGTGTGGATACGGAGCACATCCGCTGCACGGAAAAAGCGCTGGCAGGGCAGTTCGCCTCCTACCACGTCTACCCGTATTATCCCAGCTACGGCAGCTATCTGGATGACTGGAGCATCTACGGTGTTGAAGACAAAAATGATTATCTGCTGAAAGACGGGCTGCACAGCTACCGGGCCTATCTCCACGGTCTGGTGCAGCACCACACGATGCCGGTGGTCATTTCGGAATTCGGAGTGCCGAGCTCCCGCGGGATGGCATCCCGGGATGAAAATCTGGGCTATAATCAGGGCGGCATGAGCGAACAGGCGCAGGGAGAGGCACTGGCCGCCTGCTACGAGGACATAATGGAAGCCGGCTGCGCGGGAAGCTGCATTTTCACCTGGCAGGATGAATGGTTCAAACGGACGTGGAACACCATGCACGCCGTAAACCTCCGGCGGACCTGTTACTGGCCGGACTATCAGACGAATGAGCAGTTCTTCGGCCTGATGAGCTTTGATGTGGCGGAAGACATCCCCTGCTATAACGATGGCATCCTCACCGAGTGGAGCACAGAGGATCTTCTCTCCGCAGAGAATGGCTGCGAGCTCTATGTGAAAAGTGATTTGAAATACCTGTATTTCCGCATTCATCATCCGGGCATGGATTTTGAGAACGACAGCTTTTATATTCCTGTTGATGTGACGCCGAAGAGCGGCAGCACTGTCTGCGCAGAAAACGGCCTGCAGTTTGACCGACCGGCAGACTTTCTCATCCGCATCCATGGCAGGGAGGATTCCTGCATCCTTGTGCAGGAACGATACGACGCTCTGCGCTCCACCTTTGCGATAGATGTAGACGGGTTTGACACCTATCTTGCTGCCAACATTCCGGAAAAAGCGTCCTCCCGCTTCACGGATATCCGTCTGGCCCTGCAAAGCCCGGTCGGCCTTCTCGATAGGACGGATGGGAAGATGACGGCGGAATCCTACATCACCGGCAGATTTCTCTATGGCAGCGGCAACCCGGCAGAGAGCGGCTATATCTCCAATTCGGACTTCTATCAGGCAGGGGAGAATATTGAGATTCGCATCCCCTGGCAGCTGCTCAACTTCAGTGACCCTGCCGGCGGTGAGATCCATGACGATTACTATGAACAGTACGGCGTGAGCTACCTGAAAGTCGAAGAGATCTATGCGGGCATCACCTGCGGGGATGCGGAGCAGGAGAGCGTCCATCTGGAGGAATACCGCCTGCCGAAGTTCGGCAATAAGTCTGCGACACAGGAGCGCCTGAAGGAAGCCTATTATGTCATGCAGCGGCTGTGGACTGCTGCGCCGGCCGAAGAAAAAGGAGGTAGGAGCTGATGTATCTCACCGGGAATGTGCAGACATTGATCGTCAGTTTTATTGCTGTGTGTGCGGCACTCATCCTGTATGATATCGCCTGTGCCGGCATCTTCCGCCGGCGTGATGCCAGAGTGCGCAGGCTCGCGGCGGACACGGCCGGGATAGAGGCGGCTCTTCGCACGCCGCGGAGAATGAAGTCCGAAGAGCGTCTGCTGGCGCTGGAAAACTGTCTGGATGCTGCCGCGGTGAATGATCCGGAGCTTTCTCAGCGCCTCCGGGAGATGTCCGGCGAAGCTTTTGCAAAACTGCTGTGCAATCCCGGGCAGACGGATGAGATCGTGCTTGCCTATATCGTCTATCTCGCCGCAAAATTCGGCCTTTTTTATCACACAGCAAACGAAGTCCTGAAAACAGAGCTGCTCTTTTTGGTGACGCACGAAAAGCTCTATCTGCGGGAGATCGCGCTTCACTGCATCTATTCCATCGGCGAAGAGGAACCGGTACTGCAGGCGCTGCTGCGGCTGGACAGCTCTGGAGTTCATCATCCCCGCCGGCTCCTGCTGGAAGGGCTGAAGGATTATGCCGGTCAGTGGCGGGAGCTTGCCACCTGCTTTGCCGCCCATCTGGAGGACTTCGGCCCGGAAATGCAGGCCATGCTCATAGAGTATATCAGCGCCGGGGCTGAAAAAGGCCCGGCAGGGCAAAACAAGGAAAATTCACAGAGGAGGGATAAAAATGAACATGAACTCAGGGCTGTTCCTTGTGATTCAGTATAGTTTGAAGATCGTTGGGATCTTCTTCCTTCTATATATGATCTTCTATTCGGTGTTCCTGCTGCTGGCTGTCGTCATCGGCACGGCGCGTCTCTATCTCAGAAAGCGGCAGCACTTTTTCCGCCATCTCATTGCGCAGAGCAATATGGTGGCGGTGTCCGTCATCGTGCCGGCGCACAACGAGGAGCTTGTCATCCGTGACACAGTGTACTCTCTCCTGGCTTCTGACTATACGAATTTTGAGATCATCGTGGTGGATGACGGGTCTACGGACAACACCGTGCAGGTGCTGATGGATGAATTTCATTTTACCCCGTCCGAACGGCAAATTGAAAGCAAGATCAAAACTCAGCCGATGCTGGCCTTTTATGAATGCCTGGATAGAAAGGTGCCTATCTACCTTGCGAAAAAGAAAAACGGAGGGAAGGCCGATGCCCTCAATCTGGGCATCAATATCTCTTCCCACCCGTATTTTATCAGTCTGGATGCAGATTCTCAGCTGCAGGATGACGCCCTCACGAACATCGTCTATCCCGTGATAGAAACGGAGAACGTGATCGCCGTGGGCGGCGTTGTGCGCCCGTCCAACGGAGTGGTCATTAAAAATGCGCGTGTTGCGCGTTACCGGCTGCCCGAAAGCGTGCTTGCCTGCATGCAGGTGCTCGAATATGAGAGAACTTTTCTCTCGACACGCATCTTATTTGATGCTTTCAATGGCTCGCTGATCATCTCGGGAGCCTTCGGCCTTTTCCGCAAGGATTATGTAACAGCGCTGGGCGGCTACAGCCCCGGAACGCTCGGGGAGGACATGGAGCTCGTCGTCAAGCTGCATGAGTTCTGCCTCAGCAACGGCATTGACTACCGTATCTGCTACGCTTCCGACGCTATCTGCTGGACCCAGGTACCTGAAAAGCTCAAAGATCTCATCCGTCAGAGAAAGCGCTGGCACATCGGCCTTTTTGAGAGCATGACGATGCACAGCGGCCTGCTGTTCCGGGGGAAATACGGGCTGGTATCGCTCGTCTCCTACATGTATTTTCTGGTGTACGAGCTCATGTCGCCCCTGATCGAGCTCTTAGGGGTGGCGGCCATCGTGCTGAGCGCCGCCGCAGGACTTGTGAACACCCGTTTCATGGTCATGTTCTTTCTGCTCTACGCATTATTCACGGTCATCATCACATTGACGGCCTATTTCGCCAGAACGCAAACCGTTGACCTGCACATAACACCGGGCGATTCTCTGCGCATTACGGCGCTTTGTGTCCTGGAAGTGACGGTTTTACGCTTTGTACTCACAATTGTGCGCTTCACGGCGCTGTTCGGTTATAAAAACGGGAAAACATCCTGGGGCAGCATCTCTCGCTATAAGCAGAATGAGGATGAACGGAAATTGTAAAGTTTCTCTGAACGCTATTGTATTGTACGGGGCATCAAACTATAATTATAAGGAATTCCACTATTTGTAAAAAAAAGGCTGACAGAGCATAAATGAAAACGAAAATGCTGAAAAGATTCAAAAGGAGAATTTAAAATGCAGATTACCAAGGACATCAGATATGCAGGTGTGAATGACCATCAGATAGATCTGTTTGAAGGTCAGTACGTCGTTCCGAACGGAATAGCTTATAATTCCTATGTTATTCTGGACGAAAAAATCGCCGTTATGGATACGGTGGATCGGAAATTCACTCACGAGTGGCTCGACAATCTCGCAAAGGTTCTCGACGGCAGAAAGCCGGATTACCTGATCGTTCAGCACATGGAGCCGGATCACTCCGCCAACATCGTTTCCTTTATGAATACCTACCCGGAGGCGACGGTCGTTTCCTCTTCCAAGGCATTCACCATGATGAAAAACTTCTTCGGTACGGACTTTGCGGATCACAGGATCGTTGTCGGAGAAGGCGATACACTTTCCCTCGGCAGACACACTCTGACCTTTGTAACGGCTCCGATGGTACACTGGCCGGAGGTTATCGTGACCTATGACAGCACGGATAAGGTGCTGTTTTCCGCAGACGGCTTCGGCAAATTCGGTGCGCTGGATGCAGAAGAAGACTGGGCCTGCGAGGCAAGGCGGTATTACTTCGGTATCGTCGGAAAGTATGGCGCACAGGTACAGTCACTGCTCAAAAAGGCTGCCGCTCTGGAGGTTCAGACGATCTGCCCCCTGCACGGTCCGGTTCTTACCGAAAATCTCGGCTATTATCTGAACCTTTATAATACCTGGTCTTCCTACGGCGTTGAAAGTGAAGGCATTGTGATCGCCTATACCTCCGTATACGGCAATACGAAAAAAGCGGTTGAACTGCTCGCTGAAAAGCTGAAAGCAAACGGCTGCCCCAAGGTCGTCCTGAACGACCTTGCAAGAGAGGATATGGCCGAATGTGTTGAGGATGCTTTCCGCTACGGAAAAATCGTTCTGGCTACGACGACCTACAACGCGGATATTTTCCCGTTTATGAAGGAATTTATCCATCATCTGACCGAGCGCGGCTTTAAGAACAAAACGGTTGCTCTGATGGAGAACGGTTCCTGGGCGCCGCAGGCGGCAAGAACGATGAAAGCGATGCTGGACGGGTGCAAGAATATCACTTATACCGAGACAACGGTAAAGATCATGTCCGCACTCAACGACGAAAGCAAAGAGCAGCTTAATGCTCTTGCAGAAGAACTGACAAAGGAATACGTCGCGCAGAACGGTGAAACGGCCAACAAGAACGACTTAACGGCTCTCTTTAACATTGGCTACGGGCTTTATGTGGTTACATCCCATGACGGCAAAAAAGATAACGGTTTGATCGTCAACACGGTTTCGCAGGTCACCAGTACGCCGAAGCGGATCGCTGTCTGCATCAACAAGCAGAATTACTCGCACCACATCATTAAGCAGACAGGCATCATGAACGTAAACTGTCTTTCTGTCGATGCTCCGTTTTCCGTTTTTGAGGCGTTCGGCTTTAAGAGCGGCAGAACCGTCGATAAATTTGCGGACTGCACACCGCTGCGCTCGGATAACGGTCTTGCGTTCCTGCCGAAATACATCAATTCGTTTATGTCCTTAAAGGTTGAGCAGTATATTGACCTTGATACGCACGGCATGTTTATCTGCTCCGTTACCGAAGCCCGTGTGATCTCCGACAAAGAGACGATGACCTATACCTATTATCAGAACAACGTCAAGCCCAAACCGAAAACCGAAGGCAAAAAAGGCTATGTATGCAAGATATGCGGATATGTTTACGAGGGGGATGAACTTCCCGAAGATTTTGTGTGCCCACTCTGCAAACACGGTGCGGCGGATTTTGAACCGATAGAATAAAAATTACAATAACCGGAAATGATGTTCAAAGATGCCAAACTCCCTCGCTGTTGAAACGGGGGAGTTTTTTGCGTCCGCCTAACAGTTAAGGCAATACCGCATAATGCGGCAAGAGCAGATGGCGAGAGAAAATGGGTTCAGCTTTGCATAAGTTCGCGTAAGCCAAACCGAAGATTTGAACGCTCACTTATGATGAAGGCATTTTTTCGCAGGAATACTTTGTGTATTGCAAGAAAAAATGACAAAATCTGAGCACATTTTATCCGTCAGCTGCCGCAGACGTATTGTGCGGTGTTGCCATAGAACAAAAGGAGAGAACAAAATGGACAAAAATATGATAGATACAGTCGTTGAAAAGCTCAGAGAGCTTGTGGCAAAGGGAAATGTCTCCCGCATCATCATCCGGGCAAAGGACGGCAGTGAGATCGTCAACATCCCGGTAAACGCGGGCGTCGTGGGCGGTGTCGTGATGCTTGCCGCAGCAAAATGGCTGCTCATCATCGGCGCGCTGACCACCGTTGCCATCGGATGCACCGTGGAGGTCGTCAAAACAAACAATGAGATCATCAACGTCGTAAAACCCGGAGACGGAGATAAGCTCAAGGACACCGCCGTAAAGCTCGCGGACAATATCAAAGACAAGGTGCTCGACCTTGCCGCCGAGGCCGCCGCAAAGAAAAACAATGTGCAGGACGCGGATGTTTATGAAGTCCGGGACGACGAAGAAAACAAGTGATACTGTTCTTCAATAAAAGCAGCCTGTCAGAGAAATCTGGCAGGCTGCTTTTATCAGTCGGGATAAGTTGAATACGGGTCTAAAGGTACATAGGTGTAATTATTTGAAACAATCTCTTCTCTTCGACCGAAGGCCCAGTTTATCATACCGCAGTTTATGGCGTCATACAGAATGGAATTGTGATCCTGATTGGCACAAACCATCATCGTCACATGGCACCCGGAGGCCGCCATGAGGTTGATCCCGTCCCGGTTCATGCCGACGCCGTATTGCTCGAAGAGCCAGAATTCCGTTTCGGTCTTCGCAAGCTGTGCGCATTCGTAGGCGGAGAGAGTAAGCTCTCTGTCCTCCCAGTCCGCACCCGCGTCAAAGCAGAGAACCTTCGGGACGCTCAGACCGTAGTTTTCCCGGTAATATGCCGCTGCGTGCATGGCGGGATAGGCACCCATGCTTGTGCCGCACAGAAGCGGAGCCTTCAGCGTCAGCGAACACTCGCCTGCCGCTTTTTTTAAAGTATTAAGAGCGGCTTCTGCCTTGCTTTTCATATCGGTCAGCCCGTTTTTGTAGAGGAAAAGAATCACCGTGTCCTCGGAGGAGGTCTCAATGCAGTTGTAAATATAGTCTCTCGGTTCCTCGATATCTCTCCCGCCGGGGAAGAAAATCAGAAATTCGGTGCTGTCACCGCGCTTTTCGGGGACGAAAACATAGCCGATGTCGGCAATATACAGCTTCCCCATGGGGAAGGAGGAGAAAAGATTGTCCGGGTCGATAATGTTTTTGCCGCTGTCCTGCGCCATGGTGAGTCTTGCAAGAGCGCGCTCCGACATCGTTTTGCTGTCAAGATACTCTCCCAACGCATCGAATATCGCGTGCGCGCGGGAAAAATCACCGTTATTTGCAAGATCAAAGCCCTGAGTATAGAGCCTGTTTTTCAGTCGGGCGGTCTTTTCCGCGCTGTCCGAATAATTTCCCAGAGCTTCAAAGGCTTTCAGAGCACTCAGATATTCGCCGCCGTTTTCGAGCTTACAGGCAGAAAGATATTCGCACTCCGTTATCAGCGCCGCCGCGTCCGGATGTCCGGAAACGCTTATGAGAAGCTCTTTTGCCGCTTCATAATCTCCGGACTGCATAAGCCACGCTGCATCCAGATAGATGCGGTGTTCAATGAGCTCGTCACAGCGCTTAACCATGGCGTCGTCGCCGAGAGAGGAAAAGATATTCCGCGCTTTCTCATATTCTCCCTGCGAGAGAAGTCGGTATGCTTCGGTATTGCGATGCACAGAGTAAACCTCTCCCAGCAGAAAAATAATTCCGGCACACACAGCGATGACCGCCGCGAGCGTTAAAAATATTCTGATCGGCTTCCTTCTCATAAGTACTCCTCACATAATATTCCTTATATATTATATTCGGAAGAGGATCCTGATATTACCGGATCAGTGTTCCCAGCGCCCGGATATATTCCGCGTCGCAGCCGCAGCAGCCGCCGACGTAGGATACATAATCGAGGGCGGGAGCGACCTCGCGGGCAAACTGTTCGGCGGAGTAGTTTTCTCCGACGCCGGCGTTGGGCTTGTAGTAAAGGGGAAGCTTTGTGACGGTCGAGTATTCCTCGATGATCTCAAGCGCCTGCACAGGGCCGTGGGAGCAGTTCATGCCCACAGCGTCAACGCCGATCTCCTCCAGCGTCTCAACGATCTGCTGTACGCTGTTTCCCATCATGGTACGGCGGCGACCTTCAAAGGTCAGCGAGCAGAAGACCTCCGCGCCGAGTTTTTTCGCGGCGGAGGCGGCAATGCGCATCATCTCAATGTCCATGAAGGTCTCGAAAGCCACCGTCCCGATCCCGGCTTTCATCCCGGCTTCGGTCATGCGATAGAACATATCGTAGGCTTCATCTTCCTCCAGATCGCCGTAGGGCTCAAGCAGAACAGTGGGGGGACCGAAGGAGAGATAGACCTTTGCCTCTGTTCCGGCGGCTTCCTCCAGAGCGATCTTTGCCGCGGCGGTGACGACCTCTTCGCAGGTATAGTCCGAATCCCGCGCCACGGCGGGGGGATTGGCGCTGAAGGTGTTCGTCTGAATGTAATTACAGCCCACATCGATATAACTGCGGTGGAGCTGCCGGACGAGCTCGGGATGCTCGATGTTGTATTTCCACACGGGCACCTTTGCGATGCCGTTTTTCTCCGCCAGATCCCAGAGCACCGTCCCGGCGGCTCCGTCCAGAAGCTTTATTTTCTTGTTCATTTCTATATCTCCTTGAAAGAATTGTTGACACCTGCAATTGTTGTTCAGAAAGGCCAGGTGGGGAGCCATGCAAGGAAGCTGTCGGCATAGCTGCCGCGAACCGCTGTTCCGCTCAATGCCGGGTAGAACATAATAAACAAAAGTACGGAAACCGCCGCAAAGCCGCCGACATAGATTATCCACTTCTCCCTGCCGAGCCGCATGAGCTTCAATACATACCCGAGGGACAGCACAAGAAATACGGTGCAGGGGAAATAGTGATACGCGAACGTGAGGCGCGGCACCAGGGCCCACGGCAGAAGCTGAGCAAGGAAGGCGATCAGAATAAAAAGTGCCTGCCTGTCCTTCCGGAAAAAGGCGGTATAGACCAGTACAAACAGTGACAGCAGGCCGCCCCAGCAGAGGGCGGGATTTACGAAAGCGCCGAAGGCAGAGCGCGTACCGTCATTATAATACTCAAGGTAGTAGAGGATCGGGCGGATATCCAGCAGCCATTGATACCATTTGGATGAATAGGGGTGCTCCGCCACAAGACCGGCGTGATAGCTGAACATAAACTGCTGATTATTCATTACTATATCGAAATATTCTTTTTTAAAGAACATGCCGAGCCCATGCATCCCCTCGGCTATGCCATAAGCGGCGTAGCTGACATAATAGATCATTGCCGGGACGATGACAAAGAACACAACGCAGAAAAGAGCGTTTTTCGCAAAATCCCGGAAACCGCGTTTCCGGTTGAATATCCAGAACAGCACCCAGATGACCGCGAGTCCTCCGCCGGCATAGATGCCTGTCCATTTCGATGCGGCGCCGAGCCCGAAGGATACGCCGGACAGTGCCAGATACAGCAGGGCACGACGGTGCCTGCCGCGGTTTTCATGTTCTGTGAACAGATACATGAAAAGATACATCAGGAGAGTGAAAAACACACCGTAGGTATCGATCGTGGCAATTCTTGTCTGCACAAAGTGCATGAAATCGGATGCCAGCACGATCGTCGCCGCCGTGGGGACGCTTCTCCCGCCGAACATTTTTTTGGAGAAGATGTAGATGACGGGAAGCATCAGCACTCCGAAAAAGGTACCCGTGAAGCGCCATCCGAAGGGAGTCATGCCGAAAATATGCACGCCAAGCGCGATCAGCAGCTTGCCGAGCGGCGGATGAGAGACCTCATAGGGGCGGACGCCGTTGAGATGCTCCCAAGCTGTCCGGGGATGATAGATCTCATCGAAGTAGGTGGAGTTGAGAAAATGCGGCTTTGACTGTGCGGTGTTCTGCTCATCCGTGATAAGGAGGGATGCGGCGCTGTTGTCGGCGGGAGAGAGTGTGATCTGCTTGCCGTCACCGTCATACATTGCCGCCTCGCCCAGATATACGGGCCCGTACCCGGTAAAGCGCACATACTTCGGAGTGTAAGAGGAGCTTGGGGTATATTCGTTCCATTTCAGAACACTGATATAGTCCTGCTCATAATCGGAAAGTTCTTCCCAATGTAAGCCGTCCGGAGAAAACTCAACGGAATAGAAGCCCTCGCCAACACCGCAGAACAGCATGATCTTTGAGGGATACACATCTCCGGGAAGCTCAACGACGGCGGTGGCGTCCTGCATGAGAACAAAGCTTTCGGGGGAATTGCGGCTGCCAAGACCGGTAAAGGCGACGCAGCCGTAGGCGATCGTTATAAGCGCCATAAGGAGAAGGTCAACTCTGTCAAGTACCTTTTTGTGAGGCTTCTCTTCAGACGGCAGAGGGCAGGAAGGCAGGTCAGGCAGTCGGAGCGCAAACCCGGCAAGGAGAAGAGCGAGCAGAACAGGGAAAATATAAACTGTTTTCATCATAATAAATTCAGGGCACGCCCTGTAAAGCGCGCCCTTTATATCCCGTTTAATTTTTCAGCAGACCGTGCAGTTCACACACGTCGGCAAGAATATAGTCCGGCTGACGTTCGGCGGCGTCGGCCATTTCACGTGTCGTCTCTCCGGAGAGCACAAGCGCGGAGACGGCAAGCGCATTCTGCGCCACGGCGATATCCGTATAGAGCCTGTCGCCAACACAGCAGATTCTTTCATTGGGTATCCCGGTCATGGCGGAGATCACGTCCACCATATTGCGGTTCGGTTTGCCGATGTAATTCGGCTTTTTTCCGCTGGAGGCTGTGAGCAGCGCACAGATAGAGCCGCAGTCCGGCAAAACCTCATCGTCGGGCATGGGGCATACCCAGTCGGGGTTAGCGGCAATAAATTCCGCGCCGCGGCGGAGAAAATGGCAGGCTTTGTCGAGCTTTTCATACACAAGCTCCGTATCAAAGCCCTGCACGACAACGTCAACCCTGTCTGCGTCCGTATGACCGTTTTCATCGTTGACAAGGCTTATGCCGTAGCTTTCAAGCTCTTTATAAAACGCCTTTGTCCCGGCGAGATAAACGCTTGCCCCGGGGAAACGCTGATTGAGAAACATACCCGTCGCCATGCCGGAGGTGAAGACGTTTTCACGCTCGCACGGAAACCCGAGGCGTTTCAGACGGGTGATATAGTCGTTTCCGGCGCGGGAGGAATTATTGGTGAGATAAATATATTTTTTCCCGAGCGCGGGCAGGTCATTCATCAGCTCGATCGCGCCGGGGAATACATTGTCCCCCAGATAAAGCGTCCCATCCATATCAAACAGAAAAAGTTCGCAGTTTTTCAGTTTTGCAGTATCCATTGGTATATTACCTGATTGCTGTGATTTGAAATTACCGAAAACCCTCCCCGTCGGAAAGATGCCTTGCGGTAATATCTTCCATAGTCATATAATACATCCAAAACGCTATTTTTGCAAGTATTTATGCTGCCTGTAAGCCAGAGGAGTGATTCCCTCGATCTTTTTGAAAACCTTGATGAAATAACTGGTGTCGGAAAAGCCGAGCGAGGAGGAAATGAAGCTTATGCTGCCGGAGCTATTCTGAAGCAGCTCTTTTGCGAGTTCTGTTTTTCGCCGATTGACATAGACCGTAAAGTTCTCGCCCATATTCCGCAGCCATAGTTTGGAGAAATAACTGTGGCTGAGATGGCATAGCTCCGCCATATCGTGCATGGTGACGGCTTCCTCAGGATGCTGTTCAATGTAGAGTACGGCAGGATAAAGCTGATTATCGCTCCGGATGCCGACACTTGACGGAGCAGATTTAGCGGGAAGAGAGGCGGAGAGGTCGTTTGCCGAATCAAAAAGCGGAGTTATGGCGTTCTTAAGGATCCACTCATAGGTCTGTTTTTCGTTTTTGAACTCGACCGCGCGATCAGTCGTATAGCGGAGCAGACAGCTCATGGCCTCGATGATCCGGTAAAAACTCTCCTTCTTCATTTGGGGGATCTTACGGAAAAGCTCTGTCAGATAGTCTTTCAGTTCGTCCATTTCACCGTCCCGGATCCAACTGCGTTCCCCTAAAACAGAGGCATCTCTGTCCCGAGCGGAATCTCCTTCCAGAATGATCTGCCCGAAGCACACCGAACCGATGTATTTTTCGTTGATCATGACCGGCAAAACGCCGATCGCAAGTCCGGCATGGCAGTATGTTATAAGAGGTTTGTCCAGTCTCATTGCTTCCAGACCGCTGAGCAGGGCGCTTTTTATACAGCGTTTTTTTCCGACCGGGTTGGACATGATGGCCTGACAGAACTCACAGCAGTTAATAACATCAAAAGCGAGGACGCCCTTGTAGTCCACCATCGCGGCGGAGACGCCAAAGGCCTCGGAAAGGCTCGTAAGAAGCCTTTTCCATTCGTCCATATTGAACAGATTCTTGAATTCCAGTTCATTTTTATCCATTCTGCGCACCACCGAAATAGAATTTTTTATATTATAGTGTAATTTTGCTGAGAATAGTAAAACAAAGCCGCATAATAGTGGAAAATATTTACTAAAATCTTTTCGAAATGGTAAAATAATGTCGACGCAATACTATTCTTCAATAAAACGAAAAAAACTATTGAAGAATGGTATCAGCATATATTACGTGGTGTTTTCATGGCAAATATAGAAAACTGCGGCAAATAATCCATTCGACTATCTGCCGCAGAACGGTATTATTTTATTTTTTCCAGCTCTATGTTGAGAAGTGTAGAAATTTTACTCTGTGGAAGGATGCTGCTGTCATCGGTGTAAAGAGTGTTGGAGATATAGCGGAACCCGTCCGAGGTGTCCATCACGGTGACATCGTGGGAAAAAGCTCTGTCGGTACCGTACCATTGAAAGACCGCGTCCACGCGCATGGTGAGACTTCCGTCGGAATTGTACCAAAACTCCGTTACCTCCGGTTCCGGGAAGCGGGGAGTGACATTATAAATGCCGTCCGCATAGCCGAAGAAATAGTAGCCGCCTCGCTCAAAGCTATAATCGGAGATAGCCTTGAGAACGGAGGAATCGATGTTAAAATAGCGCTGAACCGTGCGCTCAAAGGATTCTGTGGGGATCAGTGCAAGCCGCGTACCTTCGACCGAAGAAAAGTAGCTTTCCATGTTGGAGGCGGTCAAAGATGATGTGCCGTTATACATACCGAAGAGCATGGAGAAAAGACTGTTGAAGTCAATGGGCGTGAAGTCGGTCTGCGACCAGTTGGTTGTAAAGAGGTTGTTCTCAAAATACCCGATGGGCTTGATATACTTGTCGCAGAGGGCTTTTTTCTGCACGTCGCAGGGCTTTACCCGGATAAAAACGTAGGAATTGGTGTTGGAACGCTGGTTGTCGTCAAAGCTTTCCGTGTCGCGGCTGTAAATAAGCCAGCCCTTTTCGGTGTATTTCACCCCGCCGATCACATAGCGTCCTTCGGTGAGAATGACCGGCTTGCAGTTTTTATCCCAGCCGCAGGACATGGCGATCAGATACCAGAGTCCGCTCTGCCGGCCGAGATGGTAGACGCTGATCTGTCCGTCATTGTAGACCATATAATAAGAGACGGAGGTATCCTTGACGCCGTCAATGGTGGTGCCGAAGAATTCGATCGATTCGGGACAGCGCATATCGAGATTCCCGGCAAAGTCCACTGCCGCAAAGCCCTGCTGCCCGATCCTGTCTACCATGGCCCGCACGGTATCGGGAGAGAGGACGACGTTTTTCGCCGTCCCGCGGTCGGCTGTTTCATAAATATCCATACAGCTTCGTGCGACGGATTCAAGCTCGCTGCGCACCTGCTCGATCTCGTCCTTGTTGCCCTCGTCGAGGCTGTTATACTGCATGGATATCTTTTCCGTGCCCTGAGGGGAGGGCGCTTCCCCGGGAACGATATCTTCTATACTGCCGATATTGGACGGCGTATCCGTACTTGTTTCCTTTTTCCCACAGCCTGTCAGCAGCATAAGCGCAAGCACCGCTGCGAGTATCAAACAGAAATTACGTTTCATTTCCGCTCCTGAAAAAATGATTATTAAGGCAACACCGCACAATACGTCTGCGGCAGCTGACGGATAAAATGTGCTCAGATTTTGTCATTTTTTCTTGCAATACACAAAGTATTCCTGCGAAAAAATGCCTTCATCAGAACCCATTTTCTCTCGCCATCTGC
>JAZLGK010000025.1:0-3320 GCA_045616265.1 Candidatus Limivicinus sp. | reverse complement strand
ACAGATCAGCATAAATTAGCGGTTTAAAAATAAATGTTGGGGCAGCCACCGCTTCAAGGTGAGCTGCACCCAACATTTTTATTAAGGCTCTATGTCAACAGTTTGGGATAGAACCTTAAAAGTTCAGTTTGCTGCCGCTTTCTTATGATGCTTGAACAGACCACCTTTTTTAAGACCGGAGTTCTTGTAGTCAGCATACATATCAACAGCAACGGCAAAGATGATGATAATGCCTTTGATGAGGTCATGATAGACCGGATCAACACCCAGAAGCTGGAGACCGTTGGTAAGAACACCCACCAGCAGAGCGCCAACCATAGCGCCCTGAATGGTACCTGCGCCGCCGCGGAGAGAAACGCCGCCCACAACGATAGCCGCCAGAACGTCATTTTCATAGCCCTTGGCCTGCGATGCGGAGGCCTGCTGGTTCATGCTGGAAAGCACGAGACCGCTGAGAGCACCCATAATACCGCTGATCACATAGGCAATAATGATGATCTTCTTTACGTTGATACCGCTGAGATGAGCTGCCTGCTTATTGCCGCCGACACAGTAGAGATATCTGCCGTAAACCGTTTTGTTCAGCATAATATAGGTAAACAGGAAGCAGAGGGCGAGAATGTATACGGGAACAGGGAGACCGAGAATTCTGGACGAACCGACCCAGTTGAAAGCATCCGCCTTCATGACGTTGATGAGCTGGTTTCCGGTGACGCCCTGCACAAGACCGTACAGGATCTCAGAGGTAGCGAGGGTGAGCAGAAAAGCGGGGATCTCAAAGCGGCTGAGGACAAGACCGTGGAAAAGACCGCTGAGAGCACCGGCGGCAAGGCCGAGCAGTACGCCGAGGACGATGCCCTGCCATGTGAAACCATACTTTACAATGGTGGTGCAGCAGGCGGCACCGGCAAGAGCGGCTGTACCGGAAACGGTACGGTCAATTCCGGCAAGCAGTACAGGGAAAGTCGCGCCGCAGATCATAATACCCTGCAGGGAGATGGCATAGAGAATATTGCGGAAGTTGTTGCCGGTAAAGAATTTTCCGGGCAGAAGAATGGTGAAAAGCAGAATGAGTCCCAGCAGCACCAACAGGCGCTTTTTATCCAGAAGAGCCTTCAGAAACTTGTTTTCTTTTAATCTATTCATCGTTATGCCTCCTGTACTTCGGGAACAATTCCTGAGCAGGTGAGAAGGACATCCTCCTGAGTCACAACACCGTTATTGAACTCATGGATGATCTTGCCTTCTTTCATGACTATGATACGGTGGGCTACGCGCAGAACCTCGGCAACGTCGGAGGAGACGAGAATGACCGCAACACCCTTGGAAGCCAGATCTTCCACGAAATTGTAAATTTCATCCTTTGCGCCGATGTCGATACCGACCGTGGGCTCGTCAATGAGGACGACCTTCAGATCGCGCATCAGCCACTTGGCAAGAACTGCTTTCTGCTGGTTTCCGCCGGAGAGATTGCCAACGGGTATCTGAGAATTTCTCGGGCGGAGGTCTACTACGTCAACAGCCTGTTCGCCGATCTCCTTTTCCTTCTGCCGGATGACGAAACCGTTCTTGCTGAGCGTATCATAGTTCGTGCTGGCGACATTCTTTTCAACGGTCAGCAGGGGGATGAAGCCCTGTGTACGTCTGTCCTCCGGAATCAGACCGAAGCCCTTGGCGATGACCTTGCCGGTGGATTTCGGCAGAGGCTCGCCGTGGAAAAGCACTTCACCGGAGTCGAACTTATCCGCGCCGAAGATCGCACGCAGCACCTCAGTACGGCCAGCACCAACAAGACCGGTGAAAACAAGCACCTCGCCGACTTTGACATCAAAGCTGACATGCTCAAACTTACCGAGGCTGCAAAGGTCCTTGACCTCAAGTACAGTTTCCTTATCGCTGACTGCGAGAGGACGACTGGCGGTAGCATCGCTCAGCTCCTTGCCGATCATCATTTTGACGACCTTATCGGGCACGATATCCTCATGTTCGATAACACCCTCCAACTGACCGTCACGCAGAACAGTGATGCGGTCGGAAAGAGCAAAGACTTCTTCCAGACGGTGGGAGATGTAGATGATGGAAACACCGCGCTCACGAAGCTGGTGAATGATCTTGTAGAGCATCTCGCTCTCCTTGGCGGAAAGGGAGGCTGTGGGCTCGTCCATAACGATCAGTCTTGCATCGGTGGACAGAGCCTTGAGGATCTCAACCATCTGCTTCTGAGCAACGGACAGAGTCTCAATGATATCGTCCGGCTTGAGAGGGAAGTCAAAGCGCTTGATAAGCTCTTCGATTTCCTTATGCATGGCCTTTTTATTGAGAATGCCGAATTTATGTATCTCTTTACCCAGCATGATGTTCTGAGTCACGGAGAGGGTGGGAATAAGGGAAAATTCCTGGAAAATGACAGCGATGCCGAGTTTGCTGGCATCCTCACGCTCATTGATCTCCACCGGATTGCCGTCGAAGAATATTTCGCCGCCGTCTTTGGGGTAAACACCGGTGAGAATTTTAATCAGCGTGGATTTGCCTGCACCGTTTTCGCCGAGAAGCGCGTGGACTTCAACCTTTTTCACACTGAAATCAACGCCCTTGAGCGCCTTTACATGAGAGAATTCCTTGACAATTCCCTTCATTTCAATGATGTTTTCATTGCTCATGCCATGGCCTCCTTTTTCTCACGCTGCGCAGCGGCTTTGCGGCGGGATTTCTCGGTCATGAACTCATTATAGAATGCATCGAAGATCAGCATGGCAACGATAACGATACCTGTGATGACCTGCTGGGTCTGGGTCGGGAAGCCGAATTTCAGGATGCCGTTTTCCAGCACACGCATGAAGAGAACTCCGATGACCGTGCCTAAAACATCTCCTCGTCCGCCGGAGAACGCGCAGCCGCCGATGACCGTTGCGGAAATGGCCTTAAATTCGTAGCCGACTCCTCCACCCAGTTCGGCCGCACGGGACTTACCTAAGAAGAAAAGCGCCGCCACAAAGGAGCAGATACCGGAGATGAGGAAAGCCGCCATCTTGGTTTTTACAAAGCTGATGCCGCTAATCTCAGCGGAAACACGGTTGGCACCGATGGCGTAGAGATTGGTACCGAGACGGGTTTTCTTAAGAATGAACTGCACGATGATGGCCAGCAGCGGGATCGCCACATGGAGGCAGAACATATGATACTTGAGTTTCGGTGAAAAGTTATCCGCAGGAAAACGCCAAGTAAAAAAGTAGGTAAACAAGAAAAAAAGAATAAAAAAAGGGAAGAAATTCACTCGATTTTGTGGTATAATTGAATCATCACAAACAAAGAGACCAAAC
>JAZLGK010000024.1:0-11057 GCA_045616265.1 Candidatus Limivicinus sp. | reverse complement strand
AAGTCTCGCAAGCTAAAGCAGAGCGATGGAGAAAACATCGCTCTGCTTTAGCTTGCGAGACTTTTTTACAGCCCCTATTTCGTGTGATCCTGTAATTACTTGAGCTCGACGGTTGCGCCGACAGCTTCGAGCTGTGCCTTGAGAGCTTCTGCGTCTTCCTTGGAGATGCCTTCCTTGACCTTTGCGGGAACGCCTTCAACAAGAGCCTTTGCCTCAGCAAGACCGAGACCGGTGATGCCGCGGATCTCCTTGATGACCTTGATCTTCTCAGCACCGAAGCTGGTCATAACAACGTCAAACTCGGTCTTCTCTTCAACAACCTCTGCGGCTGCTGCGGGACCGGCTGCTGCTGCGACTGCGGAGACACCGAAGGTCTCGCAAATGCCGTCGATCAGATCCTTGAGCTCCAGAACGGACAGAGCCTTGATCTCTTCAAGAATAGCTACGCTTTTTTCGCTTGCCATAATCAATTATCCTCCAAATAAATAATGTAAATTGCAGATTACTCTGCTGCCTCGGGTGCATCCTCCAGGACGCCGCCCTTCTGTGCATAGACCTCGCCGAGGCTGACTGCGAGACCTGCGATGATCGCGTTGAGAGAACCGGCCAGTTTTGCGTACAGGTCGTTCTTGGAAGTCAGAGCGGACAGAGACTCGATGTCTGCTGCGCTCAGTACCTGACCCTCCAGGAATGCAGCCTTTACGTTGAAACGGTCGCCCAGCTTCTTGCTGTAATCCGCAATGATACGGAAAGGAGCGATGGGGTCGTTTGCTGCGGTTGCCAGAGAGGTGGTGCCTTCGAGATGAGCATTGAGCCCGTCCATTCCGAGGGTGTCCAGAGCCTTTCTGGTAAGGGTGTTCTTGACGACAGTGTACTCTACGCCTTCCTTGCGCAGCTCGGTACGAAGTGCGGTATCTTCTGCGACGGTAATTCCCTTATAGTCAACCAGAAGACCGGAACTTGCGTTCTTGATACGCTCGGACAGTGCAGCCACGATTGCCTGCTTTTCGCTAAGAACCTTTGCGTTTGGCATGTGTGTTTTTCACCTCCGTAAAAGTGGTCACGCCCAAAAAGAAATCCTCCGCATCAAAAGACGCGAAGGCACATAAACAATCGGTAAATTGTAAATGTCCTCGGCAGGATTTACGGAACGGATTCCACCTGCTGTCTTCGGAGCGCTATGATAGGATACTACAGGAGAGCGTGTTTGTCAAGCCTGAATTTGCATTTTTCTGTATTTTTTCATGCAAACCTATTACCGCAGAGATGGAAACACGGGAAAAGGAAAACCCTGCACCACAGATGTCGATGCAGGGTTATATAATGACATATAATAATTAGTTTATTTCGTCCGTCCTATATACGAATTTTACCTGCCCGTCCATATTATCGTTGATACCGGAGAAATTGCGGTATTTCCACGACGCCTCGATCGTTGCCCGAAGCCTTGCGGCAAGATCATCCAGATCGCCGTTTACAAGGTCAATGATCTTCTGAATACCCTCCTCATTGAATTTTATAAGTCCGTCGCTTAACTGCATCGCGCCGTCTTTCAGCTGAGAGACGCCCTCCGTTAAAGCGGGAGAAGCATCTTTCATCTCCGTAATTCCGTCATTGAGCGCGGACGCACCGTCTTTAAGCTGTGATGTTCCGTCTTTCAGATCAGAAGCTCCTGCAGCCAGGGCAGACGCACCGTCCGCAGCAGAGGCCACACTCTCGGTGTAAGATAGCAGCCCGAGATAAAACGTATTGAAGCTGTCCAGCGAGCTTTTCAGTGCAGCGATAGACTTTGCGCCTTCCGAAGCGGCTGTAAGCCGGGACTGAACTTCATCGGAGGCCATATTGTCCGAAATCGCTTTTGTTATCTGCGTCTCAACATTGTCCGAGATCGTTTTCTGCACAGCTTCGGTCTGCATCTGTGCATCGGTATTGGCTTTGACGGCAGAGCGTATTTCATCGCTTCCCATTTTCTCGGCGATGGTTGCTTCAATCAGCGCCTGCACTTCCTCTGTCTGCATCTGCGCTTCGATGGCGGCAGAAACAGCAGTTTCGTTCTCTTCCGGTATCGCTCCGGCAGAAACGGCGGCTTCATAATCCGCCTTGCTCATTCGCGCAGCACTGAGGATGACCTTCTCGGACACCTGTTCCCGTACAGCGGAGACAACACCGTCTGAAACCTGCTCACGCACGGCGGCCATAACCTGCGCTTCCGCCTGCTCCCGGACGGCTGCCGTGACTTTTTCGACGATCAGCGGTCGGTTTTCTTCTACGGCGGCGGTGACCTGCGCGAGAGCCTGAGCGTAAACCGCATCCTCATCAAGGGAGTCAATTATCTCGTCTAAAACCTGAGAATAATTGTCGATCGTTAATGCCGGGACTGCAATTCCACCGGCTGTGATCTGCGTTTCCGCGGTGGAAAGAAGCGTTTCAAACACCTGTTTTGCTCCGTTGTTCAGCGCGTCATTGTTGCTCTTTAAGGTGTCAAGCCCGGTCGAGAGCTCGGCGGAACCGACCTTTACCTGACCGGCGCCGTCATCAAGGGAAACGGTTCCGTCCTTTAACGCTTTGGCTCCGCCGGCAAGCTGATCGATCCCTGCGGTCAGTTCTTTCGATTTATCAAGCAAGGTGCTCAGCCCGGCAGACAGGGCGGAGGAGCCGTCCAGAAGCTGTTCCATTCCGGCGGCCAGCTCACCCACGGAATCCGTCATTCCGTCAACGGAATCAAATTTTGCCGCGTCAAGACTGTCGAAGAGACTGTTTACCGCCACGGTGACAGTCATTCCCAGAGAGAAATCGGTAACATCGGCTGTGATCTCCACGTGATCCGGAAGTTCGAGCTTGTCTTTGCCGATGTTGAGGTTTTCCTGCAAACCGGGGAACGCAAAGCCGACAACGGCTGTACGGTCTCCGTCATTGACGAGCCTGCCGTTTGACACCGTTACATTGCGGAAATGCTCATTATCCAGCAGAGCGCCTGTGAGTACGGCAAAGGGGACATACAGCTTTTCTTCTTTCCCGTCAAGCGTTACCGTTTCCCGCTGTCTGTTTTTGTAATCAAAACGAATGCTGACCTTGCCGCTTTTTCCGGCGATCTCCTCCGCAGACACTTTTTTGCCGTCGAGCTCATAGGAAACCGTTAACTCTACCGGCAGGTCTTTTCCCGTTTTCCCCTGATAATATATATCATTTCCCCGGGCGTCCCATACCGCTGTATTCTCGCTGATTGTACACTCTTCATCGCCTTTTACGTTTTCAAGCTCCGTAAGCTCCGTGAAATCGGCAATGGAGTCCGCGCGGGGCGTATTTTTTATCCAGTCGCTTACGATGATCCTGCGAACGCCGCCGTCAGGCTCTGCAAGGACGTATACCGTCTCATCCTTGACGAATTCTTTAACTTCTCCTATGCCTTCTTCCGCGGCAAAAGCCGAAGCTGTGCAGGAAAGGCACAGCGCGGCGCAGAGAATAAGAGCAGATATTTTTCGGGATAACTTATTCATGAACAGAAACCTCCTTGATTTTAGACATACCCAGCGTAGTTTTGCAGATGATCTTATCAAACAGCATGAACATGGCCGGGAGAACGAATATGACAAGAACTCCGCTGATGACGGCTCCTCTTGCCATAAGCAGACACATGGAACTGACGATCTCAATGTCCGAGTAAAGCGCCACTCCGAACGTCGCCGCAAACAGTCCGATACAGGAAACAATGACGGACGGGATCGATGTATACAGTGCCGTCCAGACGGCTGTTTTCTTATCCTTGCCGCCGATGCGTTCGGTTTTGTATCGGGTCGTCATCAATATGGCATAGTCAACGGTCGCGCCGAGCTGGATCGTGCTGATACAGATCGGCGTGATAAACGCCATGCTCTGGCCGAGATAATGCGGCAGACCGAGATTGATGAATATGCCAAGCTCGATCACGGCGATCAGAATGAACGGAAGAGAGATACTCTTCTCCACCAGCAGAATGATAATGAAAATGGCTATGACCGAGACGGCGGTGACAACCGCAAAGTCATGCCCCGTTGTTTCGATCATGTCTTTCATACACGGAGCTTCACCGATCACCATACCGTTTTTATCATACTTTTTCAAAATCGTGTTCAAAGCGTCTATCTGCGCGTTGACCTCATCGCTGGCAGCTGGGTATTCCGAGTTGATCAGCAGCAGTTCCCAGCGTTCACTTTTGGCAATGGACTTTACGCTTTCCGGGAGAACTTCCTCCGGTATTCGGGAACCGATGACCGATTTGAGTCCCAGAACATACTTTACCCCGTCAACCGCTTCCATTTCCTTTATCATGCGTTTGACGGATTTTGCGGGAAGAGCGCTGTCCGTAAGGATCATGTGCGTGGAGGCAATATTAAAATCCTCCTGGAGTTTTACGTTGGATATCACATAATCCATATTCTTCGGCAGGCACTCACCCATGTCGTAATAGACTTCGTCGTTCGCCTTGCTGTAACCGTAATAGGCCGGGACGATCAATACGGCAAACAGAATGAGAAAAACAGGGAAGAGCTTCAGAATCCCTTTGGCCGCACCTTCCATATTGGGAATGATCGAGCGATGTCTGGTTTTCTGAAGCGGCTTATCAAGAACAAGGATCAGAGACGGCAGCACAGTGACACATCCGATGACGCCGAGAAGAACGCCCTTGGCCATGACGAGGCCGAGGTCCCGCCCTAAAGTAAAGCTCATAAAGCAGAGCGCAGCAAATCCGGCTATGGTCGTAACAGAGCTGCCGATCACGCTGGTAAGTGTTTTACGGATAGCCTCTGCCATCGCTTCGCACTTGTCGGGTGTCTGCTCCCGCTGCTCGTTATAGCTGTGCCAGAGGAAAATGGAATAGTCCATCGTCACGGCGAGCTGAAGAACGGCGGAGAGCGCTTTGGTGATGTAAGAAATCTCTCCGAAAAAGAAGTTTGAGCCGAGATTCAGCACGATCATGGCTCCGATGGATGCAAGGAAAACGAACGGGATCAGCCAGCCGTCGAGCAGGGCGACGGTTGCGGCACAGGCAAGTCCGATGGCAAGTCCGACGTATACCGGCTCTTCCTTTTCACACAGATCCCGTAAATCCACAATAAGCGCCGTCATTCCGGAAATAAAGCACTGCTTCCCGCAGAGGGAACGCAGCTCTTCCACGGCCTTTATTGTCAGATCGTCCGATGTGCCGGTGTCAAAGAATATCGCCATCATGGTAGAATGATCGGTATTAAATTCTTTATAGACCTTCTCCGGCAAAAGCTCCATCGGGACAGAGAGATCGGCAAGGGAGTCGTACCAGAGCACCGTGTCCACATGGTCAACGGCTTCGATTTTTTCTTTCAGCCTTACCACATCTTTGTTTGACATATCTTCCAATATGAGAAACGTAAACGCTCCCTTGTCAAAATCCGCAAGAAGCTCTTTCTGACCGATAACCGTTTCCATATCGGACGGCAGGTAGGTCAGCATATCGTAGTTGACACGGGTGTTGATGATACCGAAGATAGAGGGGATCATCAGCAGTACCGTGACAATCAAAATCGGGATGCGGTATTTCACTACCACTTTTGCAAAACGCATATCCGGCATTCCTCCTATAAAAAGCATTATGATGATATTTTATCGGAGAACCGCTCTTCGGAACACGGTTGAAATCAATCGGATGTCTGAATATCAGACAAGCGCCTGAATCTGACTAAAAAACAGACACGGATCGCTCCGTGTCTAAAAAATGTTTTTGGGGCGGCAAAGCCGCCCCAAAAACGTATTTGTTTATACCTGCCCCTGCAGCAGCGCTGCAAATTCCTTTGCCCAGTCCTTTTTTAAGAGAAAAATACGCCGAATTTTGTAGGCGTATTCATTTTCCATTCCGTGATTGAGCCAATCGAGCACCAACCCGAAGCACACACATTTGTAATAGTCGGAAATCGTTTTTTTGTCGTCTTCCCCAATGTTGTCATCTTTGAGAACCGTATTCACGTAGTTGCTGACAAAGTATTCGCTGACATTCATCAGATTTCTTTCAAAGACCTCCCGATTGAGAGAGCGATATATGTGCATGATCGCCTTTTTTCGGTGAGAGGCAAACTCAATGAGAGCGTCAAAACATTCTACAATCGATGAAACCGAAGGATATTTTTCAATGATACTTTCCGCTTCCTCCTTGACGATCTCTTCGATCAGCGCCGGAAGATCCTGATAGTGATAATAAAATGAATTACGGTTGATCCCGCATTTCTCAACAATATCCTTTACGGTGATCTCGGAAAGAGGCCGCTCTTCCAGCATGGTGATAAAAGTATCCTTGATGGCTTTCTCCGTGAAATTAGCCAATTCTTACACCTCTTCCAGATGGATTTCCACAATATCCGTCAGCCCGCAATGCAGAGCCATACAAATTTTCGCAAGGGTTTCCAGCGTAACGGATTCGCCCTTGCCCATTTTTGTAATGACATTGGATGAGAGCGAAGACGCTTTTTGAAGGTCTTTTTTCATCATATGTTTGTCGATCAAAAGCTTCCAGAGCTTGTCATAGCTGATATGATATGAATTGTTCATAGGCCGACCTCCATAATGTTGTTATCTTATTCTGCCACACAATCACTCAAAAATCAAGATGATTCACTCAAGAACGATAATTCGCCACTGACTTTTCAGGGCAGGAGCAGAGGCCCCGCCCTGAAAAGTCAGTGGCGAATTATCAATTGTAAATCTTATCCAGCAGACCTTCGTAATCAAAATTCAGATAAAACGCCCGGCAGCGATCAAGGTACGACAGATAATTATCCTGTGTGAGCTGATGCTCCCCCTTTGCCATACATTCGAGCATCCACGAATTTACATCCGCGTCGTAGTGGATATAGTCCTTGTAGCGGCTGTAATCCTGCGCCAGCTCGAATTCGTCAACGAAGGAAAAAAGGTGTACGTTGCCGAACTCCAGCAGCATTTCGATAGCGGAACGCTGTGCGTCGAACTGCAATTCAAGCTCCCGCACATTGTACATCTTTGCCCAGAAAAACATACTGTACGGCGGCAGGAAAAGATAAAAATCAATCTGAGGATTTTCGCGCACGAGGCTTATGACATTCTGTTCAAGATTTCCCCGGAGAATTTCGTATTTTTCAGCGTCGAAAAACGGTTTTTCATCGTGATACCAGTTCGGCTCGTATTGCGCGCAGATCGAGTCCCAGCCGTAGACAGTTTTGGGGTCGTCGTGCCAGAAGCTGTACTCATCCATCGTTGTGGTTTTGCCGCCGGAGAGAGTGTAGGCGATCGTGCCGAAGGTGTCGCTGAAGATGTTCTTGTTGAGCAGATACTTCACATCGTCAAAGGGGTTTGCGTTATAAAGAAAGTCAGGGTAGTCGTCATCGTCATAGCTCATGTAATCCTTGTCCTTGATGAAGTTGCTCCAATCCAGATTCATAATGATCCGTTTCAGCTCCGGATCAGCTTTGACGGCGGCGCGGTTATTGCTGTCCAGTTCCTTCGGGCTCGCCCCGGAAAACGGCGCCTTTACCGAATGAGCTCCAAAGAGTGCGTCACATTCGGAGGCTTTGAAGTTTTCGGACATGGAGTTGCCGGTGATCAGAGTATCATAATCAAAATGCTTGACGATGCCGTCGTTCTGATAGCGCTGATAATAGATTCTATACTGCAGAAAGGGAAGCGGTTTGTGGTAATGGAAAAACGGGTCGATAACAACGGTGGCCGCACCTGCCAGCAGTATGGCGGCAAGGAATACGGAGAGGAAAGAAATACCCCATTTTTTGAAATTCACGCTATGCCTCCTTCCTTAGAAATTAAAGTACAAAAATTCGCTGACTTTGCCGAAGGAAACGATACACCACAGAATCAGCGCGGCGGATGCAGACATATTAAGAATACTCGGCTTCATTTTCAGCATTCTGTTGTAGGCGTTTTCGGTAAAATGAGCGACAAAAAGTACAAATGCAAGGAAAATGAGCAGGACTGCCAGCGGCTGAGACAGAAATCTCCCGATAACAGGCAGAACGGAAAGCAGATGGCGCAGCTCGCTGAAATCATAGCAATGACCCAGAGGGGCGATACCTGCTGAAAAGTCAAATTCAAAAATACGCTTTATAATCGCAAAGCCCTGACGCACGTTGTCGGCTCGAAAAACCACGAAGCACATACTTGCGTAAAGGAAGGTGAGTGTTCTTCCGATGCATTTCGGGATTCGGTCGAAGAGCTTTTTTCCGATGCGGTAGACGATCTGTGCCGCACCGTGCATCAGTCCCCACATTACGAAGGTCCAGTTTGCACCGTGCCACAGACCGCTGAGAAGAAAGACGATGAAAATATTGACGTATGTTCTTACCGTACCGCGCCGATTGCCGCCAAGCGGGTAATAGACGTACTTTGTGAAAAAACGTGTGAGCGTGATGTGCCAGCGCCGCCAGAAATCGGAGATGTTTACGGCTTTGTAGGGAGAGTTGAAATTCTGCGGCAAGTCGATATTGAACATTTTCCCTATGCCGATGGCCATATCGCTGTAGCCGCTGAAATCAAAATAGAGTTGAAGAGAGTAGGCGAGCATGACGATGAAGCAGCCGAGACTGTCCAGCACCGGTATCGGCGCGGAGAATCCAGCCGCGACAACAAAACTGAAGCTGTCGGCGATGAGCACTTTCTTGGCAAGACCCATGGAAAAGAGAAATATACCCCGAGAGAAGCTTTCCCAGTCAAAGCGTTTCTTGCTTTCGTCACGAAGCTGCGGCACGAGCTCGTCATGGGTGACGATCGGCCCCGCCACAAGCTGCGGGAAGAAGGTCACAAAGCAGGCGTACTCCAGAAAACCGTAGTCCGGCACTTCACCGTTGAAGGCATCGATCACGAAGGAGATCTGCTGGAAGGTAAAGAAGCTTATGCCCAGCGGCAGAAGGATGTTTTTCAGCGCCCAGTCGCTTCCAACAAGAGAGTTGACCGTAGAGATAAAGAAATCATAGTATTTGAAATAGAACAGTACGCCTAAATTGAGTACAACGGCGAAAACCTTCGCCGCTTTTCTTTTTGCATTTCCCGCAAGATTTTTTGAAAGCAGATAAAAGCCGTAGTTGACAAGGACGCTCGCGCCGATCAGCAGCAGATAGACCGGCGTATTTGCCCCGTAAAACCACAGAGACATCCCTAAAAGGTATGCCAAAGCCAGCCGTTCCTTTCCCAGCCGATTCAGGAGAAAGTACCCGGCAATGGAGAGCGGCAGAAAGAGCAGTATAAATATGTAGGAGTTGAATAACATTCGCGCTTATCCTTATAACGGAGGTGTTTTAGACAGTATACCACAAAAAAACCGTACTGCAAAATATTTTCGCATTCTGCAGCACGGTTCTTGTCGGATCAGATTATTTGAGCGCGGCTAAGAGAGCATCGACCCTGTCGGTCTTCTCCCACTTCACGCCGAGGTCTTCGCGTCCCATGTGACCGTAGGCGGCAAGCTGACGGTAAATGGGTTTTCTCAGGTCGAGCTCGCGGATGATGGCGGTGGGACGCATATCGAACACATTGTTCACGGCCTCTGAAAGCTCTGCGTCATCCACCTTGCCGGTGCCGAAGGTCTCAATAAGGACAGATACGGGCTTTGCTACGCCGATGGCGTAGGCAAGCTGTACCTGACAGCGGGACGCCAGCTTTGCCGCGACGACGTTTTTTGCAATGTAACGCGCCATATAGGCTGCCGAGCGATCCACCTTGGTGGGGTCTTTGCCGGAGAAAGCGCCGCCGCCGTGAGGAGCGGAGCCGCCGTATGTGTCAACGATGATCTTGCGCCCGGTGAGTCCGGAATCGCCCTGCGGACCGCCGATGACGAAACGTCCGGTAGGATTGACAAAATATTTTGTGTTCTCATCCAGAAGCTCCGCCGGGATGATGGGCCTGATAACAAGATTTATCATATCCTCGCGGATCTGTTCGAGCGCCGCATCGGGAGCGTGCTGGGTGGAGATAACGACCGTGTCCACGCGCACCGGACGGCGGTTTTCGTCATACTCAACCGTGACCTGCGTCTTGCCGTCGGGACGGAGGTAGTCCACCAGCTTCTGCTTTCTGATGTCGGTCAGACGCTTTGCCAGCTTGTGAGCGAGGGAAATGGGAAGCGGCATAAGCTCCGGCGTTTCGTCGCAGGCGTAGCCGAACATCATGCCCTGGTCGCCGGCGCCGTTCTGCAGTTCACTGTCCTCTCCGTTCTTGCTCTCCAAAGATTTGTCAACGCCGAGGGCGATGTCGCCGGACTGTTCGTCAATATTCACGATGATGCCGCAGGTGTCGCAGTCAAAGCCGTATTTGGAGCGGTCATAGCCGATCTCGCGCACGACCTCGCGGGCGATCCTGGCAATGTCCACATAGCAGGTCGTGCTGATCTCGCCCATGACGTGTATTAAGCCTGTGGAGGCCGTCGTCTCGCAGGCCACTCTGCCGTTGGGATCCTCCGCCAGAATAGCGTCCAGCACCGCGTCGGAGATCTGGTCGCATATTTTGTCGGGATGTCCTTCGGTAACGGATTCGGAGGTAAACAGATAGTGCTTGTTGTTCATTTCTTCTTTCCTTTTCTTTATTTTTTATGAACAAGTAAACACCTGACATTGAAAACAAAAAACAAAAAATCTCCGTCACACGACGGAGAAATATTTTTGCATTGAGCCTCATCTTTCGTTTCACCGCCGGATTTAGCACCTTGCATTTACGCAGGTTGCCGGGCTTCACAGGGCCGTTCCCTCCACCGCTCTTGATAAGGTGTTTAATTGTCGAGGGCTATTATAACAGCTTTTCCCGCGATGTCAACAAAAAAACTGAAAAACACTTCATTTTTCCCAAAATATATGGTATATTAAGGCAATACCGCATAATGCGGCAAGAGCAGATGGCGAGAGAAAATGGGTTCAGCTTTGCATAAGTTCGCGTAAGCCAAATCGAAGATTTGGACGCTCACTTATGATGAAGGCATTTTTTCGCAGGAATACTTTGTGTATTGCAAGAAAAAATGACAAAATCTGAGCACATTTTATCCGTCAGCTGCCACAGACGTATTGTGCGGTGTTGCCTTA
>JAZLGK010000023.1:0-2196 GCA_045616265.1 Candidatus Limivicinus sp. | reverse complement strand
TGGCCGCCACGTGGAAGCAGACCGCCAAAAACGAAGACGGCTCCTTCCGTCTGGCTTTCGACCGTCCCGGCACGTTCAGCATGAAATACAATGCCGTGTGGGACAAAGTCTGGCATACGGGTTTATTCGGTGACGAGCTGTACGAGACAGAGGCCAAGAGCTACTTTGGCCGGATGTTCCCCTACGGTCTGCCGCTGGATAACCGCACCGACTATACCAAGTCCGACTGGATGGTGTGGAGCGCCACGCTGTTAAAAGAAAAGGAGGACTTTGTAAAGCTCATCCACCGGCTGTGGCTGACCTACCATGTTTCTCCCTCCCGCGTACCGCTCACCGACTGGTACTTTACCATCACCTCCTTGCAGCGCGGCTTCCAGAACCGTACCGTACAGGGCGGCCTGTGGATGAAGATGCTCGCGGAGTAAGGCTCTCGCCGCTTGTTTTCGGGGCTCCGCCCCATATGCACTAACTTAGGACGCATGTCATCTGTAATCTCCGTTTAGGATTTTTTCTTTTCTCCGTCCCCAAGTGTGGGCAGATGATGCTCATCGCCGCGCTTGGGTCGCACAGATTACTCGTCAAAAGCAAGAACATCATCTTGGTTTCCCTCCAGATACTCCTCATAGGATTCGTAATAGGGGGAAAAAAGAGCGTCGCCTAACATTTTTTCCATCAGCAATGCTATCATTAACTTCCCGTTAAGCCATGAGAATATGCTTTCTGCTGTCTTCTTGGGTAAATCACCATATCCAAGTATAGATTTCAAACGCTTAAAATAAAGTTCTACTTGCCATCGACACTTATATAGGTCAAATACATCACAAAAGGATATTTTATCTGTAAGCGATGTAGCAAGCACAATATATTCATTGAAAAGCAGTGTTTCTTCAGACAATACATTTTGCTTTTTGCTTTCTCTTCGTTTAAGCTTTTTTCTTGTGGCTTCTACGGCTTCAGGCGTTTTTTTCTTATAGCAAATTCTTATCGGTAGTAAGTTGTGATCTTTCTTATTTGTTGTTTTCTTAATAAACGCATGAATATGCCCCTCTTTGGATGATTGCATCAATGCCAGTAGGTCAATTGACTCGCCGGATTCATTATAAACCTTGAAACAATTCGTCCTCATTCGCGTGATAAACTGACATTTTTTCTCATAGCAATATTCAATACCACTAAATGTCGTATATGCTCTATCTGCGATTATAAGATCATTCTCTTCAAAGTCAAAATTACACAATTGTTCTCCGACGTTATTTTCGGTAATCTTATACAAGGCTGCATGCATATGAAAGATATCCAATGCGAAATGAAGTCTGAGCGTTCTGCCGCTAGCACCTTTTTCAACGACATCAGAGGCATCTACAGCGAGTACCCTGTATTTACTAATGGATTCCGGTGCTTCATACTCTATTAAACCTTTCGATACAGTTGCATTTATGATCCATTTGAACCATTCGTTACAGTTCTTGAATCGCTTCAAAAATGCAACATCGCTGATATCTCCTAACTTTGCAAGCTTTGATATTTCGCTTACTTCTATTAGTGTGCACCCATTAAGTAAGTGGAACAATGCCAACATCATTAGATCGTTTGGATCTTTAATATCGCGCTTACGTACTATTGCCCTCGTTTCATAGCATGCTTGTTCATATCCCTTCGGCATCATTCGTATGAGACTTGCTGCTCCTGTCATCTTGAATACCTCACAAATTTTCGTTTGATTCAAGATGATTATATCACACAATGTTTGTTTTGTCAACCTTAAGTTAGTACATATGGGGCTCCGCCCCCATACCCCCGCAGCCTTTTGAAAAAGGCTGGCGAAAACTTTATGGACTTTCATATATGGCTCGTCTGCCTTAAAGTTACGTACACCTCGGCTCCCCCCTTGGGGGAGCTGGCAAAATCGGAACGATTTTGTCTGAGAGGGGTCGCTTGCTTTCCCCCAAAAGAAAAGCCCCGCTTTGGAAAGCGAGGCTTTATCACTGTTTTACTGCTTAAAGAAACCTTTTAGCGACGGTTCGGGTCATGGCGGTCGCCTCTGCGCTCCCCACGGCGGTCATCCCGACGGTCGTCACGACGGCCACCCTCACGGCGCGGAGAATCGGAAATGTTGTTCTCCGGCACAGCGCCGTCCAAGTCAATCAACGCATCGCGGCGAGAAAGGTTCAAGCGACCCTTATCGTCAATTTCCAG
>JAZLGK010000022.1:0-8645 GCA_045616265.1 Candidatus Limivicinus sp. | reverse complement strand
AAAGAATTTACAGACCCGTTTACGGGTGACAAGAGAAAATAAGGCAAAAAAGACAGCCGCTTTAAGCGGCCGCCTGTAAAAATGATGCGATGGTAAACCTTCAGTACCCTTTTAAGGGTTAGCAGGTACTAACCCTTATAGGGTCTGAGCAAACCACCAGTTCACTGGTGGTTATGATTTATTTTTCCATAATCCTTTCGTGAAAGGAGCTAAACCATGAACAAAAAACAAAGCGCAGTTCTTGACAGAAAGAAGCTGATGGCCGATCCGATCATGGTGACGACCATTGTTGTGCTTATCACATTTCTGACGCTGTTTATCCTCTACCCGTTGGCTATGCTTCTGGTAGACAGCTTCATATCCGAAAACGGCTTCAGCTTTGACATCTTCAAGCGCATTTTTGAAATGCCGTCCTTTACCAAAGCCATCAGCAACACTCTCAAGGTCGGTTTCCTTGTGGGTATCGCCTCGGCGCTGATCGGTCTTTTGTTTGCTTACGTTGAAGTCTATGTAAAGCTCGGGAAATTCTCAGGAGGACTTTTCAAGGTAGTCTCTATGCTGCCGGTCGTCTCCCCTCCGTTCGTACTGAGCCTTTCCATGATTATGCTCTTCGGAAAAGCGGGTATTATCACCCGTTTCCTGCTGGGCATCTACGACAACAGCGTTTACGGCTTCTGGGGCATCGTCATTGTCCAGACGCTGACCTTTTTCCCCGTCTGCTACATGATGCTCAAGGGACTTTTGAAAAATATCGATCCGTCCTTAGAAGAGGCCGCGCGCGATATGGGTGCATCCCGCATGAAGGTGTTCACCAGCGTTACTCTCCCTCTCATGCTCCCCGGCATCGGCAACGCCTTTCTTGTGACCTTTATCGAGTCTATCGCCGACTTTGCAAACCCCATGATCATCGGCGGCTCGTATGATACACTGGCAACAACGATCTATCTGCAGATCACCGGGGCCTACGACAAGGCAGGCGCCGCAGCGATGGCAGTTGTGCTGCTGTGCATTACTCTTATGATGTTTGCCGTGCAGAAATACTATCTGGAGGCCAAGACCGCTGCGACCCTCACCGGCAAGGCGTCCCGGGGCAGAATGCTCATTGAGGACAGAAGCGTAAAGGTTCCGCTTACCATACTGTGTTCTCTGGCAGCAGGCTTCGTCATTCTGATGTATATCTGTGTGCCCATCGGCTCGTTCTTCCCCACCTGGGGCTATAAGTTTTTCCCGCTCACGGGCAAATGGTTCAAGCAGGTATTCACAAAATACCATGGCTTCCAGGCCTTCCGGGATTCCTTCATTCTCTCTTTGATCTCCGCCCCGATTACAGCTCTTTTGAGTATGATCATCTCCTACCTTGTCGTCAAGCGCAAATTCAAAGCCAAGGGCTTCATTGAAGCGGTCTCCATGCTGGCTATGGCGGTTCCCGGTACGGTTCTGGGCGTCGGTTACATAAGAGGCTTTTCCGGCGGTATTTTCCACACCGGCTTTTTACAGGGAATCTACGGTACAGGCTTAATACTAATCATTGTTTTTGTCGTCCGCTCCCTGCCGACCGGCACAAGAAGCGGCATTTCCGCTCTGCGTCAGATCGATAAATCCATCGAGGAATCCGCCTATGATATGGGCGCGGACAGCTTCAAGGTGTTTATGACCGTCACTCTGCCGCTTATAAAGGATTCTTTCCTCTCCGGCCTTGTTACTGCGTTCGTCCGCTCCATCACGGCTATCTCCGCTATTATTCTTCTTGTTACGCCGCAGTTTCTGCTTATCACCGTCCAGATCAACGAGTTTGCGGAAAAGGGCGCGTTCAGCCTTGCCTGTGCTTTTGCAACGATCCTTATCATCATTACTTACGGTGCGGTATTGCTTATGAATCTGTTCATCAAGCGCTTCGGTACCAGCAGACAAATAAAGGAGTGAAACGAAACTATGGAAAAAGTTAAAAAAGGTGTACGTCTGGAGCATATCTCCAAAATATATCAGGACCCGAAAACCGGAAAAGACTTCTATGCAGTTCACGACACAAGCCTTACCATAGAACCCGGCTCCTTTGTCACGCTGCTCGGTCCCTCCGGCTGCGGAAAAACTACCACCCTCAGAATGATCGCCGGTTTTGAAAGCCCGGACGAGGGTGAAATCTATCTCGGCGACGAGCCTATCAACGAGCTCACCCCCAACAAGCGTGACACCGCTATGGTGTTCCAGAGCTACGCGCTTCTGCCGCACTACAATGTATTCGACAACGTTGCCTATGGCCTCAAGCTCCGGAAGCTTCCCAAGGACGAAATTCAAAGCCGCGTTATGAACATCCTCAAGCTTGTGGAGCTGGAAGGGATGGAAGGGCGCATGACCAACCAGCTCTCCGGCGGCCAGCAGCAGCGTGTCGCACTGGCAAGAGCGCTTGTGATTGAGCCTTCGGTGCTCCTTTTCGACGAACCGCTTTCCAACCTCGACGCAAAGCTCCGCGTCTCCATGAGAACGGAGATCCGCCGCATCCAGCAGGAGGTCGGCATCACCGCGATCTACGTCACGCACGACCAGTCCGAGGCAATGGCGCTTTCCGACAATATCATCATCATGAACAAGGGCGTTGTTGCGCAGATGGGTACGCCGCAGGAGATCTACTATCACCCCAACAGCGAATTTGTTGCCGACTTTATCGGCGAAGCAAACTTCCTCAAGGGCAAGCTCGTTGATTTCAACGGCAAACCCGCTTTGGACATCAACGGCACTCCTGTCGTTGTGGAACGTAAGGACGGCATGGAAACGGGCAAGGAATATACCATTGTTCTCCGCCCCGAGGCCGCAAGCCTTACGGAAAACAAAGGGCTTCCCTGCAAGGTCGTACTGTCCTGCTTCATGGGATCGTATCAGAACTACCACGTCATGGTCGGCGATACGCTGGTAAAGCTTGCCGAAAACAATCCCAAAAACAAACGTATTTTCAATGTCGGTGAAAACTGCTTCCTCGATTTCGAAACGGAGTCTGTACACGTACTGTAATAAGAATGAAAACTTTATCTGATTTTGTTACGTCAGCAGCGGCTGATAAACACGTTTGGATCTCCGATGTCCGAAAAGCCTTTTCGGAAGATGCATCTTCAAAAAAGGCTGTCATAAGACTTGAAAAGCTGGACGGACTGCTCCTTGATTACTCCTGCCCGGTATCCCGATGGAAAACCGAAGCGGAATATATTTTCCTGCTGGATTATCTGAGTGCGCGGATATTTAACCTTCTGTCCGTTTACAGCGCGAAAAGTATAACCGTTTTCTGCGATGAGGAACTGAAAGAGCTGGTTGAGCAGGTTTTCCCCCGTTTCCAAACGGAGGACGGGTATAGAAAAGTAATAAACATCGCCCGCCGGCTGAACGGCTGCGAGCCTTTCACGGAAATTCTTCCGCTGTCGGAATATGTCCCGGTTTCCGAAACGGCGGAGGAAACCAAGGCGGATATTTCCGCGAGAGTGCTGAGTGCTGTTGAAAAAGTCAAAAACGGCTCCTACTGCGGTATTGACGTGGGCGGAACGGATATAAAATTAGCCGCCTCTTTGAACGGCAAGCTGGTCGCCGTCAAGGAATACGACTGGAATCCGTCTCTTTTCAGACGCGCCGAGGAGATCAAAGCGCCGGTCAGACTGCTGGCAGAGCTGATGGCGGCCTGTGTTGAAAACGAGCGCCTCGGGAAAGCTGTTGATATGGCTCCCGCTTTGGACAAAGATGCAAGTCATGAAACCATGGAAAACTGCATCCGTGCCGTTAAAGAAAAATCCGGCGGTTTGAAAAAGTTTGACGGTCTTGCTCTCAGCTTTCCGGATATCGTCATCCATGACCGCATTCTGGGCGGCGAAACGCCGAAGACTGCCGGGATACGCGCGGATACCTCTGTGGATTACGAAGCGGAGCTGCTCTCCCTGTCACGGCTGAATGATGAGCTGCTGACTTTCTCCGAAAAAGTCTCCGCCATCAACGACGGTCCGATGGCAACTTTCAGCGCATTGACGGAGCTGACCGTTTCCGACAGCTCTAGGGCCGGGGCGGTTCTTGCCCACAGTCTCGGTACCGATCTCGGTACCGGGTGGATAGACGGCAGCGGTGAAGTTCCGCCCATTCCCATGGAGTGCTACGATCTGCTGTTTGATTTGGGGAGCAGCGCGTCAAAAGCTCTTCCTCCCGAGGATATGCGTTCTCTCAAAAACGAAAATTCCGGCATGGCAGGCGCAAGGCGCTATCTCGGTCAGGCGGGAGTTTACAGGCTTGTCTATCTTGACGACCCGGAGATCATTCGTGATTTTATTGATGAATCAAAGGGATTCCCGGAAATAAAAATGTTTCCCGAGGATATGCGAAAGCCCTGCCTTGCGTATATTATGCAGAGAGCTTCCGAGGGAGATAAGGTCTGCGAAGCTGCCTTCCGACAGGTTGGCGTCAATCTGGCCGAAATAACGGAGGAGATCGCCTACATCACCCGCGTCAAAATCGACGCTCGCTGGCTGTTTGGACGCTTCGTGAAAGAGAAACACTGCTTTGAAGAGATCTGTGAAGGCTTTACCGCTGTTATCCCCGATATTAAGCTCATCGCGGCGGATGACGATATTGCCGCCACTCCGCTGATGAAAGAGCTTGCCGAGCGTCCCGGCGTCACGGTCGCACAGTTTGCTCAGGCAGTCAGCGCACTGTACTTTTGCGAATATTAGTTTGATTGAATATCGGATAAGATCAAAGAATTGCAGAAATGCCACCCTCCGACAGACGGAGAGTGGCATTGACAGGTAATGTAAAATTATCTCTTGCTGAACTGCGGAGCGCGGCGGGTGTTATGCTCAGAGATTGAAAATCACTTTTTCTTTGAGTTGCTGCGCAGGAAGTCAACGTAAACGGCAAGGAGAATAACTGCGCCCTTTACTATGTACTGCCAGTTGGAGTTAATGCCCATCAGGTTAAGACCATTGTTAAGTATTCCTATGATGAGCACGCCTATCAGAGTTCCGCCGAGCTTACCGGAGCCGCCCGCCATGGATGTTCCGCCGACAACAACGGCTGCTATGGCGTCCATCTCAGCACCGTCGCCGGAGGTACAGGTACCGGAATAGAGTCTGGAAGCGATGGTCACACCTGCAAGACCTGCCATAACACCGCTGAAAGCAAAGACAACAAACTTGACCTTGGCGATGTTGATACCGGAAAATTCGGCAGCCTTGTCATTGCCGCCGACGGCATATATATGGCGGCCTATCCTTGTGTGGTTCAGAAGCAGGACGGCGATAATAAAGACGACAAACATTGTAATAACGGGAGTGGGGATGGGTCCGACATAACCTGCACCCAGGAATTTCCACGGGTCGGTCATGCAGCGGATGGGCTTGCCGCCGGAATAAACTTGTGCAATTCCCTTGGCAATATTCATCGAAGCAAGGGTCACGATAAACGGGGGAATTTTTGTCATTGCAATGACAAAGCCGTTAAAGAGTCCGAATACAAGGCCGGATAATATGCCGATGATTATTCCGATCACTTCGGGCATACCGCCCCAGACAACAGCACCGGCGGCAAAAACGCCGGACATGGCAATTATCGAGCCGACGGAGAGGTCGATACCGCCCAGAATAATAACCATTGTCATGCCGCAGGCAAGCATCAGGTTAGAGGCTGACTGACGCAAAACATTGAATATATTGGTTCTCGTCAGGAATGTGTTATGTGTTGTAGGCCATATATAAAGGAACAGCACCATAGCCGCCAGAGCGATCAGAATACCAAGGTTATCTTTAAAATAGCGTTTAATACTTTTTCCCATTACTGTTGTCCTCCACTTGTTTCAAGGGTTGCAAGATGCATTATGCTCTCCTGACTGAGATCCTTGCGATCTATGCAGCCGGTAATATTCCCCTCATACATGACATAAACTCTGTCACTCATGTTGATGATCTCGGGAAGCTCGGAAGAAATCATTATTATGGAGACGCCTTCCTTTGCCAGCGTGTTAATAATCTCGTAAATCTCAGCTTTTGCGCCGACGTCAACACCTCTTGTGGGTTCGTCCAGAATCAGAACCTTTGGATTGGTGGCAAGCCAGCGGGCTATCATGACCTTCTGCATATTGCCGCCCGAAAGGTTTGAAATCGTCTGCTCCAGCGAGGTCATTCTGGTGTTCATCTTTTTGGTGAAGCTGTCGGCAATTTCTTCTTCCTTTGCGCTGTCAACATGAAGATGCTTTATAAACTGATCAAGAACCTCTATTGTAGAATTGAATGCAACACTCTGAACATGATAAAGCCCTTCAAGCTTTCTGTCTTCCGGAACAAGAGCAATGCCATATTTCATAGCGTCTATTGCGTTGCGGATGCTGACTTTTTCTCCGGACAGATATACGTCACCCTTTGAGCCGCGGGTCAGACCGAAAATACACTGCATAGTTTCGCTCCGTCCGGCGCCGACAAGACCTGAAAATCCGAGTATTTCGCCTTTGTGAAGCTCAAAGCTGACGTCCTTTACACGGGAGTGGGTTTTAAGACCGTCGCTTATATGTTCGCATTTCAGCACTACCTCGTCGGAAGGAACACTGTCCTTTATGTAATACTGGTCAAGCTCACGTCCGACCATCATTGCGACAAGCTCGTCCTTATTGGTCTGAGCAACGACCTTGGTACCTATATGCATACCGTCACGCAGTACGGTTACTCTGTCGCAGACCTCGAATATTTCGCTCATCTTGTGGGAGATATATATAATGCCTACGCCTTTTTTTGCCAGGTTATGCATTATTTCAAACAGAGCAGCCACTTCTTTGTCGGCGATAGAGGATGTAGGCTCGTCCATAACAAGAATACGGCAGTTGAAAGAGATAGCTTTGACTATTTCAACCATCTGCTGCTGTGAGATCGTCAGGTCGGAAATAAGCGTATCGGCATCTACATTAAGTCCGAAGCTGTCAAGCATAGCCTGGGCATCGGCTGTCATTTTTTTCATGTCAACGCCGAATGCTCCTATTGGCTCTCTGCCGAGAAAGATATTTTCCGCAATAGTCATATGCGGAACAAGCACCAGCTCCTGGTGTATTATTGATATACCGTTGCTTTTTGCGGAATTAACATCCGTTATTTTGACGTTTTTGCCGTCGATTGCGATTTCTCCGGCTTCCGGCTTATATATACCGCCGAGGACTTTGATCAGCGTCGATTTGCCGGCTCCGTTTTCGCCAAGGAGGGCATGAATTTCTCCCGGGAGAAGCTGAAAATTAACATTTGTCAGCGCATTTACACCCGGAAAGGATTTGCATATTTTTTTCATCTCGAGCAGATATTCGCTCACGAAAGAATCACCACCGTCAGATTGATCTATAATATACTGTTTTCTGTATGAAACAGCAGCTTTTCGAAAAATTATTCGATAGATCAGTATAAGTTATAAAAAGGCTTTGCTCACGAGGAACAAAGCCGTTTTTAAATTAACAGGGAGAGCGGGAAGCTCTCCCTGCCGTGTTGCTTACTTAAATTACTGCCAACCGCCGTTGTCGTAATCTGCGATGTTATCGGAATTGATCATGAAGGTCTCGATGGGGTAACGCTCTTCGACTTCTTCGCCTGCCAGCCACTTGTAGTACAGCTCAGCGATGGTCTTGCCTATGGTCATAGGAGACTGTGCGCCGCTGCCGGTGACTTTGCCTTCAGCGATAAGAGCCTTAATGTCGGGAGAACCGTCAACGCCGTAAATGAGAGCCTTGGAGCCTGCTGCTTCAGCTGCTGCATATGCGCCCAGAGCGGTGGGGTCATTGCCGCCGAAGATAGCAACTGCATCGGGATGAGCGGTGAGAGCATCGGTGCCGTTCAAGTTGCCCTGCTCCTGGTTGCCCATGCAGTCGATCTGGGAAACAACTTCAAAGCCCTTGCCTTCGATAGCTGCAAGGAAGCCGTCGGTACGGTCAACAACGGACTGCATCGTGGGAGAGTCAAGAACGATGATAGGGCCGCCCTCGGGGAGCTTCTCGCAAAGGTCAACGCCGCAGACATAGCCTGCGTTGTAGTTATCGGAGCCTGCGTAGGTCACGAGGTAGCTGAGGTCAGCAACTTCGGTGTCGAAGCCGAACATGGGGATATCGGCTGCCTTTACTTCGTCCAAAGCTGCGATGATGCCGTCTTTGTCAACGGGGTTGACGAAGAGAGCCTTCACGCCGCGGGAGATCATGTCCTCGATCTGAGCGATCTGAGTCTCGTTGCTGTTCTGGGGGTCAAGGGATATGAGAGTGTCACCGTTAGCCTCGACAACTTCCTTAATGGAAGCTTCAAGTGCTACGAAAAACGGGTTGGTACCGTCCATGCAGGTATAGCCGATCAGATTTCCTTCTGCGCAGGCGGTAGCGCCGCATGCAAGAACCATCATCACGACAAGAGCAATTGCCAGAATCTTTTTCATAATTTCTCCTCCATAAAATTTTTTTTGGACAATATGTCCCCTGAAAAGTATTATAAGAAGGATGTTAGTTTTTGTCAATCTCTTTTTTTACATATTAAGGCAACACCGCACAATACGTCTGCGGCAGCTGACGGATAAAATGTGCTCAGATTTTGTCATTTTTTCTTGCAATACACAAAGTATTCCTGCGAAAAAATGCCTTCATCAGAACCCATTTTCTCTCGCCATCTGCT
>JAZLGK010000021.1:0-5858 GCA_045616265.1 Candidatus Limivicinus sp. | reverse complement strand
CCGGAACCGGAAGTACCGAAGATCATGCCGCAGGTGTTTCTCTGACGCTTGCGGTCGATGATGATCGGCATACCGCTCAGAGAGTTATCTCCGAAGTACAGTCCCTCATTGGAGCGGCTTATGAGCTCTTTGGTGGTAAATGGGATAAAGGCCGCTGCGGAGGAAGTGGTGAGATTGCGGTTGATTTTGACAGAGTTCAGCCCCAGCGGGAGCGAGGACATCAGACCCTCTTCCTGTCGGTAATCCAGCCTTGTGAGCTGGCAGTTGGCCTGCTGGAAGAATGCCTCCACACGCCGGATGCCGCGGTTCAACTTTTCTTCATCCGGGCAGATATTCATTACAAGGATCGTAGTGTCAAAATACCGCTCGTTATTTTTCTGAAGCTTATCTAAAAGATCTTTGGCGCCCTCGCCGTAGCTTTCCAGCTCGACCGGAAGAATATCCATGTCATACCCGGCGCGGGCGGCTTTGATCTGTTCATTTACCTTCATGCGGTCTAGGTCTGTGATCGTGTGCCGTATGCGTTTCAGAGCTTCAATACGGTTGATAGGCTGAATATGGATCGTTACGACCATATCCGTATTGATGTTCATCAGGCCGGACAAAAGCCGGTCGCTTATATCCGAGGCGAGAATTTTCACATGACTTACCGCCCCGACACATTCTCCGATCTTAAAGGTGCTTCCTTTGGCAAACTCAAAGGAAGAAGGGGCGATACAGTCCTTGGGTGAAAGGCCGGAACCTGCAAGACTGTCCCATTTGAAATGAAAGGGCTTTGGCTGACCGGCATGGAGAATATCATGCATAAGCTCCAGTCTTTCTTCGCCGTCCATGGGCTTTGCATCGGAGCCGATCTGCCGGAGATTATTCACCGAGGCGCTCTGCAGGGCTTTCAGTCTCGTCTTTGCATCCTCCGCGTTGATTCCCTTGGTGCCGAAAGTCACATACCGGGAAATAAGTCTGCCGGTATCCGCTTTCTTGCGCTGACGCGTCTGCATTTCGCTGACCTCTTTATACAGCACATCGTCCTTGTCTCCCATATAGGTGCCGAAATCCGAGGGGCTGCTTCCGGCGCTGCCGTACTGAATTTTTCGTATATTCACATAGGAAAACTGTATCCATGTGCTTTCATCAAAGGAATTGAGAAACTGTCCCCACTCGCTGAGAATACGTTTCTGTTCCTCGGCTTTGCACATCTGGAAATTCAGGTCTTTGAACTGAGCGGACATGGAATATGTCCCGTCGTTGAGCTTGCAGAAGCCGTCTTTATCCATGCGTCGAAACGGGATGCTCTCCTGTGCGGACATTTCATTGCCCTTTTTGCCGCTTGCTTTCTTTTTTGCTTTTTCAATTTGCTTTTTTTGTTTTCTTGTTGCCATGCAGGATTCTCCGCACCTCCCTGTTGTATTCGTCCTGTGCTATGATGGCAGAGTAGATGTTTCTCGACTGATACGGCCTTTGTTTCGGACGTATATACAGAACGAGGATCATCTGCCTGAGAAACTGTTCCAAAGGCTGACCGTCACGCTCATAGAGGCCGAAAAGAAAGGCCGGAAGCATCACGAGGATCATTATCATGGCTGCACCTGTTGAGCCGATAACATTCTTCGTGAGAAAGAACAGCGGCACACCGATCAGTGCGCCGCCGCCCAGACATACAAGCTGCCGTTTTGTAAGGTTGAACGCTACCTTGTTTTTGATCCTGGATAAATCCTTCGGAACGGGAATGTAGGCCATAGGCGTTTACTCCCCGGCTTCGGTTTTCATGTCATCTTCTGCTTTCTCCGACGAAAGAGCAAGCGTACATCCGTCCAGAAAACCGATCTGGTATGCTTTCCAGAAATCCATGAATTCATCCGGGTCGAAGTCTTCGTTATACTCCCCGTAGGCATAAATGATGTTTTTCTGCCCCTCAACGAAGCATTCGACAAGAGCATTATACTGCTCTTCGCTTATTTCCTCGGCAGAGTCAAAAATCTTGTTTGTGCCGTTCTTGCTTTCTTCTAGAATAATGATTTTTTTATTGGTTTTATTCATTGATACCTCCTGTTTATAAATTTCAGTGGGCGTTAAAAAGTCCCTTGGCGAGAGAGCCGGTTTTGAACAGCGAGAAACACAGCAGAACCGTGTAGCCCATACACGTCCATATCGCTTTGCTGATGTTTTCATCCGTAGCGATATTTTGGACAAGTACGGCATATATGGCAACGCAGACCATAATGAGAAATGCCTGAAATGCAAGGGCAAAGAGCGAACGCAGATAGTTCTGACCCATGCTGCCCCATTCTCTGTTCATCATGGTCGCCATGGGAACGGGGGCGAGGGATGTTACCAGATAGATTTCCAGCATACGTCCGTACACAACGACAAATATGCAGATGGAAAGCGCCCACATCGTTATGCCGACGATAATACTCTGAAACCACAGGCTCAGAAGCTCTCCGATCTCAAGCTCCATAAGGCTGTCTTCCATGGCCTCGGCCGCAGTCAGGGAAAGGGATGCGTCTCCGGTGATCGCGGAGGCGGCATTGCCCACCACACTGTGAGCAAGGTCAAAGATACCCATTACGATGTCCCATGTGTTCGTGACGATGATCACAGCGGCAACCGTCTTGAACATCCATTTGAAATACATCCATGTATCTACCTCGTTGAGATTGTTGCGGTCAACGATCAGTTGGATAAGCTCCATGGCCATGACAATGGCAAGAATGATTCCTGCAATCGGCATGATCACATTTTCGGATAAACTCTGAACCATAGAGAATACGCTGCTGTTCCATGCCTCCGGTGTCTGTCCTACCTGATTGGCAATGTCGCTGACTCTCTCATTAACACTGTCGAATAATCCCGAAAGGTTGCTTACGATGCCCCCAACGAGCATTTCTTTCAGCCAGTCGGTGATCAGTCGCTTAATCATTTCCATAGCTTAGTGTTAGTCCTTTCCGGCACTCTCCCATAAAAGGAGAGCACCGTTTGTTTTGAGCGGCGGTTATCCAAATAAGCCCGAAAGCAAAGGAATAATTGTTACCCCAATAAGAGCAACGCCGCCACCGGCCATAATCTGTTTGATGCCCTGCGACTTTGCGCCGGGGTTGTCATTGCCGTAGCCTTCCAGCAGGTTGATGCCGCCCCATACGCCGAGACCGGCTCCGAGTGCGATGACGAGTGTCTGAAGAACTTCGACCATTGCGTTGAAAAATTCCATTGGTACATTCAAGTGCCAGAGTGAGTTTTGAGAAGATATGAGACCACTGTCTCATCTGAACCCTCCTTTCGTTTTTTGATAATTTATAGCGGTCATTTTGTTTTTTGGACGTAAAAAAACACTGCGGGAAAATTTCCACAGTGTTTTTCAGGTATAAATATATTCAGTTTTCTATTGCCCAGTTTTCCAGCTTTAACCCTTTGACTCGTTCAAATTCACGCGTATTATTTGTGACAAGAACGAGATCTTCGGATTTTGCGTGACCGGCAATCAGCATATCCATCGATCCGATCGGTGTACCCAGCCCTTCAAGCTCTGCTCTTATGCGTCCGTATTCTTCAGCCGCTTTTGCACTGAAATCCAGAATCGTGATTGCAGACATGAATGCCATATAAGCAATTCGGTTGCGTTCCTTTGAAGCGCTTTTTTCTACGCCGTGCATCATCTCCGCATAGGTTATGGATGAAACGCAGATATCATACGGATCATGCTCAAGAAAACGCCGGATAACTTCAACCGGTTTGTGCTTGATCACATAAATGCAGATATTCGTATCCAGCATATACTTCATAATGCTTCTCTCTCCTGAATACTGTTTTCGCTTCTTCCGTCTGACATAAAATCGTCACTGAACATTTCAAGACTTTTCAGAAAACCCGCCCAGGGATCCGATTTCGGCATCAGCATAACAACGCTGCCGACCATGTTGATGGCTACTTCATTTTCTGTAAATCTGAAATCCTTCGGTAAACGAACCGCCTGACTTCTTCCGTTTTCAAAAACCTTTGCTGTCATCATGTCAGCCACCTCCTTGATTGCATTTAGTATATATCATGATATATACTCTGTCAACATTTCTTTGTAAAACAGTATATGCAAAATAAGGGAAATTATCGCTTTAGGCTTTTGCTCTGTAACTGCTCCTCCGACACGATCTCATACACATGGAATTTTTCATTCTCTTTCAGCTTCAATTCTGTGGAGAGATAGCCGGAGATGTCGAACTCGTTGGATTTATCGTAATCGGACAGGTACTTATACCGGGGATGCTTTGTGATGTCGTACTTGTCCGAGAGAAAAGGACGGACGCCGCGAAGCTGCAAAATGCACTTCCCGCCGTCCATAACAGCCAGCTCATCCTGACTCATCAACTCCTTGCCAAGCTTCTGGTAATTGAGAGAGTGAGAGACCTCGCGTCCGCGGCTCTCACCGGTGTTGAAGCTGTCGATGGTCTCTTTGCCGAGGGCGGCGCTGAGATCTTTGAGCGTTGTCGGCTCACTGCCGCCGAGGAAAAGCTGACTATCCATGTTGCCTATGATCGTCTCGGCATTGTCCTTATAAATGGACTTGATCTGTGAACGTGTCTGCCAGACGAGGCAGGCGGAAATTTCACGGGAACGGATGGTTGCAACCAGTTTTTCAAGCCGCGGTATCTGACCGATATTGGCGCACTCGTCAATAAGACAGCGCACATGAACGGGAAGCCGCCCGCCATAGACATCATCCGCCTTTTCGCAGAGAAGATTGAATAACTGCGAATAGACCATGGATATAAGAAAATTAAAGGTATCGTCCGTATCGGACATGATAAGAAAAAGAACTGTTTTCCGATCTCCCAGCGTATCCAGCTCCAATTCATCGGTTATCATCAGTTCGCGCAGCTCTTGAATATCAAAAGCCGCGAGCCTTGCGCCGCAGGAAATGAGAATACTTTTAGCCGTCTTTCCTGCGGCAAGTTTGTATTTTTTATACTGCCTTACCGCAAAGTGTCTGGGGTTCTTTTCCTCCAGATCATCAAACAGCAGATCCACCTGATTTTCAAAGCCTTCGTCATCCTCGCGGACTTCCATGGAGCTGATCATATCCACCAGCGTGGACATATTCCGTTCCTCCTCCGGCGCTTCATAGTGGAGATATCCGATCAGTGCGGTATAGAGCAGCGTTTCGGCCTTTACCCAGAAATCATCACCGGCCTTGCCCTCACCCTTGGTGTTGGCGATCAGCACCGTTACGAGCTTCATAATGTCCTTTTCACTGTGGATATAGGCAAACGGATTATACTTCACGGACTTTTTGAAATTGATGGTGTTGAGGACTTTTATCCGATAGCCCATCTTCCGGAACATCGCACCGGTTTCGATTATGAGCGTTCCTTTTGGGTCAGTGACCACAAAGGAGCAGGGATATTTTTCCGAAACACACTGCATCAGATTTGGCTTTATGAAAAATCTTGTTTTTCCGGAACCGGAGCCGCCGATGACAAGCACATTTTTGTTTCGGGCCGTCTTCGGGTCAGCCGGACGGTTATTCATCGTCAGGCTCTCCGTCCGGGTGAGAATGATGTTATTCTCCGGATCAGGGACAAGATAAGGTGCTATATCCTCATGCTTTCCCCAGCGGGCGCTGCCGTATTCCGTGCCTTTTCGGAACTTCTTTGCGTTTTTGCCTTTTTCATAAACTGTCAGCCAAATGATCGCTGCAAATGCTGCGCCAATCAAAAGATCAAGCGGATGCAGACTTGGCAGGATGGACGACAAGGCTGTATTCAGTCCCTCCATCAGATGCAGGAACTTTTCTGATGCATTGTTTCCGGGGGCAATACGAATGCCCTGTCCGAATTTCGTTCCGAACAGGGCAAAGATCAGATACG
>JAZLGK010000020.1:0-4064 GCA_045616265.1 Candidatus Limivicinus sp. | reverse complement strand
GCAATACACAAAGAATTCCTGCGAAAAAATGCCTTCATCATAAGTGAGCGTCCAAATCTTCGATTTGGCTTACGCGAACTTATGCAAAGCTGAACCCATTTTCTCTCGCCATCTGCTCTTGCCGCATTATGCGGTATTGCCCTATAATCCTGTTTGAGTATATTATAATATTTCAGTGCGGAAAAGGAATAAATAATTTGTGAATTATCCTGTCTCTCTGTTTTTTATTTTTCCCTTGTACGTTGCTCTTATAAGTGTTAAAATATTTTGTCAGAATATTTTCTATGAAAGGGTATTCGATCGTGAAAATAGTTGTTCTCGGCGGCGGTATCAGTACCGAACGCCATGTAGCTCTTGTAACAAGCACCTCGGTGTGTAAGGCTCTCAGAAGTCTCGGACACAAGGCAATATTTGTGGATATGTATCTCGGGCTTGAGGATTATACAGGCTCTCTTGAGGATGCTTTTGATGCTCCCGACGGATTCTGCGGCGATGTGGCAATCGGGCACACCGCACCCGACCTTGAGGCCGTCAAGGCTTCCAGAAGATTCAAAAGTCCCAGCCGTCTCGGTAAGAACGTACTTGAGATATGCGCCCTTGCGGACTGCGTGTTTTTAGGACTGCACGGCGCTGACGGAGAAGACGGCAAAATACAGGGTACTCTCGACCTCATGGGTGTTCCCTATACCGGCTCTGACGCTCTTTCCAGCGCCATGGCAATGGATAAGGCCGTTGCAAAGCGCATTATGGAGTCTGCCGGTGTGCTCACTCCCAAGTGGATAGAGATCATATACAAAAAGGATGATATCCCCGCCCTCGTGGAAGAGCTTCCCCTGCCCTGCGTTATCAAGGCGGTAAACGGCGGCTCATCGATAGGCGTTTCGCTGCCGGATACAAAAGAAGAACTTGCAAAGGCGCTCAACGATGTGCTTGCATACAACAACCGTATAGTCGTTGAGGAAAGAATAATCGGCCGCGAGTTTACACAGCCGATTTTAGGAGATAAGTATCTTTCCGCGATTGAGATCATCCCGCCCGAGGGCAACGGCACCTTTGACTATGTTGCCAAATACCAGAGCGGCAAGGAAGGCGCGCAGGAGATATGTCCCGCCGATATTACCGATGAGCAGCAGAAAAAGCTCGGCGAAGCGGCAATGCGTTTCCACAAGGCACTGGGACTTTCCGTTTACTCCCGCTCAGACTTCATTATGGATAAGGACGGGAAATTCTACTGCCTTGAGGTCAACACCCTCCCCGGCATGACGCCCAACAGCCTTATACCCAAGGCGGCAAAGATCGAGGGGCTGAGCTATCCCGAGCTCTGTGAAAAGATCGTTATGATGTCGATGGAAGCAAGAAGGATGGGAAAATAAAGAGAACGGATTGCCACTAAGTGCGCCTTGCCAAATCAAAGATTTGGAGGCTTACTTAAGTGTGCGCACTGGTCTCGCAATGACAGATTATTTCACATTCTGCATTCTGCATTAACTTCACCTGTGTGACAGCGTGTTTCTCGCGTCAATAAGCCCGGAGCAGAGAGCGTCAATATCCTCTGCCGTGGTGAAACGGGAAAGTCCGATGCGGATCGCGCCGTCGATCACGTCAGCTCTCTGACCGATGGCTTCCAGTACATGACTGCGCGCGCCTTTTTTGCAGGCGGAGCTTTTCGACACATATACCTCCCTTGCCTCAAGAAAGTTCATCAGCACCTCGCTTCTCCACCTGGGGAGGGAGATATTGAGAATATGCGGCGCGTCGGTCTTCACGTATTGAAGCTCCGGAATACCGGCGGAGAGCGTTTCGATCATTTTTTCTTTCAGTTCCGCCATGCGCCGGATATTGCCGCTCATATCCTTTGCCGCTTCCGCGCACGCCGCTCCGAAAGCGGCGATCTGCGGCATAGCCTCCGTTCCGGCGCGTCTTCCGTTTTCCTGCGCGCCGCCTATGACAAAGGGCTTGAGGCGAAGACCCTCCCGCACATAGAGCGCACCGATCCCCTTGGGAGCGTGTATCTTATGAGCGCTTACGCTTATCATGTCCGCACCGAGAGTTTTTGCGGAAAACGGGATCTTCATAAAGCCCTGCACCGCGTCCGTGTGCAGAAGTGCCGGGGAACCGGCTTTTCTGAGCATATTCGATATGGCTTTAATGTCCGTTACAGCGCCGGTCTCATTGTTCACAAGCATGAGTGAAACAAGAACCGTGTCATCCCGCAGCGCGTTTTTAACAGACTCAACACTTATTGCCCCAGTACTGTCGGGCATAAGGCGCGTCACCTCATAGCCCTGCTTTTCAAGCTCATCAAGGGTTTTTCTGATCGCGTCATGCTCCACAACGGAGCTGATGATATGCTTTCCTTTTCTGCGCATTGCGTCCGCACCGGACAGCAGCGCCCAGTTATCGCTCTCCGAGCCGCAGGAGGTAAAGATAAGCTCCGTCGGCTTGCAGCCCATAGCGGCGGCGACCTGTGCCCTTGCGTTATCCAATAGTTTTTTTGCCTCTCTGCCCTTGGTATGGGTGGAGCTGGGATTGCCGTAAATTGAGGTCATCGCCTCATAAGCCGCTCTTGCGGCTTCCTCGCACACTTTTGTAGTGGCGGAATTGTCAAGATAATGTTCCATTTTTCACCAACGAATAAATTTGTAGTACAATGTAACAATAAAAGCTTTATCCGTAGGGAACGGTCTTGACCGTTCCGGAGATTTGCGGCAGCAATGCGGAACAGTCAAGACTGTTCCCTACCGCGGAATGCATAAAGTTTTGCTGTTACAAGGCAACAGGAGTTTTGCATGAAGTATATTATAGCCACTCTCGGCTGTAAGGTCAACCAGTATGAGACACAGGCGATGGAGACTTTTCTCCGTGAGCGCGGACATGAATCCTGCGCTCCGGGGGAGCTTGCCGATGCGGTGATCGTCAACACCTGTGCGGTGACTGCCGAAAGCGGGAGAAAGTCCCGCCAGCTCATCCGCCGTCTGCGGGAGGAAAACCCCGGCGCAGTGGCGGCAGTCTGCGGCTGCTATTCGCAGATCGAGCCGGAGGCCGCGGAAGAACTCGGCGCGGAGGTCATTTTCGGCGCAAACAACCGGGAAAAGCTCATTGACGCAGTGGAAAAGGCGGTCAGCGATGGCGAAAAATGCCGCGATATTGACGAACCCTTTCAGCGCCGTACTCTTGAAAAGCTCCCCGCCGGAGCAGTCTCAGGGCGCACGAGAGCCATGCTCAAGATTCAGGACGGCTGTGTAAACTTCTGCACCTATTGCATCATTCCCTATACCCGCGGGAGACTGCGGAGTCTTCCCATAGCCGATGCTGTTTCAGAAACGGAGAGAATAAACGCCGAGGGCTTCCGGGAGCTGGTGCTCACCGGCATTGAGGTCGCCTCCTACGGCGTGGACCTCCCGGGAAGGCCCGGTCTTGCGGACGTAATAGTCGCCTGTGCAAATGCCGCGCCCGATATGCGCATCCGCCTCGGCTCACTCGAACCGACTGTCATCACCGAGGATTTCTGCCGCCGCCTTGCCGAGACCGGCAGAATGTGCAGACATTTTCATCTCTCGCTTCAATCCGGCTGTGACAGGACGCTTAAAGCCATGAACCGCAAATATGACACGGCGAAATTCTATTCGGCGGTTAAGCTTCTGCGGGAATACTTTCCCGGCTGCGGTCTGACCTGCGACCTTATCACCGGATTCCCGGGCGAGACGGATGAGGATCAGCGGGAAACGCTCGACTTTATCCGCAAGTGCGCCTTTTCCGATATGCACATTTTCCCCTACTCGCGCCGCCCGGGTACTCCCGCCGACTCCATGCCCGACCAGTGCACCAAAGCCGTCAAGGACGCGAGAGCGCACGAGGCGCAAAAGATATGGGAACGGATGCACCGTGAATTTCTTGACTCCTGCATAGGTCAGACGCTGCCCGTGCTGTTTGAAACAAGTGAGGACGGATATTTTACGGGTCACAGCGACACTTATGTGCTTGTAAAGGCAAAGGGTGAAAATCTGAGAGGAAAGACGCTTGACGTAAAAATTACCGCCGTTGACGGCGAAATATTATTGGGT
>JAZLGK010000019.1:0-10827 GCA_045616265.1 Candidatus Limivicinus sp. | reverse complement strand
AGTCGGGCAATTAACCACGGCGTTATGTCCCAATCACAGTAGGGAACGGTCTTGACCGTTCCGAAAACTCCGGGGCTGCGGCTTGTCTGCGGAACGCTCAAGAGCGTTCCCTACGGTGCGGTGGAGTTCCCTACGGTGCGGTGGAGCTCCCTACGGTGCGGTGGAGAAAAATCAATAATCAGACACTTAAAAATCCTTGATTTTTCAAGTTCTTTTGAGTTTTACAAGTGACTAGTTTACGAAAAGAAAGGAGAAAAATGAGAAAAGACAAACTGAAAGAGGAAGAGTGCCGGACGGCACCCGGAGAAGTGAGCGCGGGAAGTGAAAACGCCGCTTTGGAGGGGATGCCCTCCCGGGAGGAAAAATTCAAGGCGCTCATCAGCGGCGAATTCAAAGACCTCTTTGAAAAGGCGGTTGAGGAAGCCGTAAAGGTCAGCGGCAGCGGTGTTAAGAACATAGAGGAAAAAGCCGCAAAACGCTATGAAAAATGGCTTGGTGAGGCCCGCGAGACGAGAAGCGTCTATCCCGGCTTCGATCTGGGACATGAGCTCAAAAACGAACAGTTCTGCGAGCTTCTCAAATGCGGTGTGCCGATGAAGTCCGCCTATGAGCTGATCCACCGCGACGAGCTTTTCAAGCTCTACGCCAAAGAGATGGAAGAGAATATCACCAAACGCATCCTTGCCGGAACGCTGCGCCCGAAGGAAGGCGCGATCACCGCCGGCAGCGGCACCGTTATCAAAAGCGACACCTCCCGCATGAGCAGAGCCGCCAGACAGGAGATCATAAAGCGTGTCCAGCGCGGAGAAAAGATCAGCTTCTGAGAAAGTGAAAAGTGAAAAGAGGAAAGTGAAAATGACTCGATCATTCCACTTTTCACTTTCAACTTTCCACTTTCGGAAAAATCTAAATTTAAGGAGAACAATAAATGTCAAACACAGTACAGACCACAGAAAACCTTTCGGCCGAGATGAAGACCTTTTACGATATGACGCTGCTGGATGAGGCGGGAGCCAATCTCATCCACGACCAGTTCGGTCAGAAGCGGCCCATCCCCGCCAACGGCGGTAAGGTCATCAATTTCCGCAAGTTCGCACCTCTTGCCAAGGCCATCACCCCTCTCACCGAGGGCGTTACCCCCGACGGCAAGCAGCTTTCCGTCAGCACCGTCACAGGCACTGTCTCCCAGTACGGTGACTACATCACCCAGTCCGACGTGCTTGAGCTGACCGCGCTCGACAACACCATTCTCGAATCCGCAAAGCTCCTGGGCAGACAGGCGGGCGCCACGCTCGACACCGTGGTGAGAAACGTCATGCACTCCGGCACCAACGTGCTCTACGCCGACAAGGTAAGCGGCGGCTCCGTCACCGAAGTCACCTCCCGCGCCGCCCTCGACGAGGACTGCGCTATCAGCGTTGAGCTCATTCAGCGCGCTGTCGCAAAGCTCCGCGCCCAGAACACCCCCACCATCGACGGCAAGTACGTCGGCATTATCCATCCCTACGTCGCCTATGACCTTATGCGTGACAGCGAATGGGTTGATGCGCACAAGTATGCCACCCCCGAAAATCTCTACGAGGGCGAGATCGGTGAGATCGCGGGCGTTCGCTTCGTGGAGACCACCGAGGCCAAGATATACTGCGGCGCGGACCTCGCCTCCGACACCAGAAATCTCAAGGTCAATGCCGCAAACGGACTTTCCGCTGCCACTACCGTCCCCTTTGACGGTTCCGCCGCAGGCGTAAAGGCAAGCGAGCTTGTCGGCAGATACGTCATCATCAACGGCACAAAGACCAAGATCACCGCGAACACCACCACTCAGCTCACCGTGGAAACCGCCGTCACCTGCTCCGACAACGCCGACATCTATCCCGGCGAGGGCGGCGCGGAGGGGCTCGGCGTCTTCGGTACCCTCATTCTCGGCGACGGAGCCTACGGCGTCACCGAGGTCAGCGGCGGCGGACTTGAGATCATCGTCAAGCAGCGCGGCTCCTCCGGCGCCGCCGATCCTCTCGACCAGCGCTCCTCCGTGGGCTGGAAGGCACTCAAGACCGCAGAGCTGCTTATTGAGAATTATCTCCTGCGCATTGAGTCCGTCTCCCCCAAGTTCTCGGCCACCGTGAAGGAAAACTGAAACAATTATGAATTAGGAATTATGAATTAGGAATGAAGGTGTGGGCTTCGCCGGCGGTTATAATTGCCGCGGAGCGGCACCATAATTCCTCATTCCTCACTCCTAATTCCTCATTGAATGAAAAGGAGAATAAAAATGAAAACCGCAAAAAAAGAAAAAACCGTAAAAATAAAGCTGCCGCGTGACAGACGGGAACAGGAGGATGTGTTTGTGGGCATTAATGAACGCACCTGGCTTATCAAACGCGGCGTCGAGGTCGAAGTCCCGGAGTGCGTGGCGGAGGTCTTGCAGCACAGGGAAGAAATGCTCGAAAAGATCATGGCGTTTGAGGATGCCAACAGGACGGCGGTATGACGGTATCACAGGCCATAGACCGCACCGACCGTCTCAAGCCCAACAGTTACGCCTATGCCGATAAACTGCTCTGGCTCAATCAACTGGACGGGACGATCAAAAAGGAAATCATCGACAGCCATGAGGGCGGTACATCGGATCAGTTTGTGCTTTATACCGAGGACAGAGACCCCGATCGGGTGCTTTTAGCGGAGCCTCCCTTCGACGAGATGTATATCCACTATCTTTCGGCGCAGATCGACTACACCAACGGAGAGTACGAACGTTTCAATAATGCCAATCGTATGTTTGAATCTGTCTGGTCTGCCTTCCGAAACGCCTACAATCGCACCCATCCTCCCAAAGAAACCAAGAAAAAATACTGGTAAGGCGGTGAGACAGATGTTTTATCCCTATCTGGGAAGAAAGACCGTAAAGGGAAAAAGCATTTTCGTTTTTCGCGGACTGGACAGACGCTATCGCAGCGCGGCGGGCAGCTTTTCGGATATGCAGAACCTATCCGACACCTGCTATCCTCTGCTCGGCACGAGAAAAAAGCGCTCTGTTTTTAAGACGCTGACAGCTCCGCAGGGACTGATCGAAAAAGACGCGCTCGCCTATGTGGACAACGGCACCCTTTTTTACAATTCTCTGCCCACCCCGATCACAGGACTTGCCAACGGTGAAAAGCAGCTTGTGAGCATGGGCGCGTATATTCTGATTTTCCCGGATAAGAAGTATTTCAATACCGCTGACAGCTCCGATTACGGCAGTATGGAAGCTTCCTGGAGCTATACCGGGCGCGTGAGCTACAGCCTTTGCAATGCTCAGGGAGAGGTCTACTCCGATATCACCGAGAGCGCTTATGAACCTTCCGCTCCGGATGACGGAGACTTCTGGCTCGACACAAACGCAAAGATCCTTTCCCAATGGGACGCGGCGAGCGAGCAATGGATCGGTATCGACACCGTTTACACGAAGCTCTCCTTCACTACCCAGGGACAGATACCGGCGGCCTTCTCTCTCTACGACGGCGTGAGCGTTGCCGGAGCGCATTTCGAAAGCCTCAACGGAAGCAAGATCCTTTACGGCCTCGGCGGAGACGAAACCTCCGGCGACTACGTCATTCTGATCTGCGAGCCGCACTCCGCCGGAACCTTTGAAAACGAGAGCATCACCGTAAAACGAAAAGTGCCGGATATGGATTTCGTCTGCCAGTGCCGCAATCGTCTCTGGGGCTGCCGCTACGGAAACGACGGTAACGGCAACCTCAACGAGCTCTACGCCTCCGCGTTGGGAGACTTCAAAAATTTCAGCCAGTTCCTGGGCCTTTCCACCGACTCGTGGCGCGCATCCGTCGGCTCGGATGGGGTGTGGACGGGCGCGGTAAACTATCTCGGCACACCGATCTTCTTCAAGGAAAACTGTCTGCACCGCATCACTGTCTCGGCGACGGGAGGGCATCAGGTGGACGAAACGGTCTGCCGCGGCGTGGAAAAAGGGAGCGGAAAGAGCCTCGCTGTGGTCAACGAAACGCTTCTCTACAAATCCCGCAGCGATGTCTGCGCCTATCAGGGCGGCTTTCCGGAGAGTGTTTCCCTGACTCTGGACGCAGATAATTACAAAGATGCCGTCGCCGGAGTCTTCGGACAGAAATACTATCTCTCCGTGCTCGGTAAGGACAACGCTCCTTCCCTCTTCGTCTATGACATGGCGCACAGCCTTTGGTATCGGGAAGACGGTCTCCGGGCGGATTCCTTTGCCAGGGTGGACGATGAGCTTTTCTGCATCGCCGGGAACGATATCATCGCCCTTCACGGGAGCGTCGGGGAAAAGGAAAATGATTTCGAATGGTACGCCGAGAGCGGTTTTCTGGGTCTGGAATACGTAGGAGAGAAGTACATAAACCGCGTGATCATCCGCTCACAGCTCGCATACGACAGTGAGATGGAGCTTTTCACCGAATACGATTCCTCCGGCGTGTGGGAGTTTGCGGGAAGAGTGCGGCAGCACCGACTCGGAAGCGTGGAGATCCCTCTGCGGGTACGTCGCTGTGATCATCTCAGGATAAAGCTCGCGGGTAAGGGAGAGATGAAGCTCATCTCCGTTACCTTAGAGCTGACGGAGGGTTGAACATGGTAGAACTTCCCCCCATCCTGAGCGGCAGTGCCGACCGTCAGCTCTCCGTCCTCCGCTCCTATCTCGTCCGTATGGCGCAGCAGCTCAATACCGCAACTTCCGCAGAAAGTACCGGAGTCACAGTTACAAATGTCGGGGTTCCGAAGGCTCAAACGGAACAAAACGAAAAGAGCGTGGAGGAGGTGCGGAAAAACGCCCGCGATCTGCGAGCCCTGATCGTAAAGACCGCGAACACGTTGAGCGGCGACATTATCTTGAGTCAGGATCAGCAGCGGCGCTATGTGGACGACGCGACAGAGCAGCTTTCCTCTCTGCTGGTGGCGAAGTCCGAGTTCGGCTCCTTTACGGAGAAGATCGAAAACCAGATCACCACCACCGCCCGGGGCGTTGTGGAGAGCTACTACTATGACGAGCTCATAAGCTCCGCCGAGGACAGTATCGCCCTTCTGCAGAGCTATATGACGAACATAAACGGCGAGATCCGCCGCGGCCTTGTCACCGACCCCGATACCGGCGAGACCGTTACGGGAATTGCCATCTCCCAGAATCTCCAGTTCACGGGGATGATCGAAAAGGGAGAGGACGGAGCGGAGTATTATGAGCTGTCCACCGGACAGACCTTCGGTCTCTATACCTCTACCGGCTGGCAGTTCTGGATCGGCGGCCACAAACGCGGCTGGTACGACAGTGTGGACGGGATGCTCCACATCGCCAACACCGCCATTGAGGACACTCTGCAGATCGGCGGGAGCTGGCGCATCCTCAACGACAACGGACTCGGCATTAAATACATTGGAGGATAGAGAATGGGAGTCATGTTTTATCAGAACGGCGCCGCCATCGGCACAACAGCCGGCTGGGGCGGCTTCACCGGAAACAACAACTATGTTGTGCGCTATGATTTTGTGACCGGTGCGGAGGGGGCTTCGCAGGTCGCCATTGTACTGAACAATATTTTCTACGGCCACGGAGCGGGAACACAGACTTTCGGCTTCCGCATCAGCACCGATCCTGTGCAATGGTGCAGCACGAGAGGCTTTGCACCGGATTCGAATACCGCCCCGATGGTATATTCTTCCGCCGCAGGCTACGGCTGTACGCTTTGGGCGCAGGGGCTCAATCTCCTGCCGAACACTGCCTATTATATTTTTGTGTATGTGACAAGCTCCGGTGCGGAATACTACACCGGCTGGAACTGCGTCAGTCCCCAGATCGTCTGCGGCGGGAGCTACGCAAGAGCGGCCAGTACGATAAGCTCCGTTTCCGGATCAGTTGTGACCGGAGGAGCCGTGTCCGTACTCATGAACCGCGCCGGAAGCAATTTTCACAGAGCCGTTTTCTCTTACGGCAATGAATTCCTTGCCTCGTCCGAAGCCTTTACGACTTCTCTCAGCTTTCCTTGTCCGCGATCGTGGCTTGCAAAAAACACAGGAACAAAGAGCATTTCCGTTGACGTTTCGGTGCAGAGCTATGCGGACGCGGAGTGTACGGATCCGGTCGGGGAGGAGGCAGAGGCAAGCTTCATCCTTTCGGCGGATAAGGATATGCATCCTGTTTTCTACCGCGAGGCTCTCATGGTCTCAGCGGTAAATTCCAGCCCAAACTTGTCACAGTTTGTATCCAATATAAGCAGGGCGAGAGTGGTTTTTAACCCGAACCTCATCGATACCTCCACCTGTGCCGGGGCGACGGTAAGCAATTATAAAATAAACTGCGGCGGAAACGAAAAAACCTCATCCTCTCCGAGTCTGCTGTCCGATGTACTCACCTCCGACGGTACGATCCTCTGCACCGTTACGGACAGCCGAGGCTGTGAGTATTCACTGAGTATGAATATCGAGCTGCAGCCCTATGTTGCGCCTTCCCTGACCTCTCTTGCCGCGAGCCGCTGCGACAGCGCCGGGACGGAGTCGGAGAGCGGAGAATACTATAAGCTCCGATTCACCGCCCTCTGCTCTCCCTTGACCGGAAACGTCTGCGCGGTGAGTGCAAGCATAAAACCCTCCGGCGGCAGCTACGGCGCGGAAGAAGCTCTCCCGGACTTCGAGAACGGTATTTGGTCGGACGAATGGACAAATCCCGTGATACTGGGGGGTACACTCACGGGTGACAGCTTCACGGTACGGCTCACGGTGTCCGACACGGTGGGCGGAAGCAGTACCTACACGCTGCCCCTTTACCGCCTCCGCTGGACCATGAAATTCAACGGAACCGGTACGGCGGTGGGCTTCGGTCTGGAGCCGGGTGAAGAAAACTGTCTGCAGATCCCCAACCACTGGCATCTTTACGGCGGCATCCCCGTGCTCTCTCCCCTCGCCTACGGCACCGCCGCCCCAGCTTCGGCAGTTTCCGATCCCGTGGAAGGACAGATCTATCTGAGGGTCAGACCATGATTTTCTTAAACTCCGGATATTTTACAACCGCAGAAGTTTATGTTTTCACCGGGGGAGAGTGGAAGAGAGCGGAGATCTGGTGTTATACGGGGGAAGAGTGGAGAGTTGAGAGTGGAGAGTGAAGAGAAAAAGGAGAAGAAAATGACAACAGTAAAGAAGCACACGGACGAATATGAAAAGCCCGTATATGACGACAGATACGACAAAAAGCTCAATGAGAGCTATGACAGAATAAAAAACCGCACCGCGTTCAGCTATGACACCAAGAGCGACCCGCTGTACGCAAAATACAAAAGCGACTATATCTCGCAGGGACGAATGGCCATGAAGGACACAGCGGGTCAGGCTTCCGCACTGAGCGGAGGCTATTCCTCCAGCTATGCCGAAAACCTTGGTCAGCAGCAGTACGACAACTATCTTACAAAGCTCGGCGATGTGCTCCCAGAGCTGTATCGGCTTGCATACAGCCGCTATGCCGACGAAGGAGACCGACTTCGTGACGAGTCCGACAGACTTGAGGGACTGCGCGACGACGAGTATCGGCGATATACGGATGCGCTTGATAACTACAATATGCAGATGGAACGTGCATATCAGCATCAGCGCGACGAGAAAAAGGACGCGGATACCGCCGTCTCCGTTTTGAACAGCGAAGCTGCCGCAAAAGCCAAATACGGTGACTTTTCCGGTTATGCAAAGCTTTACGGGGAGCAGACCGCCGCGCAGATGCAAAACTACTGGATCAGCTCTAACCCCAAAACCGCCTACAACATGGGATTGATCGACCATAATCAGTATTATCGAATGACCGGTGAGTACGCTCCGGGCTTTGAACTGCCCCAGCCCGACAGTACAGCAAGTGCTTCCGGCGGCTATTACCCCGCTGTGGCTCCGGATGGGCGGGATGCAAGGACCGTACAGAAAGAGCTTCGCGCGCTGGGCTACAACATTGCCGTGGATGGCGCGTGGGGACCGAAAAGTCAGGCGGCTTGGGACAGGGCTTACGGTCAGAGCGGCTGGATATCCATGTGAGGAGTGTTTTCTATGGATATAAGTATACATAGAATACTGCTCAATGTGGCGGGAGAAGTAAACAGCAATGCTGTTACACTGCGCCGGGGTGAGAATGCCCACCGCCTGGTGATCAGTTTTACGGACGACGGGCTCCCCTATCCCGTTCCCGACGAGTGCTATGCGGTTTTTACTGCAAAAAAGAGCGACGGCACGCAGCTTTTCAATAACTGCATCATAAATGATAACGCCGTGATTTATGACCTCACTGCCCAGACTACTGCAGAATCCGGGAGACTCGAATGTGAGGTCAGAATATTCGGCCCGGAAAATAAACTTATCATTGCGCCGAAATTTGCTATGTTTGTACAGGACAGCACGGTCGATGAGAGCAGCATCGAATCTTCGGATGAGTTTTCCGCCCTCAATGAGCTGATCTCCCGGGCTGCCGCTGTTACGGCATTCCGGATAAAGGGTTATTTTGAAAGCGCGGCAGAGCTCTCCGGTATTTCATCCCCCGCTGTCGGCGACGCCTACGGAATAGGCACAGAGGCGCCGTATGAGATCTATGTGTGGGATACGATGAACGGAACGTGGGTCGATCACGGCACTCTGCAGGGAGATACCGGTCCGCAGGGAGTCACCGGCGAAAAAGGCGACAAAGGCGAAAAAGGCGACAAGGGAGACAAAGGAGACACAGGCGCACAGGGTACACCGGGCGCGAAGGGGGATAAGGGCGACAAGGGAGATCGCGGCGAGGACGGAGTGAGCGGGGTTTATGTCGGCGGCGGTGAAGCGCCTTCCTCCTATAATGTGCAGATCGACCCTGACGGCAGCGACGACGAGCTTGTAACGGAGGCTCCGAACGACGGGCAGCAGTACGCGCGCAAAAATAAGGCGTGGGCGGTCGTTCAGGGCGGCGGGGGTGGCGGAAGCTCGGACGAGCTGTGGAGACCGACGGTTGACAGCGCCGGAAACATCTCATGGCAGAAATCCACAAGCTCAACGCCTCCGACTACTCAAAACATCAAAGGTCCTCAGGGCATACAGGGTGTTCCCGGACGTGACGGACAGGACGGCGAAGACGGAAAGAGTGCCTATGAGTCCGCTCAGGACGGCGGCTATACGGGCACGGAAGCGCAGTTCAATACTGACCTTGCGGCGGTCAGCGGGAAATACAGCAAGCCGTCCTCCGGCATACCGAAGACAGACCTTGCGTCAGCGGTGCAGACCTCTCTAGGTCGGGCGGACAGCGCATTGCAGTCCGTCCCCAGCACCTACCGTACCGCCTCCGCGCAGGACGTGATCGACGCGACAAAAGCCGATAAGCCGACGGTCAAGACGTCGATGGACGCTGTTGCTGTTCCGAATACGGAATATTTCCTAGGTACTCAGTCCTCCGTCTCCATCGTTCTCCCCACGAATGCAGAAGTCGGTCAGCAGATTTCTGTTGTGTTCTACAACGGTGCAACCGCCGCAACGCTGTCTATCACAGGCACGGTTCTCGATGTGAGCTATATACCGAGTGCCAACAGCCGAAGCGAGATCAACGCACTGTGGGACGGCACTTACTGGGCAGTCCTAACGAATGAACAGGCGGTGACAGTATGATTGACAGAAGAAGAGCGTTGATAGGGCAGGCAAAAGGGAGGTTGCCGAGCGAATATCAGGAAGTGGAATGGATAGAAACAGACGGTAATTCTTGCATAGAGACAGAATATGATTTATCAAGCACTAAAAGATTTAATTTTGATTATGTGATAGAAAACTATACTGCAAACAAAGACGCTTATCTTTTCTGCTGTGCAAGTGGATGGAAAAATAAAATGAATGCTATTCAGTTCTATAGATCATACAGAACCTTTATTTATGGCAATTTCCGTTCTTCTAATTATGATATAAGCGCTTTCGATAATGGTAAGCATACATTTGCATTTAATCCTTATACTAATACATATACGCTTGATGAATTATATTCTTATAGTGCAAACGCACAATCCTTTTCTGGTGCAACATATAAACTTAGACTATTTTGCTACAGTGAAAATGGAACTAATGAATTTTTTCTCGATACAGGTTTTCGCTTCATACATTTTGCCGTCTATAATGGACAAACATTGGAGTTAGAATTAAATTTAGTTCCATGCATTAGAAAAACAGATATGGAAGTTGGTGTATATGACCTCTGTGGCTCCATCTGCCCATTAACTGGAACGCCGTTTTATATTAACGCTGGCACGGGCGAGTTCACCGCTGGCCCTGCCGTATAAGGAGAAAAACAAAATGAATTATTGCAAAATCAAAACCGACGCACAACCTCAGATGATGCCCAACCCTTTCCGTGTGGTTGTTTCCAACCCAACGGACGAGCAGAAAGCGCAGCTTGCCGGGATGTTCGGCTGGCTTGAGATGGTGCACACCGATCAGCCGGAGCACGACCCCGAAACGCAGTATGTCACGGATTACTGGATGGAGGAGGACGGGAAGGCGGTGCAGCACTGGGAAGTGCACGATAGACCGGAACCGGAGCCGACGATCGAAGAGCGCGTTGATAGCCTTGAGCAGAACGTCAGCGACATCATCAGCGGAGAGACCGACAATTCGTAATTCGCAATGCGTAATGCGTAATTATTTTAATCGCCGCGAAGCGGCACAACAATTCTGCATTATGCATTATAGGCGATTGTAAAAGTCGGGCAATTAACCACGGCGTTATGTCCCAATCACGGTAGGGAACGGTCTTGACCGTTCCGAAAACTCCGGGGCTGCGGCTTGTCTGCGGAACGCTCAAGAGCGTTCCCTACGGTGCGGTGG
>JAZLGK010000018.1:0-8929 GCA_045616265.1 Candidatus Limivicinus sp. | reverse complement strand
GGCATCTGCCGGAAAAATTGTGCTCTGACTTCGTCACTTTTTCTTGCAATACACAAAGTATTCCTGCAAAAAAGTGCCATCGTCATAACCCAATTTTTCTCGGTATCTGCTCTTGCTGAATTGATCATCGCTTACTTAAGACTCTTTTTTCCTTGACTGAAAACATAAAACATATTATAATTCATTATGGATGTGTATAGTTTCTACTTCAAAGCGGAAAATAATTGCAGGTATTTGAGAAAAGATGTTTTAAAAGGAATGAAAAAATGAAGTTTCAGAAAAAACTATTGTCCGCCGTTCTTGCCCTGACTTTGATATTCGCTCTGTCCGCCGCCGCTTTTGCGGAACCGGACCTTACCACTGGCACGCCGTGGCTGGCCTCCGGCGTTCAGGGAGCTGTGACGGAGGATACGCCCACCTCGCTGAAGGACGATTTTTATCTCGCCGTGAACAAGGACGCTCTGCTCTCCTATGAAATTCAGCCCGGGTACAGCGCCGCGGGCGTTTACGCGAAGCGCGAGATGGAAAATGATGCGGATATCCTCGCCATCTTTACCGACTATGAGCCAAAGGAGCACGACGCGAAGCTCGCCAAGGACGTGTACGATCTCTTCCTTGACTGGGACACCCGGAACGCTCTCGGTGTGCAGCCGCTGAAAGAAATCACCGATGCGGTGGAGAAGCTTTCGAGCATCGAGGAGCTGAACGAATACTGCACCACCGTTCCCTATGAGGAGCAGGCTTATCTTCCCTTTGACTTTTGCCCCATCGTGGATTATAACGACAGCAATGCCTATATCATGGCCGTCACCTCCGGCCCTCTGATGCTGGAAGATTCGCTTGAATACAGTGAACTTAGCGAGCTCGGCGCGCTTATGAAAGAAAACTGGGACGGTTTTACCCTCTATATTCTGGGAAGACTCGGCTATACCGAAAAAGAGGCCGCCCGGATCCTTGAAAACTGCTATGCGTTTGAAAATCTGCTCGCCCCGTATATTATGACCTCCGAAGAGTCGCTCGAGCCCGATTTCATCGACAAGATCAACAACGTGATCTCCACGGAGGAATTTGAGAAGCTGCAGGGCAATGTCCCGATCTTGCAGACCATCGATTTTGCCGGCTTTGCGAGAAAAGAGAATATGATCCTTTTGGAGCCGGTATGGCTGGAGGCTTTAAAAGAAGTATATGACGACGAGCATTTTGAGCTTATCAAGGACTATATGATCGTCCACACCGTGATCGACTTCGGCGAGGTGCTGGATAAAGACTGCTTAATAAAGGACATGGAGTGCTGCAACGCCATTTCCGGCACGGAAGGTTTCCTCAGCGACGAGCAGTACGCCGCGCAGTATGCCCTGAATACGCTGAGCTGGCCGGTGTCGCGGCTCTACTGCGAGAGATATTTTACGGCGGAGGATAAGGAAAACGTCACTAAGCTGGTGCATGAGGTGCTGGACGCCTACGCCGAAATGCTCGCGGAGGAGGACTTCATCTCCGAGGAGACCAAGCAGAAAGCCATCGAAAAGCTGGACACCATGCGTCTGAACATCCTCTGGCCCGATGACTGGGGACAGTACAGCTATGAGGAAGTCAACTTCCTTTCCGCCGCCGAGGGCGGGACGCTGTGCGAGGCGGTGAATGCCGTCAACCGCCATGACTTCCGAAAGAGCGCGGAGGAGTTTTTAAAACCCGTGGATAAAGATAAGTGGGACGGCCTGATGCCCACGGAGGTCAACGCCTTTTATGATCCCCTGTCCAACTCCGTCAATATGCTGGCGGCGTTCTGCCACGGGGAAGTCTATGATGCTTCCATGCCCATCGAGGAGCAGTACGGAAAACTGGGCACGATCATCGGCCATGAGATCTCCCACTGCTTTGACGGTACCGGCAGTCAGTTCGATAAGGACGGCGATTATGCCGACTGGTGGACGGAGGAAGACCGCGCCGCCTTTGACAAAAAAATTCAGGCGATCGCCGACTATGCGGACACGATTTATTGCTGGGACGGCACGCACATCAACGGCAGCATCATCACGGGCGAGGCCTGTGCGGACATGGGCGGCATGGCCTGTATGCTCCGTATCGCGGAGAAGATCGAGGGCTTTGATTACGACCTCTTCTTCCGCAGCTACGCCGAGCTCTGGTCGTATATGCGAAGCTACAACGATTTCCTTGCGAGACTTAAAAACGAGCACCCGCCCGAGTATTACCGCGTCAACGGCACCGTGCAGCAGTTTGAGGAATTTTATGACTGCTACGGTATCGAAGAGGGCGATGGGATGTATCTCGCTCCGGAAAAGAGAATTGCCGTCTGGTAAAAAAATTCTGAAAAAATTTTTGAATTTGCTGTAACAAATCCCGATCTGCTGCGTATATAGGGATGTAAACAGAAACGCAAGCAGCAAAGACACAGTAGGGAACGGTCTTGACCGTTCCGGAAATCTTCCCGGCATTCAGGCGGAACGGTCAAGACCGTTCCCTACATCGCGGGCAAGTGATGGACAAACCGTTGTTTCCCGTGGAAGCATCGCTTTCACGGCAGCATATAAAAAAAGAAACTATATTATTAAAAGGAGAAAATAAAACATGATGATGGAGAATCTGAACAAAAACGCACTGAACGATGACGACCTCGAGCAGGTCACCGGCGGCAAAACCAATATGAAAAAGAACAAAGACATCAAGGGCAAGAAGATCGCAGCCATGGCAGGCAGCCGCGCAGCCGCTACGGCATACGGCAAGGCAAACATAGCGGAAGCAGAAGCCACAGCCATAGCCTATGTGAACGAGAACTGAGCGACTCTGACTCCTGCAAAACAGAGAAGCTCTGCGGTACGGTGAAAGGAAAAACACCATGAACGAAGAACGGAAAGAAAACGCAATGAACGATAACGACCTCGAACAGGTCACCGGCGGCAAAACAAATATGAAAAAGAACAAAGATTACAAGGGCAAGAAGATCACAGCAGTAGTAGGCGGCCGCGCAGCCATGGAAGCGGAAGCAGACGTCAAAGGCTATGCGGAAGCAACGGGCCGCCTCTGGTAAGTCCTGCCGGAGAATAACGAAAAAGACGGAAACGCGCACGGACGCATTTCCGCCTTTTTTGATACCTTCAAAATCCTACATTTTTTGTAAAAAACCATTGACTTTAACAGAACCGGTGATATAATGATAAAAATTTAATTACTGCGGCGGGAAACGCTGCAGTAATTTAATAATTATACGGAGGAATAATATGGGACTCGATAATCTGTATTCTCAGCGCTTTGTAGGCGAAGGTCTGACCTTTGATGATGTTCTGCTCGTTCCGGCGGAGAGTAATATCCTGCCGGCTGATGTAGACCTGAGTACTTACCTCACCCGGAAAATCAAGCTGAATGTGCCTGTTATGAGCGCCGCTATGGATACCGTTACCGAGTACCGTATGGCGATAGCGATTGCAAGAGAGGGCGGCATAGGCGTTATTCATAAGAATATGTCCATTGATCAGCAGGCTGAGCAGGTCGATCTGGTAAAGCGCTCCGAAAACGGCGTTATCACAAATCCTTTTTCTCTTACCGCCGACCGGACGCTCGGTGAGGCAAATGCATTGATGGGCAAATTCCGTATCTCCGGTGTGCCTATCGTGGATGATGACAACAGGCTCGTCGGTATCATCACCAACCGCGATATGAAGTTTGAAGAGGATATGTCCCGCCCCATCCGCGATGTTATGACCTCTGCGGGACTGATTACCGGTCTTGAGGGCACAACTCTTGCCGAAGCAAAGGCTATACTCCAGAAAAACCGCATCGAGAAGCTCCCCATAGTTGATAAGGATTATAAGCTCAAGGGGCTTATAACGATAAAAGACATTGAAAAGGTCATGAAGTACCCCAATTCCGCAAAGGATGATAAGGGCAGACTGCTCTGCGCCGCCGCCATCGGTGCTACCGCCGATGTACTCGACCGTGCCGGCGCTCTGATCGCTGTCGGAGCCGACGCTCTCGTTCTCGACAGTGCCCACGGCCACTCCGCCAATATCATGAAGTCCGTCACCAAGGTCAAGGAGGCTTTCCCCGACATTCAGGTCATCGCGGGCAATATCGCTACTGCCGAAGCCGCCGAGGCTCTCATCAAGGCCGGTGCTGACTGCGTGAAGGTCGGTATAGGCCCCGGCTCTATCTGCACCACCCGCGTTGTCGCCGGTATCGGCGTTCCGCAGGTCACGGCGATTTTGCAGTGTGCGGAGATGGCGGATAAATACGGCGTTCCCTGCGTGGCCGACGGCGGCATCAAGTACTCCGGCGACATCGTCAAGGCGATCGCCGCAGGCGGCAGCGTTGTCATGATGGGCTCCATGCTCGCGGGCTGCGACGAGGCTCCCGGTGAGATGGAGGTCTATCAGGGCCGTCAGTTCAAAGTCTACCGCGGCATGGGCTCTCTCGGCGCCATGGCGAAGGGCTCCAAGGACAGATACTTCCAGACCAACAACAAAAAGCTCGTCCCCGAGGGCGTGGAGGGCCGTGTACCTTATAAGGGAGCGGTTTCCGAGACCGTATTCCAGATGATGGGCGGTCTGCGCTCCGGTATGGGCTACTGCGGCGCACACAATATCGAAGACCTGCGCACCAAGAGCAAATTCGTCCGCATCACCTCCGCCGGTCTCAAGGAAAGCCACCCGCACGATATCTACATCACCAAGGAAGCTCCGAACTATACGATGAATCCGTGAAAATAATGCAGAATGCATAATGCACAATGGCGGAGCCGCGCCGGTAGAGAGAAATTTTTCTGCTGTGATTCTGTAACAAATCTTCTTTTAAAGCGTATATAACAACAGAAAAACAAAACGAAAGCGTGGATGCAGAAATGAAAAATTCCGAATCCATGAAGAATAGACCCGTCACGGATGAAGAGCTGGAAAAGGTTTCCGGCGGCGGCTACGGAGACAAATTTGTCCCCAAAAGGCTCTGCCCCTGCGGCCAAGAGATGACCTATGACGGAGAAAAATATATCTGCACGTGCGGACACGTTGAATACTGATACGGTTATGAAAAGCTCTCTGAAAATGTAGGGGAAGCTGTCAGCTTCCCCTCAGCATCGCTTCTACTGCTTCTACGTCGAGCCAAGCTTCCTTTTCCGCACTGTCCCAGCCCTTTTGAATTTCGCTCATAAGGCGGCGCATGGCTGCTTCTTTATTATCCATTTCTTATCATTTCCCTGTCCACAGTATAGTGTTCAAAATAAGAAATATCAATATATTGTTTACATAGCAGCTCCGTTCGCAGGAAAACGTTTCTTGTTTTCCTGCGTTTTTCTGTTGAAAAAAATATAGTGTAATAGTAAAATATAAAAAAACCTTTCGGGAGTGAGGATAATGGCAGAATTCAACAGACCACGGGGACGCGAAAAAAACGTCACCGGACAGGGTAAGGATGTTTTCCGCCGCGGCTCAGGTTTGGGAAGCGGCCCGGTCGGGAGCGGCTCGGCTGTTCCGGGCGGCGGACGCGGCTCCGGCGGTCCCGGAGGATTCGGCGGAAACGGCGGTCGCGGCAATCGCGGCATGAGAGGTTCCGGCGGGAAAAGAAACGGCGGGGGACTGCCTCTGATCGTTGTTCTGGCGGTCGCTCTTCTGGGCGGCGGCGGAGTCGGCATAAACAGCCTTTTGGGCGAAAGCGACAGCGCTTATTATGACTCCGGTTATTACGATTCCGGTTATTACGGCAATCAGGGCTATGATGATTACTATTATTCCGAGCCTACGCCGAAGCCAACCGCAAAGCCTACAGCGAAACCTACAGCGAAACCGACCGCCAAGCCTACTCCGAAGCCCACGCAGAACGGATCTTCCGGCGGCGGGTACAGCTACTCCTATAACGCCGGCAGTGTCTCCGGCGGCTGGGAACAGGAGACGGAGAGCACGGCCGATACCTCCACCGCCAAGGGCGCAAGGGACAAGTATACGGTCATAAAGGGCAAGGGCAAGGACACCGTCACGGTCATGGTCTATATGTGCGGCACCGATCTTGAGTCCAAGACCGGTATGGCGACCTCCGACCTCTCGGAGATGACCAAAGCGACCATCGGCAGCAATGTCAATGTCATCGTCTATACCGGCGGCTGCAGCCGGTGGCAGAACAACATCGTCAGCCGCGACGTCAATCAGATCTATCAGGTGAAGTCCGGCGGTCTCAGGCTCCTGGAAAAGGACATGGGCAGCAAGCCGATGACCGACCCCGGAACGCTGAAGGAATTCATCCGCTACTGCACCTCCAATTTCCCCGCGAACCGGAACGAGCTCATATTCTGGGATCACGGCGGCGGCTCGCTGAGCGGCTTCGGTTATGACCAGAAGTATTCGAGAGCGGGTTCCATGACGCTTGCGGGCATCGACACGGCGCTCACCGGCGCGGGAACGAAATTCGATTTTGTCGGCTTTGATGCCTGCCTTATGGGCACCTGCGAAAATGCGCTCATGCTCTCGGACTATGCGGACTATCTCATCGCCTCCGAGGAGACCGAGCCCGGTACGGGCTGGTACTACACCAACTGGCTGACATCGCTTTCCGAGAATACCTCTCTTTCCACCGTGAAGCTGGGACAGCAGATCATTGATGATTTTACGGACGTTACGGCGCGTGTCGCACGCGGACAGAGCACGACCCTTTCCATTGTTGACTTAGCGGAGCTTTCCTATACGGTTCCGAAGCCGCTCAAGGATTTTGCGGTCTCTACCTGTGAGCTTATCAACAACGGCGACTACGCGAAGGTCTCCGATGCCCGAAGCGGCGCGAAGGAGTTCTCCCGTTCCTCCCGGATCGACCAGGTCGATCTGACGCATCTTGCATATAAGCTCGATACCAAGGAAAGCCGCGCTCTTGCAAAGGCAGTGACGGGAGCGGTCAAATATAACCGCACATCAAGCGACATTGCCAATGCCTACGGTCTTTCCATCTACTTCCCGTACCGCAACGCCTCCAATGTCTCCTCCGCCGTGGCGACCTATAAAGACATCGGCATGGACGATGAATACTCCAAGTGCATCGAGGCTTTCGCATCTCTTGAGTACGCCGGACAGAGCTCTTCCGGCGGCGGCAGCTATTCGTCCTTTAACTCATTGCTTGATTATTACGGCGCATCCTCCTCCCAGTACCAGTATGGCGGACAGAGCGCCGGAAGCTACGGCGCGATCTTCGACATCATCGAGAGCATGATGGGCTCCTCTCTCGGCGGATACGGCCGTTCCCTTGACAGCAAGGCAGCGGCAAAGTATATCGGGAATAACCGTTTTGACCCCGAGGCGCTTCAATGGAAAGCCGGGAAGAACGGCTATGAGATGTCCCTGAGCGAGAAGAACTGGGATCTTGTGCACGAGCTGGAGCTGAACGTTTTCTATGACGACGGTGAGGGCTTCATCGATCTGGGGCTTGACAATGTGTTTGACTTCACCGACAGGGGCGCTCTTATCGGCAGCTTTGACGGCACATGGCTTGCTATTAACGATCAGCCGGTCGCCTATTACCACACCGAGACGCTGGACGACGGCGAGAACTATACCATCACCGGGCGCGTTCCCGTTCTCTATAACGGCGACAGAGCCGACCTCATTCTGGTGTTCGACAATGATAACCCCTACGGCTATGCTGCGGGTGTGCGCTACGATTATCGGAACGGAGAGACCGAGACGATCGCCAAGGGGATCACGGAGATAACGGACGGCGATACGATCGATTTCCTCTGTGATTACTACAGCTACGACGGCACGTATTCCGACAGCTATAAGCTCGGGGAGAGGATGACCGTCCGAGGCGAGCTTGCGATCAGCAATGTCTATCTCCCGGACAGCGATTATGCTCTTGCCTCCTATAAGTTTACGGACATCTACGATCAGAGCTACTGGACGCCGGTGATCCCGGGCTGAGACAGAATAAGAGAATGTTTTATATACCGAGGTAAACAATGCCGGACTTTATCCGTCTTTGGGAAGAAGGGCCGTATTTTGCCGAGTCGCCGCATTTCCGACTCAGCACGGACTCGATCCTGTTAGCCGATTTTATAAATATTTCGCGCTCAAAGCGGGGAATCGACCTCGGCTGCGGGTCGGGGATTATTTCTCTGCTGCTGCTGAACCGTTCGGAAAAGCTCCATATGACGCTTCTGGAGATCAACCCCGAGGCGGCGGCGCTGGCGGCGGCGAACATGGCGGAAAACGCTCTGCGTGAGCGCTCATGGACCGTCACGGGAGACATCCGTCGGCACAGGGAGCTTTTCCGTGCCGGGAGCTTTGATCTTGTGACGGCGAATCCGCCGTATTTTCCCGAAAAGAGCGGGCTTCTCTCTCCCCGCAGCGACCGCGCCGCCGCAAGGGGAGAGCTCCAATGCACCTTGAGAGATGTCTGCGAAGCGGCGGCGTTTCTTCTGAAAACAGGCGGCTGCTTTTCGCTTGTCCACCGGAGCGAGAGACTTCCCGAGCTTTTGTGTACCATGACCGACTGCGGTATCGAGCCCAAGCGACTGCGGCTTGTGCAGCATCGTGCAAGCTCCGCGCCGTCTCTTGTGCTGGCGGAGGGACGGCGCGGCGGGAAGCCGGGATGTAAGCTTGAACCGACGCTGATCCTCACCGATGAAGCCGGAAACGAAACGGAAGAATATAGAAAAATTTACCACAGATAACGTTTTGAGTGAAATTTGTTGTAATTTTTTGTAATATATCCGTTACATTCGGGGGGTATAACCGGCAACAAAACGGTATAAAAAAATTGCAAATTCAAAATTTGTTCACAAATCGGAAAGCGGTTTATGTTATTCTAAGGCAACACCGCACAATACGTCTGCGGCAGCTGACGGATAAAATGTGCTCAGATTTTGTCATTTTTTCTTGCAATACACAAAGTATTCCTGCGAAAAAATGCCTTCATCATAAGTGAGCGTCCAAATCTTCGATTT
>JAZLGK010000017.1:0-12970 GCA_045616265.1 Candidatus Limivicinus sp. | reverse complement strand
CGTTATGTCCCAATCACGGTAGGGAACGGTCTTGACCGTTCCGAAAACTCCGGGGCTGCGGCTTGTCTGCGGAACGCTCAAGAGCGTTCCCTACGGTGCGGTGGAGCTCCCTACGGTGCGGTGGAGCTCCCTACGGTGCGGTGGAGAAAAATCAATAATCAGACACTTAAAAATCCTTGATTTTTCAAGTTCTTTTGAGTTTTACAAGTGACTAATCATACAGATAAAAGGAGGCGTTAGAGATGAAAATGAAAAAGTTTTTTTCTGCTGTTCTCATACTGGGGGTGCTTGTATCGGCTGTAAGCGTCCGTGCCCTTGCCGGAGACGAAGCCGCCGGGGAGCCGGGCAGTGCAGAGACCGGGTACGATTTTATTGTCAACGGTTTTGACTGTACCTACTATAACAATGACGGGCGCATCGTGTTCAACAATTACGGCACTGTCTATAATAACGGCAATTGCGGTGTCGTCTATAATAACGGAGGCACGGTCTACAATAACGGCGGTACGGTGTATAACAACTGCGGTACGGTTTATAACAACAGCGGCACGGCATTTAACAACTGCGGCGAGGTCGTCAACGGTCCGGAGGGGATCGTAGTCGATAACACCGCCGCCCCTGCCATTGAGCCGGAAGAAGCTGCTCCGACAGAGAAAAAAGCGGACGGGAGCGAAGAAAGTATTCCCGAAACGGATGAAGATTTTGAAACAGAGGAAATCCCCGAAGCGGCAGAGCCGCTCACCGAAGGCATATATAAAATAAGCCTTGCAGCGGATTACAGCCGGTTTGCGTATATTGAGGGCAGCGACAAATCGGGTCTTGACTATACCGTAACCGGGGAGAGCGAAATAACCGTTACCGCTAAGCCGGGTTATTCTCTGCTCAGCTCTTTTGCAACCACAGGATGCTGCACTTTGCAGGAGGACGGCTCCATTGTATTCAGCGGTGCGGAGAGAGACGGGACGCTTTCGCTTGCATTCAGAGCGGATGAACCGGTCATTGTACCGAAATTCGGTACTTATGGGGAAACGGTGAGCGTGAAGATCATAGCGGCCGATGGCGTGACGGTGTACTACACCACCGACGGCAGTCCGGTCAGCGAGGAAAGCGCCGTATATGACAGCCCGATAGAAATCAGCACAAGCAGTCCTCTGGAGGTAATGGCAGCGGCGGAGGGAGCGGAAAACAGCCGCGTCTTTTCCGGATACTATCTTATTCCGAGCATCAAAGCGCCTCGGTTTGATGCTTTGAAAAAGGGCTATGAACCGGTCAGACCGCAGCCGATCACCGTGGAGAATACCGGCATTGAAAGGCTGAAGATCGAGAGCGTGAAGCTTACCGGTATCGACGCGAACTGCTTTGTGCTCAACACCGAAGAAGGTGAACGCATAGATCCGGGACAAAGCAGCAAGGATACCTGGACCGTCGCCCCGGTCAGTGCTCTGAACACCGGCGCCTATGAAGCCGCCGTGGAATTCACCTTTGCAGACGGCAATACTGCCGCCGTTGATCTGAGCTTCACCGTGACAAAATGAAACAGAAAATACCCCTGACGGACTTTTCGTCCGCCGGGGGTCACGGTTTTTAAATGAGAAAGCAAAGGCTGGCGTTTTCACGATTCCAGATTATTTCTCAACGCATCGATCGCCCGTCTTTCGACTCTTGAAACCTGCACCTGCGATATGTGCAGCACCTTGGCGGTGTTCTGCTGAGTCATGCCGTGGTAGTAGCGCAGGACGATGATCTGCCTCTCTCTGTCCGGAAGCTTTTCTATGGCCGAACGGAGGGCGACGTGCTCGATCATCCGCTCCTCGGCGTTCTTATCACCCAGCACGAGCTCTAAGGAAAAGCCGTCCTCTCCGCTTTCTTTTTGAAGACTTTCCGCCGGACCGGTGGCAATCTCTGCGAAGGCTATTTCCTCCGGAGTAAGCCCCGTCTCCTTTGCCAGCTCCGAAATGTTCGGCTCCCGCCCGATGCGCTGCTCTAACTGAAAGCGGGCGGCTTTTATGTGCGCCGCCTGCTCCTTGGTGCTGCGGCTGACCTTTACGGCGCCGTCATCACGCAGAAAACGCCGTATCTCTCCTGCAATTTTCGGAACGGCGTAGGTGGAAAAACAGGTGCCGTATTCCTCGCTGAAACCGTCGATCGCTTTTAAAAAACCTACACAGCCTAATTGAAAAAGATCCTCAGGGTCAACACCCCGCCCGAAATATCGCCGTGCGATACTCCATATGAGCCCGGAGTTTTTTTCGATGAGTTCCCCGGCCGCGTCCCGGGAACCCGTCTGCGCCGAGCGTATATCAGAAAGGATATCACTGCTCATCGGCTCCCCACTCTTCTGCTGATGCGCTTGCACATGGTAACGGTGGTGCCTCTGCCGGGGAAGGAACGAACGCGCAGCTTATCGGTAAAACTGCCCATGATCGTAAAGCCCATGCCGCCGCGCTCATCGCCGCCCGTGGTATAGAGCGGCTCCATGGCCTTCTGAACGTTTTCGATGCCTTTTCCCCAGTCCTTCACGGATATTTCAAGAACATCGCCCTCAAGAATTCTCATTCTCATGCTGACACGGCCGATTTCATCGGGGTAGGCATGGACGATACAGTTGGTCACCGCCTCGGAAACGGCGGTCTTGATGTCGCCCAGTTCATCCATGGTGGGATCGAGCTGAGACGCAAATGCTGCGGCGGCGGCGCGGGCGAAAGCCTCATTACTGCTTTTGCCGGGAAATTCGAGTTTGATGTAATTTGAATAATTCATTTTTCCCTCCTACTACTCCGTACCGCCTAAAACTATGCAAAACTCACCGTAGGGAACGGTCTTGACCGTTCCGAAAAACCGGCAGTTGCTGCTTGTCTGCGGAATGGTCAAGACCATTCCCTACAGATATAGTTTTAGTTGATACAATATACTATCTTGTCGCCACCGGGACGAGGCGGTCGATCCCGGAGGCATCTATGACCCGTCGGGGCTGGGCGGCGGGATTCTCTATCCATACGCGGCCGCCCAGCTCCTTCATCCTTCTGCTGAGACGGATAATCAGTGCAATACCCGAGGAATCCATGAAACTCAGCTCGCTCAGATCAAGCACACAGTCTCTGGGGAGGTGCTCGTCAAGAAGCTCGTCCACAGCACACATTGCAGTTCGAGCCTGATGGTGGTCAAGCTCACCGGAAAGGCAGACGATAAGCTTCCCGGCGGAAAACGCTGATCTTACAGTCATTTATTTCACACTCCGAAAAAGAAAAATGGCATCACACAACAAATGCTTGTGTGATACCATTTTATATCTTCTGTAACGAAAAAAACGTCGGATAACGCAGGGAGGTATTTACATACTCTGCCGGTTATGATAAAATCCTTTAAGGCAATACCGCATAATGCGGCAAGAGCAGATGGCGAGAGAAAATGGGTTCTGATGAAGGCATTTTTTCGCAGGAATACTTTGTGTATTGCAAGAAAAAATGACAAAATCTGAGCACATTTTATCCGACAGCTGCCGCAGACGTATTGTGCGGTGTTGCCTTAATAATCAATGTCATTGTGTGAAAAGAGGAAAGACAAATGACGGAGCCAAACAATAAGTGGATGCAGGCATTTGAGGAGCAGAACTGTCTGCGCCTTGTTTTCCCGGAGAGGATCAGCTCTGCAAATGCCGCGGAAATCCGGGAAGAGATCGTCGGGCTGTGTTCCGGCTTTTCGCACACGGAGCTTACCGCGGATTTTAAGAATGTCGAATACATTTCCAGCAGCGGGCTTCGCATTATTCTGGAGCTGATACGAAAAGAAAAGAATTTCCGCGTCATCAATGTCGGCGCGGCCGCTTATGATGTTTTCGACATGACCGGCTTTCTGCAGATGGCGGATATCCGGAAAAAGAGGAGGCAGGTCTCTCTGGACGGAGCGGAAGAGATCGGCTGGGGCTTCACTGCCCGCGTTTACCGCCTGACAGAGGACAGCATCATCAAGGTATACCGGGAAGATGTGCCTATTGAGGACATTGAATCAGAGCTGAGCCATGCCAAGCAGGCCTTCATCGCCGGGATCCCGACGGCCATTTCCTTTGATCTCGTGGATGTGGGAAACAGCATCGGCGTGATCTTTGAGCGGATGGACGGCGGTACTCTGCGAAACGCTCTGCTTGCCGAGCCCGAGCGCTTTGATGAACTCATGGAACTGTATGCCCGAGTTTTGCAGTCGATCAATTCGATAGAGGTATCGGACGAAGCCATTCCCGACGCCAAAGAGCTCGCGCTGAAAAAGCTTCAATATCTGACAGAGGAAAGGGGCCTTCTTTCTCCGCAGGAGTCGGAGCGCATGAAGAGCTTTCTTGCCTCCCTTCCCGATACCGGCACCTATATTCACGGAGACTGCCAGTTCAAAAACATCATGCTCAGTGCCGGAGAGCCGATGCTGATCGACATGGACACGCTCTCCAAGGGTTCTCCCCTGTTTGAGCTTGCCGCCCTGTATTACTGCTATATTGTATTTGAAGAGGTTCTCCCCGGCAATTCAAAAGACTTTTTCGGTGTTTCCTCCGAACTGACGGAGCGGATCATGGAATATCTTCTGAAAGCGTGTCTGCCGGTATACTCCGACGAGCCGTTTGAGCGGGCCCGGGAAAAGGTACAACTGCTCGGAAGCTTTATCTGCTTCCATTTCATTGCGCAATATATGCCGGCAGAGGAAGACGGTGTAAAGCGAGCCGGTGAGATCTTCCGTAAATGCCTCGCGGAGTTTGAACTGTAATGGTTTCGTCTTCCCCTCCGCGAACAATACCATCAACCTATCCGGAATAATAGACACTTTCACGTAAGACCGGGTTTTTCGCGCTTGACAACTCCGCCGGATGTGGTACAATGAGCATGGAAAAAGGGTATCACAAAATCGTCAGCGGTTTTGAACCCTCGACAAATAACACTTTTCTAAATCTTTTATTTAGAATCCGTCACTTGGCCGAGTGGCGGTTTCCGCTTTTCTTTACGATGATCGTAATTGTAAAACTACCGATATGTAAAGTAATGCGCATGGTTCTCACCTCCTTTGCAAGAGGCGTCCGAGAGCCAAAACCGCCAACTGTTCGATTTGTGATACCCGCCCCCTTTGGAGCGTTGTTATGTTAACATAAATGCCGTGTTGTGTCAATAATTGTCTCTATCTCGCGCTCCTTTCGGGGCGTGGATTTTCGCGCTTGACAACTCCGCCGGATGTGGTACAATAAGCATAGAAAAAGGGTATCACATGACCGTCAGCGGTTTGTGACCCTCGGCAAGATTTATGTTTTCAAGCTAATACATGAAAACCGTCACTTGGCAGAGTGGCGGTTTCCGCTTTTCTTTACGATGATCGTAATTGTAAAACTACGGATATGTAAAGTAAAACGCATGGTTCTCACCTCCTTATCGGAGATGTCCGAGAGCCAAAACCGCCAACTGTTCGATCTGTGATACCTGCCCCTCGCGGGGCATTGTTATGTTAACATAAAACCCGCATTGTGTCAATAACTGTCTAAAGAAACAGGGGCTGCGCTTTAATTCGCACAATCCCTGTATTTTTATCACTTTTTCATATTGGCAAGCTGGAGCTTGAGATTCTCAATGAGGGCTTCGAGCTTGGCTTTCTTGTCCCGCTCTACGTTGACGACCGCTTCCGGTGCGCGGGAGACAAAGTTCTGGTTGGCAAGCTTTGCGTTCTGTCCTGCCAGCAGCTTTTCGGCGTTGGCAAGCTCCTTCTCCGTGCGGGCGATCTCCTTTTCCATATCCACCAGCTCTGCCATCGGCATAAACATTCTGGTGTTGTCGGTAATGACGGAGACCATGCCGTCGCTGCCCTCGGGATCGGCGTCAAGCACGCTCACCTCGCTTGCGTAAGCCAGCTTGCACATATAGGCTTTGCCGGCTTCAAATGCGCCCTTCTTATCGGTGACGACAAGAAGATGAGCCTTGCGGGAGGGAGGAACATTCATCTCACTGCGGCGGGCACGGACGGCCTTGATAGCGGTCATGACCATCTCAAAGTTTGCCTCGTCCTCACGGAAGCTCAGAGCCTCAGTGAATTCGGGGTATTTCTCGACCATGAGCGCTTCGCCCTCGTGGGGGAGCGCCTGCCATATTTCTTCGGTGATGAAGGGCATGAACGGATGCAGAAGCTTCAGTATTTCCACAAGCACATAGAGCAGGACTTTCTGCGCCGACAGCTTGCTCTCCTCGTCGTCGCCGTTGAGACGGGGCTTTGTCAGCTCAATATACCAGTCGCAGTAGCTGTCCCAGATGAAGTCGTAGATCTTTCCCGCAGCGACGCCCAGCTCAAAGCTGTCCATATTCTCGCAGACCTCTTTGACCACGTCGTTGAGCTTGGAGAGAATCCACTTATCCTCGATTTCCAGCTTTTCGGGCAGCTCGTTTTTGTCAATGGTCAGATTCATCATCACGAAGCGGGAGGCGTTCCAGATCTTGTTGCAGAAATTGCGCATAGCCTCGCACTTTTCAATGTAGAAACGCATATCGTTTCCGGGACTGTTGCCGGTGATGAGGTTGAAACGCAGAGCGTCCGCGCCGTACTGATCGACCATATCCAACGGGTCGATGCCGTTACCGAGAGACTTGGACATCTTTCTGCCCTGACTGTCGCGCACAAGACCGTGGATAAACACCGTCTTGAACGGCTCTTTGTCTATCTGCTCCATGGCGGAGAAGATCATACGGGCGACCCAGAAGAATATGATGTCATAGCCGGTGACCATGACGGAGGTGGGATACCAGTAGTCAAGCTCCGGCGTCTCAGACGGCCAGCCCATCGTTGAGAACGGCCACAGAGCGGAGGAGAACCATGTATCCAGAACGTCTTCTTCGCGCCTGATGTTCTTGCTGTGACACTTTTCACACTCGGTCGCGTCCTCGCGGGAGACGGTGATGTGACCGCAGTCATCGCAGTACCATGCGGGGATCTGGTGACCCCACCAGAGCTGACGGGAGATGCACCAGTCGTGTACGTTCTCCATCCAGTTGGTGTAGGTTTTGGTGAAACGTTCGGGAACGAACTTTATACGTCCGTCGCGGACAACTTCCAGAGCTTTCTTGGCAAGCGGCTCCATTTTCACGAACCACTGGGGAGAGGGCAGCGGTTCGACTGCCTTGCCGCAGCGGTAGCAGCAGCCGACGTTGTGGCTGTACGGCTCGACCTTCACAAGGTAGCCTGCTTCTTCCAGATCGGCGACGATGGCTTTGCGGCATTCGTAACGGTCCATGCCGTCGTACTTGCCGCCGTTGATGATCTTGCCGTCCTCGTCAATGCACTGGATCTGCTCAAGGTTGTGGCGCAGACCGACCTCAAAGTCGTTGGGGTCGTGGCAGGGCGTCATTTTGACCGCGCCGGTACCGAAGCCCAGCTCAACGTAATCGTCCGCGACAATGGGGAGCTTTCTGCCCACGAGCGGGAGAATAGCGTTCTTGCCCACAAGATGCTGATACTTCTCGTCGGCGGGGTTGACCGCGACACCGGTATCACCGAGCATCGTCTCGGGACGGGTGGTGGCTATAATAAACTCTTCGTCGGAATCCTCCACGGGATAGCGGATATACCAGAAGGAGCCGGGGATGTCCTTGTATTCAACCTCCGCGTCGGAAAGGGCGGTGCGGCAGTGAGTGCACCAGTTGATCATGCGGCGACCCTTGTAGATAAGCCCCTTTTCGTACAGCTCGCAGAAGGTCTCACGCACGGCCTTGGCACAGGTGTCATCCATGGTGAAGCGGCTTCTGTCCCAGTCACAGCTTACGCCCATGCTCTTCTGCTGTTCGACGATCCTGTCGCCGTACTGCTGCTTCCATGCCCAGACGCGCTCCAAAAACTTTTCGCGCCCGAGATCGTAGCGGGTCTTGCCCTCCTCCTTGCGGAGAACCTCTTCGACCTTGATCTGTGTGGCGATACCGGCATGGTCAACACCGGGCAGCCACAGCGCGGAAAAGCCCTGCATTCTCTTGTAGCGGGTCAGAATGTCCTGCAATGTCGCGTCGAGTGCGTGTCCCATGTGAAGCTGACCGGTTACATTGGGGGGCGGCATAACGATGGAAAACGGCTTTTTGTCAGGGTCGATCTTGCCCTTGAAGTACCCGCCGTCCATCCACATATCATAGATTTTCTTTTCGACCGATTTCGGATCGTACACTTTGGGAAGCTCTTTCATTTTGTTATCCTCCTGAATAATTCCAATCGTTTTTCCACGGCTTTGCCGCGGGAAAAACACACTAAGGCGAGCAATGCGAGCCCTCATGCCGACCAAAGCGGCTTTGCCGCTGCGATGAGCATGAGTTTCTCGATTGAAAAGCAGAAGCTTTTCAATCGAATAAAAAACGCCCCGAGGCGTTCTCAGCCTCAGGGCGATAATAATCTTTTATTACCGTGGTACCACCTGAATTCCGTTTTCTTCCTCAAACGGCACTCATGAGTCTTTAACGCAGACAGTACGGCGGAGCTGAACTGTTCACCCCGCGTGCTCCGGCCCGACCTTCACCGACACTTCACAAAAGCTTACACCAACCGCTTTCTCTCTGCGCATCCGTCAACGGCTACTCCTGACCTTCTCGGCACGGATGATATTATAGAGATACGGTGCGGATTTGTCAATAATTTTTGTCCTGTATTTTCTTCGTTTTCCGTACAAAAAAGTACATCCCGATCAAAGAAGCCACACTTATGAAAAGCTGCACGGCGGCGGAGATGATGAAAGTGGGGGAGTCGGGATCTTCAATAGCGTAACCCATGACGGTCATGGGAACGGAGAGCTGGAGCATACCGAGCACACTGCCGAGGATATAGCTTTTGAATTTTATACCCGCGGCGCCCATGTAGATGCTGACGACATCAAAAGGCAGAATTCCTAAAAGTCTTGTAAGCAGAACAAAAAGAAAGACGTTGGACGTGCGCATGGCTTTAACGATGGTAAGCTTCGGGTATTTTCGATCGAGCTTTTCGATCTGCCCCACGCCGAGTTTTCGTCCGATAAAATAAGGGATCGTCGCAATGACCGCACTGCCGCAGACGGCGAGAATGAGCGCACAGGGAAGCTCAAACATAACACCCAGCGCGGCAAAGAGGATACCACTGTATACGACCACGCTCAGGCTTTTAAGCGCAAACAGCAGCATCATGATCCCCGCCGCCGCAAGCTTGTTTTCGGGCGTAAAATCTATGATCTTCTCAACGGTGATATCCTTTGAGTAAAAAAGACAAGTAAGAAAAACAGCAAGCCAGAGCGCCAGTATGATAATTTTGAAAAGCCTGCTGTTGAAAAATCTGTCGAAGTCCGTAGCCGCATCCCCACCTTTAACTGTATTATAATACCGCACAAGGGAAAATAAAGGGAATAATTGTTAAGAAATTATACGAAAACTTTTTTCTTGCAATTCTTTCCGCACATGATATAATAAAATAAAGATTATGTAAACATTTACGGAGAAACTTATGAAGCGTCTGAAAGTGCCTGTATCTGTTCTGTGTGCCGCGGTTTCAGCACTGGCAGTCTGCCCGTCGGCGTTTGCCGTGCAGTCCCTGCCGGAAAAGCCGGGGATCGAGTCCGGCAGCGGAACGATGACGGCGATATTGTTTTTTGCGGTGCTTGTACTGGTGTTCGTGTCCATGGCTTTTGTGGTCAAACAGGGAAAAACCGGTCACGCCAATGTGCCATGGGCGATCCTTGCGATACTGCTGTCCGGACTTGCGCTTATGACCTGCGTTGTGGGTTATTCCTTCGGCACACTGTACACAAGACCCGACGGCGACCCGAAAGAGACAGTGGAAAAATTCTATTCGTCCCTTGAACGCGGCGACTATGCCGCGGCGTATTCCTGCCTCAGCGACTATACCGGTCTCGGCCTTGAAAACGAGCCGAACGATGAAAACGGAAAGCTTGTCTATCAAAAGCTCCGGGAAAGCTACAGCCATACGGTCATGGGCGAGGCGACGGTAAACAAACTGAGCGCCTTTGTGCCGGTACGCTTCCGTTATCTGAGAATCAGAGATACGGAGCGCAGTATTGAGGGCGAAGTCAATACGCTCCTTGAAAAGGTCGTTAAAGAAAACCCGCGCAACATGGTGTATGACGCCGATAACAAATATCTTCCGGAGGTGACGGAGAAGGTATATTCCGATGCTCTTGCCGGAGTCATGAAAAATGTCTCAAACTTCTATACGACAGAACAGTTCAATATCGAGCTTGTATATAAGAACGGACAGTGGTATATAGTGACGAGCCCGGAGATGCTGAACGCGATCATCGGCGGAACGGCGCAGTAAATACACTTCCCTTGAGAGAACGGTGTAAATATGAGTGATTATAACAACAGTTTTGATATAGACGATATTCTCGCGGAGTTCAGCTCTTTCAGCGCATCCATAACGAACGAACCGCAGCCGCCGGTAAGACATACGAAAAGGGTCGCGCAGACGGAGATCGCTGAGCCGGAGTATTTTGAACCGGAGATCCGGGACGAACCGGAACTTGATGAACCGGTGTATGTCAACATAGAGGATGACGAGCCGGAATATATTCCGGAGGAACCTGTCCGCAAAAGAAAAACACAGCCGAAGCGACCTAATAAGAAAAAAGCGGACACCTCGGAGGCGTATGACCCCGACGAAGAGTTTACCCCCCGCAAAAAAGACACAGAGCGCAGCCGTACAGCCGCCGGCCCTCTGAGAGCGGCGGTATCGGTTCTCTTTGCGTTTATGACCCTCCTTGCCTTTGCATGGATCGCAAAAAACGTCCACCCGGATTCCGGCACGGTGACGGCCTCAGCGGTACAAAACAACACAAATCTTGTCAGCCGCCTCAATATGTATATGAACAACGCCAAGAGCGAGGCTCTGGGCGACCTTGCCTATATAAAGAAGATCTATACCATCCCCGAGACCGATACCGTTGCGCCCAAGCCGGATGAAAGAGCCTTCGGTGTGACTACCGATATGTCCGTTGTTCAGCAGGTGATCGACGATGCCGCCGATCTGCTGGAGGGTCAGAGCGTTGCGTGGAGTCCCGACCTCGATTTCTATCCGGAGAAAAAAGTTTACTATTACCGTGATGCCACGATCCTTGCCCTCGTTTGGCGTGAAAGGATCAATAACCGCAGTGCGACGATCGCGGAGATAAAGGTTGCCGACGGTTCACAGCTTCGCCGCAAGCTTGCCGAGGATACCTACGGCAGCTCCGTGCAGGCCTATGCGTCCAAGCTGGGGCAGGCGGCAAATGCGGTCGTGGCGATGAACGCGGACTTTTACGGCTTCCGTCAGATCGGCGTCACCGTGTATCAGCGTCAGCTCTTTCGCTTTTCGCCCGACAAACTGGACAACTGCTTTATAAATTCCAAAGGCGATATGCTCTTCGTGAAAGCGGGCAGTATACAGGATGAGGCACAGATGTATCAGTATATTGCCGATAACGATGTGCTGTTTTCCCTGTCATTCGGTCCCATTCTGGTGGATAACGGCGTTCTCCAGCACTGTGACGGCTATCCCATCGGCGAGATGGACAGAGAGTATTCCAGAGCCGGTCTCGGTATGCTGGACGACCTGCATTATCTCTATATGACGGTCAACCACTGGAACGGACAGCATCCCCGCTGCAATGTCAACGAATTTGCGGAGCTTATGTATTCCAAGGGCTGTTACAAGGCCTACAATCTGGACGGCGGTCAGACCTCCGAGATCGTTTTTAACGGCACACCGATCAACTATATTGACTTCAACGCGGAGCGCACGGTGACGGATATCATCTACTTTGCCACCGCTTTGCCGGAATCGGAGGTGATCCCATGAATCCGATAGCGATCTCCATCGGCACGAACGCCGTATATTACAGCGCCATTGTCATAAGTCTTGCTGTCATGGCGTGCTTCTGCATAAGCTTCTCTCTCTATACCACCTATGCCGGCAACGGTCGGGCGCTGTGGGTACTGTTTCCCTTTGCTGTTGTGTTTTCCATCTTCCTTTGCCGCTTGATTCACTGGTATTGCCATGCGGAGCAGTATTCCGGCCTGTTCGGAGCCCTGACGGACTATTCCGGCGGCGGTTATGTTCTGCCCGGTGCGATCTTCGGCACGTGGCTGGCGGCGGCGCTGGTGAAAAAGCTGGGCTTTACCGATAACACCCACCGTCTGCTGGATGCGATAGCTCCCGGCGCGGCTCTGGGCATAGCGTTTATCCGTCTGAGCGCCCTTTTCAACAACTCCTGCCGCGCCAAGATTGCCATCGAAAACCCGAAGTTTCAGCATCTTCCGCTGGCGTCGCCCGTGTATACCAGCAACGGAAGCGACTACCGCTTTGCGACTTTCTTTGTGCAGTTTCTCCTCATGCTGGCGGTGTTCGTGTGGCTCTACCGCTTCTGCTGTGACCGCCGCGGTCATGCCATGAAAGGCGACATACCCGAAGACGGACACGTGGCACGGCTTTTCCTGCTTGTCCACAGTGCCATCGAGCTGATCATGGACTCCACCCGCTATGATTCGAGCTATATGCACTTCAACGGTTTTGTCAGCATCGTGCAGATGGTTGCCGCGTTGAGCATCCTCGGCGTGCTGATTTATTACAGTGTCTGGTCTGTGCGTGTAAACGGACGCAGAGTCTGGCACTTCCTGCTCTGGGGCGTGTGGTTTCTGTCCCTTGCAGGCGTCGGCGTGTCGGAATACCTCGTCCAGCGCCATGGCGACTGGTATTTTATATGCTACGCGGCGATGACGGCATCCATCATAATCATGTGCGCCGCGGTATTCAGAATGTACAGAAGCTGCTGCGCGAGGAGAAAAAGATAAAATATTCGAAGATAAAGAAGATAAAATAATTAGGGCAATACCGCATAATGCGGCAAGAGCAGATGGCGAGAGAAAATGGGTTCAGCTTTGCATAAGTTCGCGTAAGCCAAATCGAAGATTTGGACGCTCACTTATGATGAAGGCATTTTTTCGCAGGAATACTTTGTGTA
>JAZLGK010000016.1:0-3382 GCA_045616265.1 Candidatus Limivicinus sp. | reverse complement strand
GAATTCGACCCGTTTACGGGTAGCAAGTAATAATCCCCTTCGCGTGTGCCAGACCGTATATACGCCTTCAGGCGTGGCTAGTAATATGAGGGCAAGGCCCGAAAATGAAAAGCCCCCGGCTTAGCCGGGGGATATTTACTTACTGCTATTTCAATTATAACATGCTATATTCCCATGTCAAGAAACAGACCCGATAAATGCGGCTGCTCTCCTTTTTGCTTCCTCAAGAAGGGAAAGGGAATCTATTTTTCCGTTGGAAAGAGTGGGGAATTCACTGAAGATGAAGAAATAGGACGGGATTTTGAAGGAGGCAAGTTTTCCGGAAAGAAGCTCCCGGGCTTCATTTTCATCAAAGACCGCATCCGGCTGCAGACAAACGCAGGCGGCGACCTCTTCCCCATAGAAATCACTCGGAACTCCGACAACCTTTACATCCTTGACGTCGGGAAGCGTACTTACTGCCTGTGCAACGTCAAGCGGCATGATGTTTTCTCCACCGCGGATGATGAGTTCCTTGATCCTTCCGTCCAGATGAAGATATCCGTCTTCTCTCAGGTAACCGAGATCGCCGGTGTGAAGCCAGCCATCTGCATCGATTGACTGATCGTCAATGTCGGTTTTGTAATAGCCTGCCATCAGATTATAGCCCTGGATCAGTATCTCCCCTGTTTCTCCGACAGCGCATATATGTCCGTCAGACAAATCGGCGATCTTCATTTCAATATGTTCCATAGGCTTTCCGACGGTGTCGGTAATATGCTCGGGAGTATCCTCATAGTCGGTAATCGTGACAGGAGCCATTTCGCTTAAGCCATAGGAGGAAAGAAAGCGGTTTTTCGGAAGCTTTTCACGAAACAGATCGAGCTGGGTCTTCGTGGCGGCGGAGCCGGAAAGAATGGTGCATCTCAACGTGGAAAGCCTTTCAGGATCGAAATCCTTATTCATCAGGATGGCAAGGAACATGGTAGGAACTGCGTGGAATACCGTACAGCGATTGGTTTCGATCGTATCCATTAAAGTAGAAATATGCATATCTTTCGGAAGAACCAGAAGAGCATCGGCAAAAGCACTGGCAAAAAGCCCTGCCACCAGGCCGAAAATATGAAACAGGGGCAGAATGTTGCAGCAAACGGAATCGTTTGTGAGATTTTGACTTTTCCTGCTGATATCCGCTGCGTTGAGAACGTTATAGGCAGACAGGATAACGCCTTTCGGCCGGCCGGTCGATCCCGAAGTGAAGATCATCATACAGGGATCGTCAGATTCTACGTTATCCGGAAGATGCGGTTTGGACATGGAGTCGGCATTTTCCGGTGCTTCAGATGGGATGTCCTCAAAGAAGAAAATATCCTTAAGCCCTGCCGTTCCGGCGAGAAGCTCCCGGGAGAGCGTCTCTTTGTCTGTGCCGTAGGAAAGATTTCCGATACACATGCACGTAACGTCGCTGGCTTCGATATGGGCCGATATTTCGGCGGGTTTCAGGCTGTAGTTCATAAGAACGGCGAGAGCGCCGAGCTTTTCAATCGCATAAAAACACAGAATAAAGTTGATCGAATTGAGGCCGGCTATTCCCACATGAGTTCCCTTGCGTACACCCATTTCGTGAAGGCGGGAGACCAGAACGTCAGAGCCGAGATCAATGTCTCGCCATGTCCAGTCCCTTTTACTGTCACGGATCACTGCGGTATCGCCGCCGGAAGCGGACTTTTCTCTTAAAAAGTCACGGATGGACAGATGAACAAAATCCGCATGATTGCCATTCATGATCGGAAGTATGGTATCAAATCCGGTGATTTTAAAAATTTTCATCACCGAGTCGCTTACGGAGATGACTTTCATACGGTTTTCCCGGAAACGCTGCCTTGCGATCAGCAGTTCCCTCAGACCGGCGGAAGAAACATAATATGTATTTCCAAGGTCGATCGTAAGGCATTCCGTATGCTCCGGAATCTCGCGAAGAACTCTTCTCAGTTCGGGAGCTGTATTTGTGTCCAGCCGGTCTCCAATTTTTACGGTTATTCCAGTTGCCGTCTGTTCCGAATAGATCATAGCTGCTCTCACGCTCCTGCTTCTGCTTTTATTTTGCTTATTATAACTGTTTTCCCGGAAATAGTAAAGGTAACTATTTCTTGAAGTTATGCCCATTTGGTGATATTATGGACGCATAACAGCAGCATTGTGACTGTCCCTTCATCTTTGATAACAAACCGGAGCGGAAAGGAAGAAAAATGACAGGATACTATAACCGTTTGGTGGAAGCGAAGGAAAAATACGGCGATAGAATCGTGGCGTGTGACGGAAAAGAGACCCTGAGGTATTCTGACCTTCTTTCTGCCATATGCGGTTACAGAGAAGTCCTTGCCGGAATGGGAGTGAAACCGGGCGAAAAGGTCACTCTCTGCGGATATAATTCATGCGGCTGGCTCAGAGCTTTTTTCGGCGTGGTATGTTACGGCGCTGTGGCGGTACTGATGAACTATTCTCTTCCCGAAAACGAGATCATTCAGCTGATGGAACAGATGGATTCTTCTGTTTTCCTCTATGGTAATTATGGCGCAAGAGAAAAGAATCCGCTGTCACCGGGTCAAATTTGTACAAAAGACGCAAAAAGAGCGGATTTTGAGAGCTTTTCCTTCAAGAAAAGAGGAAATTTTAAAGTTTTTCCATATGATGAAGCCGCTTACGGAGACCCGGCTTTTGTGGTGTTTATTTCCGGCTCCACCGGTTCTCCCAAAGGGGGTCTGCTTTCCCAGAGAAGCAACATCACGGGAGCAGATGCCTATATGGAGGCTATTCCCGAAATGAAAGAGGAGCGGCTTTGCATGGCAGTGCCGCTGTTCCACATTTTCGGGCTGGGAATAGCGGTGGCGCACATTTTGTACGGCGGCTGCCTGATCCTTCCGGAGAAGTTCACAGGCGGTGAGATCAACCGATTCCTTCGGGAAACCCGGCCGGATGCGCTTGCCGCGGTCATGACGGTTATTGTGCGTACCATGGAAGATGAGTCATTCCCGGAAGAAGGATACCCGTTTATCAGAAGAATCTATGCGGGCGGAGCACCGCTCCTTCCCATTCAGCTAATGCGGGTGGAAAAGGGGTTTGGCAATGCCGTGCTCCTGAACAGCTACGGACAGACGGAGTCCGACACCTGCATCGCCATGACCCGGGTAACAGACAGCGCAGAGAGAAGGGTGCATACGGTCGGAAAACCGTTTCCGCACAGAAAAGTCGTGATTATTAAGTCTCACTGAAAAAGATTGTGTGATTTAGGATTTTTGAGATAAGGTTTTCTTGAAATATCTAAAGCTTTCAAGAAGAAGTAATCGTCGTCATGGTAACCATAAGCCTGACGGCGCAGGGTTTTGATCTTATTATTGATGCC
>JAZLGK010000015.1:0-7737 GCA_045616265.1 Candidatus Limivicinus sp. | reverse complement strand
AGCAGATACCGAGAAAAATTGGGTTATGACGATGGCACTTTTTTGCAGGAATACTTTGTGTATTGCAAGAAAAAGTGACGAAGTCAGAGCACAATTTTTCCGGCAGATGCCGAAGGTGAATTAATCAGCGCTTACTTAAGTATTCCTTTTTCTGCATAAAAAATGCCCGGTTTTCACCGGGCATTTTGATGTGTATTGGATTAACCGAAAACGCTGAGCAGGAAGCCTGCGGCGATGGCGGAGCCGATAACGCCGGCCACGTTGGGGCCCATGGCGTGCATCAGCAGGTAGTTGTTGGGGTTGAACTTGCGGCCGACATCCTGAGAGACGCGGGCTGCCATCGGAACGGCGGAGACACCGGCGGAGCCGATCAGAGGATTGATCTTCTTGCCGGAACCGTAGAACATGGCGATACCGCCCAGCAGACCGCCGACGGTGGAGATAGCGAATGCGATCAGACCGAGGAGGATGATCTTGATGGTGTTGAAGGTCAGGAAGTTCTGAGCGACCATGGTAGCGCCGACGGAGGTTGCGAGGAAGATGGTGACAATGTTCATCAGAGCATTCTGAGAGGTATCGGAAAGTCTGTCGGTCACGCCGGTCTCACGGAAGAGGTTGCCGAGCATCAGGCAGCCGATCAGAGGAGCGGTGGAGGGCAGGAGCAGAATGACGAAGGTGGCAACAACAATGGGGAAGATGATCTTCTCTTTCTTGCTCACCTCGCGGGTCTGAACCATCTTGACCTTGCGCATCTCATCGGTGGTCAGTGCCTTCATAATGGGCGGCTGAATGAGCGGGATAAGCGCCATGTAGGAGTATGCCGCGATGGCGATGGGTCCTAAAAGCTCGGGCGCGAGCTTGGTGGTGAGGTAGATGGCGGTAGGGCCGTCCGCTCCGCCGATGATACCGATGGAAGCGGCCTGGGGGCCGGTGAAGCCGAGGATGACAGCGCCGAAGAAAGCGACAAATACGCCAAGCTGTGCGGCGGCACCCAGAAGCAGACTCTTGGGGTTAGAAAGCAGAGGACCGAAGTCGGTCATAGCGCCCACGCCCATGAAGATGAGGGAGGGGTAGATACCGGCCTTGACGCCGATATAGAAGAAGTCCAAAAGACCTGCGTTGGACATGATGTGACCGTAGCTGTGGTAATAGGGGCTTGCGCTGTCAAGAAACGCTTCCCACAGCTCGGGGTGATACAGGGCGTTTTCGCCCATACCGATGAAGTAGCTGAGGTTGGAGAGCAGGCAGCCGAATGCGATACCGCAAAGCAGCAGCGGCTCAAACTTCTTCTCGATACCGAGGTAGAGAAGAACAAAAGCAATGATGATCATGACAAGATTCTTCCAGCCGCCGTCAGTCACGAAGAACGCGGCAAAACCGGATTCCAGAGCCAGATCCCGGAGGGTACCAAGTATATCCATTGGTTACCTCCTTATGCTATAACTACCAGAGGTGAGCCGGTCTCTACAACTGCGCCCTTTGCAACGACGATCTGAGCGACAGTGCCGCTCTTGGTAGCGGTGATGTCATTTTCCATCTTCATGGCTTCGAGTACCAGCAGCACATCGCCTTCCTTGACGATCTGACCCTGTGCCACGCTGATCTTGAGGACGTTGCCGGGCATGGGAGCCTTGACAACTTCACCGGCAGCAAGACCTGCGGCTGCGGGAGCGGCGGGAGCTGCTGCGGCAGGTGCGGCGACAGCAACGGGAGCGGCTGCGACAACGGGTGCGGGAGCGGCGGGGGCGGCAAGCTCATACTCATCAACGAGCATGGCGGAGCCTTCCTCGACCTCAACCTCATAAACGCGCTTGTTAAGAGTTACTTTATATTTCATTCTTATTTAACCTCCTTGATGGAAATGAAGCGGAGCTGATTGATGGGCTTGCCGAGAGTATCGGCAACGATGGCCATGATCATGGCTGCGTCCTTCGGGTCGGTGTCATAGAGCTTGAGCTCGCCGGCAGTTCCGGGAGCCTCGGGCTTCTTCACCTCAGCAGGTGCGGCAGCGGGAGCGGCAGCAGCGGAGACCGGGGCGGCTTTCTTTTCGTTGGCGATGAACAGCTTGCTCATGAGCATGACAACAATCATGAGCAGAACAAGTCCGAAGAAAACCACAAGATAGCCGAGAATCGCAGTGATACCGGCGTTGCCGACGGTTATATTAACAAGATCGATCATCTGGCATCCTCCTTAGAGCTTCTCTATGGAGTAGCGGACCTTCTTCTCTTCCTCTGCCTGACGCTTCTCAAAGAAGTTCTCCGCGACCTGCGGGAAGGAGATGTAGGAGAGAACGTCCTCCTCGCATCTTGCGGTTGCGCCGAGCTTTTCCTTGGTCTTCTCAAAGGTATCGGTGGGGAGAGTATCGGCGTAGCGGCCTTCCAGAACCTTGTCACCGGCGAGGATCTTCTCACGGATAACGGGGTCGATGGGGGCGGGAGTACGGCCGTATTCGCCGCGGCAGTAGGCCTTCAGCTCTGCGCCGACGTTCTTGTAGCGCTCGCCGGCGAGGACATTCTGCACGGCCTGGGTGCCGATCAGCTGAGAAGTCGGAGTGACCAGCGGGGGATAGCCCATATCCTTGCGGACATTCGGAGTCTCTTTGAGAGCTTCATCGAACTTGTCGAGAGCGTTGAGGCTCTTGAGCTGAGAGAGCAGATTGGAGAGCATACCGCCGGGGATCTGGTAGTTGAGACACTGGGTATCGGTACCCATGGAGATGGGATTGAGGGTGCCCTTGTCGAGGAATTCCTTGCGGATGGGCTTAAAGTAGTCAGCCATCTTATAAAGGAGCTTCTCGTCGAGACTGACATCGTAGCCGAGCTCACGCAGAGCGTAGAAAAGGGTCTCGGTGGCGGGCTGAGAGGTACCGCCGGAGAAGGGGGAGATTGCGCAGTCGATCACGTCAGCGCCGGCTTCAATGCCCTTGAGGTAGGTCATGTAGGCAAGACCGGTGGTGCAGTGGGTGTGCATGACGACGGGGAGATCCACGGCGTCCTTGATGGCGGAAACGAGGTCATAAGCGGCTTTCGGGGTGAGAATACCTGCCATGTCCTTGATGCAGATCGTGGAAACGCCCATCTGCTTGAGCTCCTTGACCATCTCAACGTACTTGGCGTTGGTGTGTACGGGGCTGGTGGTGTAGGAAATGGTACCGGAAGCCATAGCGCCGGACTTGACGGTCTCTTCGATGGCGACCTTGAGGTTGTTTACATCGTTAAGTGCGTCGAAAATACGGATGATGTCAATGCCGTTCTTTACGCTGGCACGGACGAAGCGGCGGACGATATCATCGGGATAGTGCTTGTAGCCCAGAACGTTCTGACCGCGCAGAAGCATCTGCAGCTTGGTGTTTGGAGTGTGCTCTCTGATCTTTCTCAGTCTCTCCCAGGGGTCTTCGTTCAGGAAGCGAAGGCAGACGTCAAAGGTAGCGCCGCCCCAGCATTCCAGAGAGTAGTAGCCGACCTTGTCCATGGTGTCAAGAATGGGCTCCATGGCGGAATAAGGCATACGGGTTGCAATCAGTGACTGGCTTGCATCACGCAGGACAGTCTCGGTAAACTGTACTTTCTTCATATATCCTCCTGTTTCTATGTTTTGCTGTTTTAAAATTTTGCCATTCTGGTTTAGTGTATTATATCATCGGTTTTTTTCAATTACCATAGGGTAAATAAAAATCGGGAATACGATGCAAAAGTGAGATTTTACACTGCCAAATCAGCTTGTTTATTGTGCATTTTGACGGTTTTCCCTGGCTATACCACGTTTTTTCGGTCATAAAGACGGGAAAACACAGGGAAAACTGCGAGTAAAAAAGAGGGAACGTTTTAAATGACACCTTTGCGTGTCAGAAAACGTCCCCTTGTTCTTCTATATTCCGGACTCTTTTTTGAGCCTGCTCACAAATTTTTCGCACTGCATGGCGGCAATGGCGCCGTCCGCACAGGCGGTGACCACCTGACGGAGGGGGGTAACGCGAACATCTCCCGCGGCGCAGACGCCCGGGATATTGGTTTCCATCTTCTCGTTGGTGCGGATATAGCCGGTCTTGTCCTCCATGTCGAGGATACCCTCGAACATACCGGTGGTCTTTCGCCCGGTAAAGCAGAAAAGACCGAAAAGGCCGTCATCTATGTCGGCTCGGAGAGTCGTTTCTTCGCCAGTTTCGGTGTTCCGGACAACGATCTCGCTCAGGACGTCATCACCGCCTAAATCAACGACCTCGGTATCGCACAGAACGCTGATCTTCGGGTCATTCTCGAGCTTCTGCCGCTGTGCCGGCGTGACAGAAAGCCTGCTGCCCTTGTGGAGCACGGTGAGCTTGCGGGCGAACTTTGCAAGATACAGCGCCTCCTCCGCTGCGGCAGCGCTGCCGCCGACAACGTAGACTTCCAGACCCTCAAAAAAATTCGCATCACATACCGCACAGTAGCTTACGCCCCGACCCAGATACTTCGCTTCGTTCCGGCAGCCGATGAAACGGGTCATGGCGCCGGTACAGATAATGACGGAATATGCCTGATATACGCCCCTCTCGCCGATGAGTTTTTTCACGGGAGAAGAAAAATCACAGGCGGTAACGGTGTCCTGTACGCGAACACAGCCGAATTTCCTGCACTGCGCCGTCATGGGGGCGATCAGCTCCTGACCGCGCTCCCCGTCGATCTTTGCCTGCCCGGGGTAGTTTTCTATTTCGTGGGTCAAAGCGATCTGTCCGCCGTCGATCCCCTTCTCAATGATAAGAGTCGAGAGTTTGGCGCGTCCCGCATAGAGACCCGCTGCCAGACCGGCGGGTCCTGCGCCGAGGATCATTACATCGTAAATCCTGTTTTCCATATTTTGTCTCCGGTAGCTTTTTTATTTTATATCTTATTGTAAATGATCATAGCTGTCAATCATTTTCCGCAATTGTTACCCGTTCTCCGTCAGTGCCAGCAGCGCGGGAGCAGCGGCCGTACCGAAAAGCCTTACGGCATTGAGCGCCTCCTGCAAGGTATTTCCGTCACTTCCCACCTCCAGGATCAGCGCTCCGGGGGCAAGATCCTGGTTATAGCGCTGGGGAACGAGCATCACAGGGCGCATGAGCGTCGGATGTGCTCCGCTCACGGCATTTTGAAGGTACATCGCAAGAGAGAGGTTACTGCGCCAGTTGTCATGGGAAAGCCCGCTTTCGTCCGTCCCCACGAGCAGCATGACCTGACTTGCACACTTTCCCTCCTCTTCGGCGAGCGTTTTGTAGATGACCCCGTTTTCCCCCAGCGAATCCCGATGTACGTCAATGACGATCCTGATATCCGGATTTTCGGCGAGATAGTTTTCCACCGCCTGCCCTGAACGGGTATAAGAGCCGGTATAGCTCGGATAATCATAGATTCCCCGGTCGTGCAGTACCTTGAGTCCCGCCGCTCTTAACACGGCCGTCAGTTCGTCGCCCACACGGACGATGTTGAAATTCGTATCCTCCGTGCGGTTGACATCGCTCGGCTCGTAGAAGTCGGCGCCCGACTGGGTGTAGGCCTCGCTGGAATGGGTGTGTATGATAAGGATCTGCGGCTTATCCGCTTTCAGCCGTATGTCCGTGCCGTCACGGATAAGCTGTCCCATGTCGATTTGATAGGAGGTCTGGTTTTTTATTGTGAGTCCGCCTTCGATCGTTGTCGGAACGATACGGGTGTTTTCCGGCGACGGCGGTGCGCCCTCTTCCGCCGACTCCTCAGGGCCGGAAGCTTTAAAAAATGCCGCCGCTCTGACGGTCGGCGTGACGGCCGGTGCTTCCGATACGCCGGCACGGAGCTCGGTAAAGCTTACGCCGTTCACGCACACATTTTCCATCCGTAAACTCTCCCGGCGTTCCTCAAACTGAGTTTTTACCTGAGCCAACAGAGGTGATACGGAAAGAATATACATACTCATCATGATGATCAGAGAAGAAACGATCCTGCGGAAAAGCTGCAAAGTATCTCACCACCCGAGAAAAGCCTATGCTTTTCCAAAGAAGATTATTCATCCCCACATCGCCCTTACGATCCACGCGGAGGAGAGAAAGCAGACGATATCCGCCGTTAAGGCGGCGGGGATCGCCCAACGGCTGTTTTTTATGTTTGCCGCCGAAAAGTAGACGGAGATCACATAGAAGGTCGTCTCGCTCGAACCGAGCATGACGGCGGCGGTACGGCCTATGAGTGTGTCCGCACCGAAGGAATTCATCAGCTCTGCGGCGCTTCCCATCGCGGCGCTTCCGGAAAGGGGACGGATGAACAGCATAAGGGCGGTCTCCGCCGGTATGCCGATTTTTTCCAGCACAGGCTCCGCCAGCGCGCCGAGAGCATCGGCGGCGCCCGAGGCACGCAGGAACGATACCGCCGGGAAAAGGCAGAGCATGGCGGGCAGAACGGAGAGGAGGGTTTCCAATCCCTTTCGTGCGCCTTTCAGCATGGCGGCATAGACATCGATTCCCTTTGCCAGGGCGAGAATACAGGCAAAGACAAGGATACCGGCGGGAATCAGAGCGGAAACGGCACTTATGACCATAAGCTTTTCAACACAAAGGCCGCTGTCAGTCCGGCACAGAGCGACAGCGCCGATACCGCCCAGACCGCTGGCAGTATATCGAAGGGAGAGGCTGCCCCTGCCGCCGAGCGAAGAGCCGCAGCGGATGTGGGAAGAAGCTGGATGGATGCCGTATTGAGCACCACAAGCATACACAGCTCATCGGATACCTCCCGGCTGTTTCCCAGCGCGGCGAGGCTCCTTGCCGCCTTTATGCCCGCCGGAGTTGCCGCGTTGCCGAGTCCCATGAGATTGGCGCTGATATTTTCGGATATGGCGTCGCGGATCTCCTTATGAGAGGAGCCTGACGGAAAAAGCTTTTTGATAAGCGGATGCAGTATCTTCGATATGCCCTCGGCGGCTCCGCACTGTTCCAGAAGCTCCGTGACTGCTGTCCAGAAGCACAGTCCGCCTGCCACGGACAGACAGAACTTTACTGCGTCATCAGCTCCCGTCATAAGAGCGGAGACAGCGCCGGGATCATGATGAATAACACAGAAAAGCAGGCTGAGCGCGTACAGGAAGACAAGAATAAAAGAAAACATTTTTACAATACCTCATAAAAATTGTTATATAACAATTAACACACTGTTAATATCCGCGCACTTTCAGAACAAAACATTGACCGGAAAGCAAGGATAAAGTAGAATATACAATATAATATTGTGTATATGTAAAAAACACGGAGGAAATATTATGAAAAACACAGGAATCGTACGCAAGGTCGATGAGCTCGGCAGGATAGTTCTCCCGGTCGAAATGCGCCGTGTGCTCGAAATCAGCGAAAAGGATCCTCTCGAAATATATGTGGACGGCGAGAATATTATTCTGAAAAAGTACCAGGCGTCGTGTATTTTCTGCGGCAGCAGCAAGAACCTTGTCGAATACAGGGAAAAGAATATTTGCTCAAGCTGCATCAAAAAACTCAGGGAACAATAAAAAAGATCCTCTCACTTCGGTGAGAGGATCTTTTTCTGGTGGAGCCGAACAGGCGTTATAAATCCCCCAGTTCAACTGGGGGTCAATAAAAGAAAACTTAAGGAAACGCTGATTAAATCCGACCTATGAAAGATAATGAGAATATGGTAAAATAAAGGCATCAAGAAGAAGGCGGTGCCGAAAATGAAGCAGCAGACATTCAGTGACATAGAGTACAGCAATCGGAAGCGGAAGACGAAGCGGGAAGAG
>JAZLGK010000014.1:0-3250 GCA_045616265.1 Candidatus Limivicinus sp. | reverse complement strand
CTGGGCACGTTGCTTCCCTCCTTCATTAAAAAATGGGATCATCGGTACTCGAACGAAATCGTCCGTTGCGCCCCGAGGTCTATCCACATATATTATATAGATAAACGACAGGGCAAAATTTGCCGCTAAGTCGGAAAATTATTTCTTCTTTGCAGCTTTGGGTCTCTTTGCGCCGTACTTGGAACGAGCCTGCATACGACCGTTGACGCCCTGAGCATCAAGAGTACCACGGATAATGTGGTAACGGACACCAGGAAGGTCCTTTACACGACCGCCGCGAATCATAACAACGGAGTGCTCCTGCAGGTTATGACCGATACCGGGGATGTAAGCGGTGACTTCGTAACCATTGGTCAGACGTACACGGGCGATCTTACGCAGAGCGGAGTTAGGCTTCTTAGGGGTAGAAGTACGGACTGCGGTGCAGACGCCTCTCTTCTGGGGGGAGCTGAGATCGGTTTCCTTATTCTTCAGAGTGTTCAGACCCTTCTGCATTGCAGGAGAGGTGGACTTGTAGGTAACCTGTTCTCTGCCCTTTCTCACCAGCTGGTTAAAGGTTGGCATTGTGTTCTCCTTTCTTTCGTCGTCGTGGAACCGGGCAATTTCAACATAAAAAAGGCGAATTTCGTAGCTTTTTTGTGTATTATGAATATGCGCATATTTATTCCCACGCAATTGATGATATTAGCATATTTCACAAAAATAGTCAAGAAATTTTGTTGAATTAATAGAAAAAATATTTTACTTTAACGTATTAAATCGGTGCAGAAAACAGATTTTCCGCACCGATTTGGGAATATAATAATAGTGTCAGGGAGATTATTAAAACGCAGAATTATGGTGCCGCAGTTAATAATGCAGAATGCAGAATTATGCTGCCTCCCGTAGTGTCATTGATGCGAAAGACAGTTTTCTTGGCTTCCCCTCTGGGGAAGCTGTCACCGCAGTGACTGATGAGGTCTCCCGTAAAAAACGCCAGATATTCTGCATATTTCAATGTACGCTGCGGCGCAAAGACCTCATCCGCCTCTGCGGAGGCACCTTCTCCATAGGAGAAGGCAGAGAAGATTCCTTTCGTTTATCGCAGTGATTCTGCCATAGTGATTGTGTATCATACATTCTTCATTTAATTATAATCGTCGGCTTCGCCGAGGCAGCTTATTTTTGGGGAATGAACTTACGCACCGTCCGGGCGATCTTGCCTTTTACCCGTCCAAGCTGAGCTTTAGTATAGAGAATAGCAGCTCTGACGGGATAGAAATCACACCATAGATGCACATAGCACTGATATTTCCTGTCGGTCACGCTGATATGCCTGCCGTCTCTTACAACGCCGGTCAATACGCCGAGGATCTGCTGATCGGTAATGCCGTATTCTTTCCTGAAGCAGTTGTCGCCGACGATCACATAATCGTTTTCCCGGACTTCAAGGATGCGGTGAAGGATATACCGACCCCGGACCTTATAGAGAACAGCATCGTATTTTTTGCACCGCTCCTCACCTTTCTTCCGGATCTCCATTACATCCCTGCCCTGGCGAAGCAGAGGCATCATGCTGGTGCCGACATTGGTGTAGACCAGATATCCCGTCGTATCGAGTATCGTTTCAAAGCTTGTATATTTTTTTCCGTATCCATTTTACCTTCCCTGCTGTATCGTCTGACGGTCAGTATACGTCATTGGTATCGGAGATGACCACATCGACTTCAAAGGTCTCGCCCTCCCGCCAGATCTTCATTTTCAGAGTGTCTCCGACATTGAATCTGTCCTTGATCTCCTTTATCTCGTCCGGCGTCGTCACACTCGTACCGTTTACCTCCAGTATGACGTCGCCTTTCTTTATCCCCTTTTTGGCCGCGTCGGACTTTTCCTGGACTTCCGAAACATATACGCCTTCCGGCATACTGTACTTTTCCATGGCCTGCTCGGGGATCGCGCCGACCGTAATGCCGATGGATGGCCGCCCCGGTACCTTGCCGTATTTCACGATAGAGCTGACAACGCTCCTCACTGTCTCGCTCGGTATGGCAAAGCCAATCCCCTCAATGCTGGAATAGCTGGACATCATTTTCATATTGGTTATGCCGACGACCTGCCCCGCCATGTTGAACAGAGCACCGCCCGAGTTTCCGGAGTTGAGAGCGGTATTGGTCTGGATCAGCACCATGCTTCTTCCCTTATAGCTGATATCCCGGTCGATAGCGGAGATAATGCCGTTTGTGAGAGTAAAGCGAAACTCCTCCCCCAGAGGATTGCCGATCGCGGCGACCGCATCGCCCACGCGCAGGACGCTGCTTTGTCCGAACTGTGCGGGGGTAAGTCCCTCCGCTTCGATTTTAAGCACCGCAATATCGCTTATCCCGTCCGCTCCTACAAGAGAGGTCTCATACTCGGTATCGTCCGAAAGCTTTACCGTTACCTCATCGCAGCCCTCGATGACATGGGCATTTGTGAGCACAAGTCCGTCCTCTGTGAGGATAACGCCCGTACCCCAGTAATAACCGATATAATCATCCTGGTATCCGTAGATAGCGACGATTGAGCGGGAGCATTTCTCGTAGAGGCTGCCGAGAGACATTTCACCGTCCTTTTCCGTCAGAACGATCTCGTAGTCCGGGTCATACGAACTTACCGGGAGATTCACATCCACAGCCGCCGAGCCGCCTTCGGACTCCTGATAGAAGCTGTCAAAAAAATCCTCCGCGCTGTCCGGCATTTCTCCCCCGTCTTCAAAGTCTTCCGCGCCGCTTCCGTCGTCCCAGAGAAAACCGTCGTCCCGGGGGTCTTCGTCATAGTCCCGGAAGAACGAAAAGCCTTCCCGCTCCGTCTCGGACTTTGAAAAGGCGACGGAAGTCCCGACGATCAGCAATATGACGATCAGAATTCCTCCGACGATCCGTCGGCCGGTCTTTTTCTTTTTTCTTTTGCTGTTTTTCTCTTTTTCCCCGGCAAGGTCTTCCTCCGCCGTTTTGTACCACTCAGCTTCGCTGTTGATCTTATTTTCCATATAAATCATCCATTCCGCCGCTTCGCGTCGGCACAAATAGTAATGGAATTGCTGCATCTTATCACGCGAAGCAAAGGAATGACAAGATGACTATTATTCTACTGTGAAAGGAACTTTCACACTAATACCCATTCTGGTCGCTTCGCGTCCAGCACAAATAGGAATGAAAGTATGCTGGAAAGTGGCCGCCTTTCTTGATAAAATTGGCTTTGAGGAGGATGCAAACTACAAAGCACGGTAGGA
>JAZLGK010000013.1:0-5983 GCA_045616265.1 Candidatus Limivicinus sp. | reverse complement strand
TCCGACGTAAACTGTGCTATAATACATTTCATGACCTCCATTTGTATGCGGTAATCCCTGTTTTGTAGTGTGGACACCTACATTATACAGGTAAATCCACGTTCCTACAAATTGGAGGTCATTTCATATTGTCTAAAACTTGATAAACCAAATATAGGACTGTCATTGCGAACCAGTCCGCAGACTGGTTCGCAATCCGTTACTTTTAGCAGGCAGAATGTTAGAACTTATGAGAATTATTCGAGAAAAGGAGTACGGATTGCCACACCAGTGACATCGGTCACTTACTTCGCAATGACAGGCTGGTATGTTGTACTTCTATTGCAGAGTTTTAGTTGTTACACAGCACTAAATAACGATTGATTCTTTGCGGCATATAACGAATAAAAGCTTCGTCAACATCAGCTTTCAGTCTGCGGTTCAAAAGAATTCAACCCTGCAGACTGAGTTGATTATACCACAAAGCAGCAGAAAGGGCAACATTTAATCAGTTTCCGGCGAAAGTATCTTTTAAAACCTCATAAAGTTTGAGATAGAGCTCCATGTATTTCCGGTACTGTTCGTGCTTGTCCATATCCGGCTCGTGGACGCGTGTGATCCGGATAGTTTTGTTCACAGCCTCCTCATAGCTTCCATACACTCCGCAGCCGATACCCGCCAGAATAGCAGCGCCGAGGGTCGTAGCGGTGTCGGACATCGGGACAACGAATTTCTTGCCCGTCACATCCGCCTTGATCTGTGTCCAGAGAACGGAGTTGGCCGCGCCGCCCATAGCATTGAGCGTTTCGGCCGTTGCCCCCACACTCTCGGCAATACGCATATTATGCTCCAGAGAGAATGCGACGCTCTCCAGCGTAGCTCTTATCATGTGACCGCGGGTCTTGTCATAGCTGAGACCGTAGTAAACGCCTTTTGCGTCGGGATCCCAGATCGGCGAGCGTTCCCCCGCCATATAGGGCAGGAAGATGACGCCCTCCGCTCCGGCGGGAATATTCTCCGCCTCTGCGGTGATTTCGTCAAAGCTTTTATCTCTTGCCAGTTCCTGCCGGAACCACTTGAGGACGCCGCCACCGCCGACCGAGCCGCCCTGTAAAAGATAGCGTCCCGGAACAACGTGCGTACTGAGGATAAGGCTTTTGTGTGCAAGAGATCTGTCGGTGCAGATGCTCATGCCGCCGGCCTGTCCGCCCTGTTCCTGCGTCTGCCCGGGCTTATAGACTCCCGCGCCGAGCGTCCCGCAGGCGGCGTCCAGCCCACCGGCGACTACCGGCGTGCCCTCTTTCAGTCCGGTCAGAGCTGCCGCCGCAGAAGTAACCGTGCCGATCACAGCGTCGCAGTCATATATCTCGGGCACAAAATCAGCCGACAATCCCATCGCCGCAGCAAGCTCTCTGTCATAATCCATCTTATGTAAACTAAAAAACTGTATTCCGTAGAGCTGGGACTTGTCCTGTGAGAATTTCCCGGTGAGTTTATAGGCGATATAGCTGTTGCTTTGGAGATATTTATAGGTTTTCGCGTGGATCTCGGGGTAGTTTTCCTTGAACCAGATCATTTTCGGCGCGGAGTAGGACGGCAGGAAATCATTCCCCGCCACATTGAATACAGTGTCCTCGCCCAACTCCTTCTTGACGCGCTCGCAGATAAACCTCGCCCTTGTGTCCATCCAGATGGGCGTTCTGGCGAGAGCGTTTCCTTCTCTGTCCACGGGGATCGCCGACCAGCTCTGTCCGTCGATGCCGATACAGCGGATTTTTTCCGCGCTCACTCCGGGAAAAGCAATCACTTCTTTGATCGCACCGACGATCTTCTCCCACCATTCATCGGCATCCTGCTCTGCCCAGCCGCTCCGCGGATAATAGACGGCATACTGTCCGCTGGCACTTGCGAGCACCTTTCCGTCTTCGCGGAAGACCGCGACCTTGCACGCCGAGGTGCCGATATCTATACCTAAAAGAAGGTTTTCCATAGTCTGCTCCTTTTCGTTTTTTCTTGGTAAGCGATGATTCATTCGGCAAGAGCAGATGCCGAATGCGAATAAATCAGCGGTTATTTTGATTGTAGTTTATCGGCAGGCAAATGTCAATAAATACCGCGTTTTTAAGTACTGAACACTTTATTGAAGAATAGTATTAAAACTTGAATCTTAAAACTTATATGCTATAATGAGTCGGAATCAAAAAACGGAGGTCATTATGAATCTTGATAAATACTACGGACAGAGGAAGCTGGTCGCCGACACGATGACCCGGCTTTACAAGACCCGTCTCACCACCACAAGCGGCGGCAATGTCAGTTGCCGGATCGATGACGAACTTTTCTGCATCTCCCCGTCGTCTCTGGATAAATCCAAGCTCTCGCCGGAGCTTATACCGATCGTCTCCATGGACGGGGAAAACCTCACGCCGCACCTGCCGCTCAGCATCGAAAGCGAAATGCACCGGCTTATTCTGGCGGAGAATGCGGAGATCAACGCGGTCGTTCACGCGCATCCGATGTTCAGCACACTCTTTGCCTGTGCAGAGAAGCCGATGGACACCTCTCTGATCACCGAAAGCTGGTTCCTTCTGGGACGCCCGGTGATGTCGGGATATCACAGAATGGGTACGGCGGAGCTGGCGCGCGATGTGGCGGACTGTGCGAAAAAATCCCGCATCGTGCTGATCAAAAACCACGGCGTCCTCTCCACCGGAAAAGATATGCTCAGCGCCTTTGACGCCATCGAGGTGCTGGAGAATTCCGCCAAACTCACTGCTTTTTCCGCACTCCTGAATAACGCCGGTCTGAAGATCGAAGGGCTTTCCGAAGAAGCCATGCGTGACATCCGCCCGGATCTGTTCTGACGCTAAAAAAACACCGCCTCATATGAGCAATGTCATTAAGATAAGATGACAAAAAGAATACCTCGTACCGAAAGAAAAGGTACGGGGTATTTTTTTGAAAGAATTATAGAAAAAGTCTTGACAAAATAGGCAATTTGTGCGGCCACTTTGCTGACTGCGGCCAGCAAAGTGGCCCTTGTAGTGAAAAGTGCGAACCCCATCAGGGACACTACAAGGAGGACAGCCAATGAAATCCCAGAAAGTAAAAGCACTCCTTCAAGGAGCGATACAAGACCTCACAAATTGCAAATGTTTTTTCTCTCGCAACCCACAAGCAGACTTTTCACGAAAACGAAAGTTGCCTTTTGAACAGATGGTACAGGCAATCCTGTGTATGCGAGGCGGCTCTTTAGCAAATGAGATGATGGATTTTTTCGGAGTCCGAGAAGACCTTGCGACCACATCCGCATTCGTTCAGCGGCGGTCTAAAATCTTTCCGGAAGCCTTTGAAAGCCTGTTTAACCTCTTCACACAAAAAGTCGATGAAGACAAAAGATACGAGGGAATGCGCCTTTTAGCCGCCGATGGTTCGGATTTCCTTCTCGCCGCCAATCCTGACGATCCGGATTCTTTCTTTCCGGGAACAGAAGAGCAGAAATCCTACAATCTGCTTCATCTCAATGCACTCTATGATCTGGTACAACATATTTATGTGGATGCCGTTCTGCAAAAGCGCCGAAAAGCTGATGAATGTGGGGCGCTGGTCAGTATGGTAGACTGTTCCTGTCTGGATCGTGTTCTCCTGTTAGCCGATCGTGGCTATGAATCCTTTAATGTACTCGCCCATATTCAGGAAAAAGGCTGGAAATTCCTTATCCGCATCAAAGATGGGTTTGGCGGTATTGCCTACGGTCTCGACTTGCCAAACGCAACTGAGTTTGATGTACCCATTTCTTTGAATTTGACGGTTAAACAAACGAATGAAATGAAGGCTCTGCTGAAAGACAAGAATCACTATAAGTACATTGGTTCATCAGCCAGATTCGACTTCCTTCCCCGACATTCCAGAAAACATGATCCTGTCGTCTTCTATAATTTGTCTTTCCGCGTTGTTCGCTTTCCTATTTCCGATTCATCTTTTGAGACTGTTATTACCAATCTGGATGCCAGTTCCTTTCCTCCTGTTAAGCTAAAAGAACTCTATGCTATGCGCTGGGGCATTGAAACTTCTTTTCGTGAGTTGAAGCACACGATTGGTCTACAGCATTTCCACGCGAAAAAGGTGGAGTTCGTCCACCAAGAAATCTTTGCCCGTCTCACTATGTACAACTTCTATGAAACGATTACCCAGTCCGTAGTCATTCAACAAAACAGCAAAAAATATGCCTATAAGGTCAATTTCTCCGCTGCTGTACATATCGGCAGACAATTCTTCCTCGGAGTTATTCCTCCACCCCTCGTTGAAGCCTTGCTTGCGAAGCATATTTCGCCCATTCGCCCCGGCCGAAGTAGGCCTCGTAAGCTAAAAACAAAACAGGCTCTCAGCTTCCTTTACAGAGTAGCATAATCTTCTCCATTTGAATAGTGCTTTTTTTCGGCAGACTTCTGTCTGCTCCTTTGTCATGCCCTTTTTCGTAAAAATGAGCACACCGTCTCCGATGTGCTCACTTCCTAGAATCCTTCGCTCTCGCTCAATGCCGTTATCTTAATGACATTGCCTCATATGAGGCGGCGTTTTTTTATGAAGTTATGTCAGTTATCAGTCGTAGAGGTTCTGGGCGATCTCGGGATCTTCCATATTCTCTGCGGTGTACCACTGGCAGCCGGTGTCAACGTCGGAAACTTCTTCGCCGTTGGCAGCCTTTACGCAGAGGTCAACAACTGCTGCGCCCATGGCAACAGGAGCCTGGGTGATAGCGCCGAGGAATACGCCTTCAGCAACGGCGGCCTTGATGGTAACGCCGGAGTCGAAGCCAGCTGCGATAACATCGTTCTCACCGGTGCCGCAGACCTGCAGGTTCTCGTTGGCAGCAACGATGGCTTCTGCGGAGTGCTGGTTGGAGCCGTAAAGAGCAATGATGTCGTCCTTGCTCAGGAGGGTGTTGCAGTCAATCAGAGACAGCTCGGAGTCAACCTTTGCAGGTACGAGGGTCTCGATGATGACCTTGGCGTCTTCCTTGTTCTCGCACTTTGCAGCGCCGCAGTAGAAGGTATCGCCTTCGAGCTTGACACCGCCGACGAGCTCAGCCATCTTGTCGATGAAGCCGAGACCACGGAGAGTAACGGACTCGGAAACGTTGTCCTGTGCGGAAACGCCGATACGGACAGTGCCTTCAGCAGCGTCGATACGATCCTTGATGGCCTCGTAGACCTTCTCTGCTGCAAGCTCGCCTGCTGCGTAGTTGTCGGTAGCTGCATTGGCGTAGATTGCGCCTTCGGGAGCGCCGGGAACGCCGGAGTCAAAGCCGATGATGGGCAGACCCTTTTCCTGAGCGGACTTGATAGCGTCAAGGCAGGTCTCGGTGGACAGAGCTGCAAGGCCGATGGCTGCGGGCTCTGCTGCGATTGCGGAGTTGAGCTGCTGGAGCTGCTCGTCATAAGCAGACTCGTTTGCGGGACCGACGAAGTTAATGGTTACGCCGAGCTCTGCTGCTTTTTCCTCTGCGCCCTTTTTAACTGCCTGCCAGTACTGATGCTGGAGGCCCTTGGAGACGATCTCAATGTTCATGCCGTCTGCAAAAGCGGTAGACACCATGCTGAATGCAAGCATAAGTGCCAGAACGATTGCCAGGAACTTTTTCATTTGTGGATTTCCTCCTAAAAAATTTTTGTATGTTTACCTTATTGGGGTAACCATATTCGAATTATAACATACAGACTTATATCAGTCAATCCGTATTCATTGAAAAACAATCGCAATTATTATTTAATTAATTATTCATTTGCTCTTTTTGTTGCGAAGCACATCGATCCAAATCGCCCCTACAAGAATTGAACCTGTAATAATGTTCTGCCATTCCTGACCGAGACCGATCTTAGGCAGTCCGTTTTTCAACACACTCAGCAGAAGAACACCGAGAAATGTACCGAAAATACTACCGGATCCACCTGTCATGGAGGTTCCGCCGATGATTGCGCCTCCAATGGCATCGAGTTCAAGG
>JAZLGK010000012.1:0-9349 GCA_045616265.1 Candidatus Limivicinus sp. | reverse complement strand
CCTGGGCATAGATTGTTGAAAACTCTTTTGATTTTTCAGAGCTTTTCCTCTATCGCGTCGGCTTTTCCGGCGCATCTTTTTTATTTTCTACTTTTTGCACAATTCAGGTCCCATCGGATACCTGGACTGAATAGATACAGACAGATAATTATGCTCGATTAATATCTGCCTGTATTATCTTAACCATGGCGGTAGCAAGAATGATTTGCTCACGAGGCGGATCTAAAGCCATCAGATCAGAAATGAATTCGAGAACAGCGGGGTCAAGAATCTGCTTTTCAGTGCTGTTTTCATCTTTATAGAAGATAGGAACATATTTATCAAATTTCTCGCATACAAAGAAGTCGAGTGCGAGACCGGTAGACATGGCTGCATACATTAGAAATGGCATTTTGGGCATGTATTGACGAGACTCATCCCAAAGCAACGATAACATATATTTGAACTGATAGGGGGTTTCGCCCATGCGCCCGAAGATACCAATATTTGTGAGCATATTATCCTCTTTCAGACAGGAAAGCCGCTGAAGGAGTAAGCTGGTAGAGCTTCTGTGATGCAGAGGGGTAATTTCCTCGGCAGAGGAATAATCTGTGTAATGTTTTTTGCAAAGCTTCGAGAGAAAATGGAAATCACTTTCAGGCAAAAGCTGAAGCCCATTAACAATAAAGTTATAGCGTTTTGGAAGTACAACTTTACCCTTTTCCCCAAATAACAGCTCATGACTGCTGATGAAGGTGAAGTTGCTGAGGGCTTCCAAAGAGGTAGCCGGGGCAGAAAAGTATCTGTTGTCAGAAAACATATGAGCGAACAGTGCACGGTCAATTCCGGTTTCCTCACTGATACTCTTGGCTGTATAATGATACTTCGTAAAGATCTCCTTTAATCTCTGCACAGCCATCCATCTTGCTGTCTCAAAATACGGCTGATGGTTCTCGTCAAAACCTTCCTCAGGAGAATAGAACTCGCTGCCAGGCAGAAAGGAATCAATGCAGGCTGCATAACGCTTTGTGGCAGGGGTAATTTCCATTACTTTACGCCAGTCACAATAAGGGTATTTGATCTGCACTTCACGCTTATTCTTTGTCAGATGATTACTTTCCATTTTCAAATCCTCCTGATAAATAAACTGTCTGGAATGATTTGCAAAGTAAGGATTGGAAAGAATCACTGAGGAGGCAAAACCAGTCCATAATCAGCTCAGTATCGCCATGCTTTGCCAGAACTACCTGATCACCGTCCAAACCTAACATCCAATGCGGCGAAAGACCTGTACGAGATGCAATTACAGGTATCTTCTCAAAAGGAACTGCCCAGAAAGAAATAGAAGGATTAGAAGATTTGCTTTTTTGCCATTTTATGCCTAAGCCGAGATCTTTGAACAGTTTGATACTGGCGCTATTATCGTTATATTTATAGCTTAAGGCGATGCAGGTTCGACGGCCTAATATGGGGTCATTCTCATCGCATAAGGTCTTGAAGTCGTCTGCAACAAACTGGTAAACGATAGAGTATGCATGTTTTCGTTGTTTTGGAGATAAATCATCAAGGATCTGACACATCTCAAACTGCTCTTTGCTTGACCAGGAAACTACACCATGGTTTTCTTCCTCAACGCTGATGATTTCAAGCATCTCGCGATAAGATATGTCTGCAGCACAAAGAAACTCCCCAAAATTCTCATAGGTGAGAGACTTGGGCTTTGTTTTCTGCTTATCACGATATTTCAAAGATCGCTGCTGAGGATAGGCGGAGACGAAATCTGCTAACCTTGTTTGGATAAGCTGCCTTGTCTCCGGAGAAGCAAGCTGAATTTTCTTTTCAGCGGCTTCCCAAAGGATTCTATTTAAATTGCTGTTAAAACGGTGTGTTCCTTTATTTTCTTCTGAACCACAAGGACTCAAAATAAATCCTCCTTTCGATTGACAAAAAATTAATTATCTGATAATATGGGGAAAAAGAGGTAAAGAAGGAAGGAGTGAGAAGACGTTTTCTGAAAATACTGAATTGCCGGAAGCAATCAGACACTTATTGGTAAAAATATTTCTATGCTCATTTTCCTGCTTTGTTATGTCCCTTTGCTTTGCAATGGCTTTTAAAAACTCGAAGTATCTGGCGATTGTGCTGATTTCTCTGTTCCTTGGACTAAAGGGACTGTCCATATTGTCGGAATATAAAAGGGGAAACATAGTTGAAGATGTGATGATATGCCAAAATGTAAGAAAAGCGACGATAAAAGATAGAACTATCGTCACATTTAGTACAGCAGATCAAAATCCGCGTTATATGGAGTTTTCTATAGCCGGGAAGAATCAGATGGATAAATTTACCGTTGGAGCCACATATCTTGTGTATTACAATGTTAATGACAACAAGACGTTGCTCGAAAGTGATATTTTGTAGATGATAGCACGTTATTCCTTTTTTGTCAACTACTAAATTGCGTTTTTCTGAAAATGGTTTTTTAAAACACAATATTGAGAATATCGAATGCAATGAACGGATATTGCGGGCGGATAAACAAAATGCCCAACAATATCCGTTCAATAATAATTTCCCAAAGAGATTTTTAATTAAGCAAAGCTTCCTCGGCAGGCTCTAATTCAATGTCATACTTCTTCCTTATGTCGTTTATTACTTTCTTGTCAGCTCTTGTGAGTTCGCCGATGATTTTTGAAGCCAGATCAAAAGACAATTCCGTGCGGTGCTTGTCGGCTCCGCCGATTAAAAATGAGTAATCGTTGTTTTCCGGACCTGTCAAAACCTTTTTGAAGCAGGCTAATTCCCTTAGCCTATCATTAACGGTTTCGATAGCCTTTTCCTGATCTGGATTTCTGCGGATTTTTGCCATGAATAAAATACCTCCTAATAAAATAGTTTATAGTCCGAATGCTTCTTTATTTTCAACGAGGACGGCGATCTCGTTTTTTGAGAAAGGGAATAGGGGATCGTACCCAAAGATTTTAAGGTCAAGGTCTCCGGTGTTCGGGTTGTTTGGGCCGGTGAGTCCCCACAGCTGCATTTGCGGCGCAAAATAGACTGTAATGAACCCGCAGCCGATGCGATTAATGTTTACAGCATATATATCGCAATGATAGAAACTGCCTCTTGAAACGATTTCTGAGGCGTCATTGTAGAGAACAGGGAAATAGGTTTGAGAAGTTTTCTCAATAATCGCGGAGACTGTCGAGTTAGACGAATTGGAGAGTGCGAATACAAAACTCTGCTGTTCCGTACCGGCTTCTATGAATGCAGCAGCTTCCCGGATCATTTTATCTCTGGCTTCATCTCCAAGTTCAGCAGGGGAGTGGTCATTCAGACATTCGAGGTTTTTCAGGCGATATGAGTTGTTATATGGCTCATAGGCAATATTGAGGTTTGCAATACCCATAAGAGTCCCGTCGGGTATCCTGACAATTCGGATGGAAAGGGTTAAATCGTGTTTATCGAAAGCAGGAACGCTTACTTTAATACCATAATCGGCATCTGATCTGTAGGAAGCCGGACATAGTGTGTCATAAGTACGGTTGACGATATACAGGCTTGTCTCAAGATAGTTGATCGGATCGGGAGCAAACCCGTATGTTTCGGAAGAACAGGATAATTCTATTCCTACGACGGAAATGTAAAAAGCGAATTGGGTTATATCCTGTCCCAGGACTTTTTCATCATCAATACAATCGTACACAGGGTTTATTATTAAGCCGCTTGTATCGGAAGTGATCGCTCCGACGCTGAGCGTGGAACCGGACTGCAGCGAAGCTGTAAGGATGCTGTCATTCAAATAATGTGCCATATCGTCTGCATTATCTGACGGCTGATAATCATCCTCTGAAGGTATATAAGTACCGCCTCTATCATGGCTCTCAAAAGAAGATGCCTCCGCATCTGAAAAAGAAGCAGGAGAGATGGCTGAAGATTTTCGCGGGCGAAGAAGGACTCCGAGAAAAACTGCTGTAATGAGCAGCAGACAGATAATGACAGCCTGGAAAACAGAAAACAGGGGAGTACGGTGGGGGTGATTGATATTATTCAATTTGAATCTCCGATTAATATGAGTAACTATAAGAGCGCTTACGGGGCGGCGATAGGGGAGGGGAATATGGTAAATACCGAAAAAAAGCAGAGACATACCAAAAGTACGCCTCTGTTTTGGCCCAGGTGTAAATCTCAAAAAGAATGAAACCATGTTCCTTAGTCGGCCGCGCAGGGGAGCATAATTCCACTGACCGGGAGAGAATACAGGGGCAGCTGTCTGAGAGCAAGAATGATCAGTTTATTTCGTCCGTCCGATATACGAATTTTACCTGCCCGTCCATATTATCGTTGATACCGGAGAAATTGCGGTATTTCCTCGACGCCTCGATCGTTGCCCGAAGCCTTGCGGCAAGATCATCCAGATCGCCGTTTACAAGGTTAATGATCTTCTGAATACCCTCCTCATTGAATTTTATAAGTCCGTCGCTTAACTGCATCGCGCCGTCTTTCAGCTGAGAGACGCCCTCTGTTAAAGCGGGAGAAGCATCTTTCATCTCCGTAATTCCGTCATTGAGCGCGGCGGCACCGTCTTTAAGCCGGGATGTTCCGTCTTTCAGCTCAGAAGCTCCCGTGGCAAGAGCGGAGGCACCGTCCGCGGCAGAGGCCACACCCTCGGTGTAGGAGAGCAGCCCGAGATAAAACGTATTGAAGCTGTCCAGCGAGCTTTTCAGTGCAGCGATGGACTTTGCGCCTTCCGAAGCGGCCGTAAGCTTGGACTGAACTTCGTCGGAGGCCATATTGTCCGAAATTGCTTTTGTTAACATATCTGGGGTATTGTTTACCCCCTAAAATTCAAAATTGTCCTTGACATAGGGTACACTTCATTAAACGAGTTAAAAAAATCATCTTGACAGACATGTAATTGAGGGCACAGGATACAGAGCACGAACAAGGTTTGCCAAGTTTTTCAATCTCCCCGAACTTATGCGCTTATTCAAGGATGCGGCGGACATCAAAACCGCCGATCAGCTCCATCTGCCCATGCCGAAAGATATACTTCATAATGTGGTTTGTCAACCAAAGGGCTGCATTGCTGACAAAATATTATTGAGGGGAATATGACCTCCCCTCATTTTTTGTACCCCAGAGCAAGTTGCTCTGGCGCGATATTTATTTGATAAGCCTTTAAACTTTTACTTTGAACTCATTCCAGCTTTTTACTTCGCGCATTTCAATGCCGTTATCGAGGGCTTCAAAGTGCTTTTTGCCGCAATGGATTTTTAACGATTCGCGGGTGCGCAAATCCATGAAGCTAGTATTGCCCTTTGTCTCCAGAACGAAATACAGCTTTTCTTCACCGTTCTTGTTTAGGAAAACAGCCCAGTCCGGATTGTACGTCCCAATCGGCGTGTCGATTTTGAAACGGTCGGGTATTTTGAAAAACAGCTTTACATCAGGGTCATTATCAAGGGCTACGGCAAACGGACGCTCAATAGTGCCGCTGTCATATATGATGTAATCATAGACGCTGCGTTCCACTTTGACAGCGTTGCGATCAAGATTTGCGATCAGCTCCGACGAGTCAAAGATTTCCTGCGCGTAGTATTCCTTACCGTCCAGTTTGACATAGCTGATGCCGTCGATCGCCAGCGCATGGCGGTTGTCGCGGATAATCTCCGTTGCCTTTTCCAAAAAGGCTTCGGGATTGTTCAGAAAATCCCTGCAGCGTCCGCTTTCCACTAAAATCCTGTTCACGGTAGCTGGTGTCAGCAGCGTTTCGTCACTGATGGCGGTGATAAGGTCGGGGAGGGATGAATAAGAATTCGCAACGTCTGCCGTCCGCGTTTCCCGTTCCGTGTGGTATATTCCGGCCTGTTCTATGTGAATATCCGCGGTCTGAGAGATGATCCTTGTTTTCGGAATGGTCGGCATATCCCGAAGAGCTTTTACGCAGTTTTCCACGAGTTTCTCAGTGTCGATATTGACTCTATATGCGGTCTTTTGCTTAATCTTGTTCCACAACTCCATGAATTCAGGGGAGAGAATGACCTGCTTATTCAAGCGCACAACGACATCCCGGGAGGCGTCCCGCACAGGCGGTTTGCGGTCGGCATTTGTAATAATGGCTTCAAAGCGTGCACGCGCCGCCTCGTATTTTTTCGGCAGATCCAGAGTCCCGGTTTTCAGCGCATTTTTCATTGTGTCTTTCATTTTGCCGGTGCCGGTGATATAACCCTTCTGCTCAAAATGCTGCATCAGCTCCTGCGCATCCTCGTAGGAGATTTCTTTTTCCACCGTTTCCGTGACATGAGCCGTGATCCCGACAATGGCGGCTGCGGCCTGAGCCGGGGTAGCACCCATTTTGATCTGCCGCATCACTTCGGCGGCAGGATTGGGCGGGGATTTGATTTCACCGCTTTCAAGTTGGACAGAGATCTTCTCTTCGGCTTTCAACATTTCGGGATCGGACATCCATTTCTCAATTGTGCCGTTTTCCGTCCATTGCTTTACCAGCTCCTGTGCTTCCGCTTCGTCGATGGTATGCTCCGATTCAACCTTTTCCTCATAAACCATCCCGGCAAAAAGGCTGAGCTGCAGTACGCCGAATTTCACGCCGGTTTCGTCTTCGATTTCTTTTTGCAGCGTATCGGCAAAGTCGGCAAAGCTTTCATTTGCCATTACATGAAGGACGTTGACATTCTTATCCTCGATCCGTTCACCGTCCTGATTGACGCACAGGCGCAGACCGCGCCCGACCTTCTGACGGCAGGTAAATGTGGATTTCTGCTCAATCAGGGTGCAGACCTGAAAAACATTCGGATTATCCCAGCCCTCTTTCAGTGCGGAATGAGAGAAGATAAACCGAAGCGGACATTCAAAGCTCAGCAGCCATTCCTTATCGCGCATAATGGTGTTGTAGGTATCATCATCAGCCTGCGTATCACCCTTGGTATCCTTCAGATGTCCTTTTTTATCCTGTGAAAAATAGCCGTTATGTACTTTAGAGACATCGGCAGGGAAGCACTCTCGAATAGCATCATACTTAGGTTTAGCCAGAAGCTCTGAATAACATTCCTCAAACATTTCGGCATAGATACCGGCGGTACCGTCCTCGTGACGGTATTTATCCACCTTATCTATGAAAAACAGCGACAGAACCTTGATGCCCTTATCGGCATAACGAAGCTCTTTGTCAAGATGCGCCTCAATCGTTCGGCGGATCTGAGAGCGTTTGACGATGTTTTCATCCACATCGCCGATGGCTTTCCCCAGCGCAACCTCTTTCGTATTGGCAAACTCAATATGCTCGTATCCCGGTGTACAGTCTATTCCGGCGACGGAATACCCTTCGTAAAGCTCACGCTCACCGGAAAGGAGGAAAAGGTCGTCTCCCGGCTTGACGGTAACGGCTTTGCGCGTGACCACGGAATTTTTCTTAACGTCCAGTTCGATTCTTGCCCGAAAGCCTTTTTCGTTGGATACGGACAGCAGCTTTACATAGGGCTGATTAAACCCGCCGGATACCTGATTGGAAGAAACGGCGATCTGCTTGACCAAGCCCATCTGATAGGCGTCTACCGGAGTCAGGCGATAGAGCAGATTGATTTTTTCGCGGTGTGTCGCCGAATAGCGCAGTACGCACAGCGGATGGAGAGAAGCGATAGCCTCTTTTGCTTTTGGCGTATTGTCCACGCTCTGCGGCTCGTCGATAATAACAATGGGCTGGGTATCCTGAATGAAACGCATGGCAGTCTCGCCGTTCAGCCTGTCCTGTGCCTGATTGATGATATTCTCCGCTTTTTTGAAAGCGTCGATATTAATGATCATGATCTCAATGTTGGCGCTGGTGGCAAACTGCCGCACATCGGAGAGCTTGGCGGAATTATAGATAAAATACCGGCAGGGGACATTATCGTATTGAAGGGCGAAATGCTCCTTTGTAATTTCAAAGGACTTATATACGCCCTCACGAATCGCCACGCTCGGCACAACGATGATGAATTTGGTAAAGCCGTACTTGCGGTTCAGTTCAAATATCGTCTTTGTGTAAACATAGGTTTTGCCTGTTCCGGTTTCCATTTCAATACAGAACTGCATATCGTCAGCGTTTTGAGTCATCGGAAGACGATTACGTTTTTGTACTGCGTGCATATTGTCGGATATGGCGTGACTGTCTATAAAAAGCGCATTGCCTATGCCCATATCGCTTTCCATGGAAATCTGTTTTTCTTCCACGACCGAAAAGGTGCTGCGCGTCTTTTCCTGACCGGTGAACAGATCAACCACGGCACTTACCGCGTCCGTCTGAAAATCCTGATTTTTAAATTTTAGTTTCATAACATCCCTATAACACAGTGACAACTGCTATATTTCAATTTGTATTTTTTACACCAATTTCAGTTCAATGCCTTTATCCCTTAAAATATAATACGCATTTGCCATAGCGGTATCATCGTTAAAGCTATCGCGGGCAATGATGAGCTTTGCGGGTGCGTATTCGGCCATAGCGTCCACATCGGCGGGCTGTATGTTTTCTGCAAGGCAAATGAGTAGGAGGCAGTCATCACCCACAGTGAAAACGGTTTTGCCGTTCAATTCGATTCGGTTGATCGTATAGGTCAGCGGTACTCCCATCTTCAGCATGATCTCGCTGACCATATCCATATCGGAGCGGTCAGATTTGACACGGTGAATCATACCGTTCATGCGCTCAATTAGATCTTCAATTCGTTCATCTTCAATCGGGGTGGAATCCCATGTTTTCAGATTGGAGGTATCCAGCTTAAAAACGCGGAACCCAACATCAAGCGACTCTCTATCTGCATCGTCAAGACTGATCTGATCGTCGGTCTTTATCAGCCCCTTTCCGGCGCGGCGTATACGTTCTTTGCCGATTTCGCAGATGTTTTTATAACCGGCTTTATATGCTTCGCTGTTTTCATCACAGACTTCCGGGAGCTGTACCAGAATAAAGCGGCGGTTGCCTCCGTCCTCCGCGTTGAGCTGCATCACGGCATGGGCGGTAGTGGCAGAGCCGGAGAAGAAGTCGAGAACAATATCGTTGTTATTGGCATCTGTGTTTGCCAGGGTCAGCAGTCTGCGCAGCAAACGTACAGGTTTTGGGCCGTTAAATACGCCTGCTTCAAGCAAGGCAGTAACTTCTTTTGCTCCTTCCTGACTGTGCCCAACATCTTTATAAAACATGATGGATTGAGGAGCCATACCATCAAACTTTAGTTCTGTAAGGAATCTTTTAATACATGGAACGCTGTTTCCATCTGCTCCAAAATAAATTCTATTATCTTGGAGTCTCTCCAAAAATGCATTTTTGGAGAGACTCCAAGATAATAGAATTTATTTTGGAGCAGATGGA
>JAZLGK010000011.1:0-25363 GCA_045616265.1 Candidatus Limivicinus sp. | reverse complement strand
GGGTATTAGTGTGAAAGTTCCTTTCACACTATATTGATAATTAATAATCATCTTGTCATTCCTTTGCTTCGCGTGATAAGATGCAGCAATTTCATTACTATTTGTGCCGACGCGAAGCGGCGGAATGGATGATTAATATGATTTACGATATTTCACAGCCTTTGTTTGAATGCGCTGTATTTCCGGGCGACAGCAAGCCGGAAAAGAGAAGAGTTTTCAGCATGGACGAAGGCGCACTCTATAATCTGACGGAGTTTTCCTTATGCGCTCATAACGGTACTCATGTGGACGCTCCCTGTCATTTTATCCGCGGAGGAAAGGGGATCGACCGAATCCCGCTGGAGAAATTTATTGGCCCGGCTTATGTGGCGGAGCATATAGGCGAAGTCACAGCACAGGATGCGGAGGAGATACTTAAGAAGGCGGCGAAGAGCGGGAAGAATGCTCAAAAAAAGATACTTATTAAGGGAAAAGCGACGGTTACGGAGGCAGCGGCGAGGGTATTTGCCGGGGCTCACCTCGACCTTATCGGCAACGAATCCCAGACCGTCGGTCCGGAGGACGCGCCGATGGAGGTACATTGTATTCTCCTGCGGGAGGAAGTGGTTCTGCTGGAAGGAATACGGCTCGGAGACGTGAAGGAGGGAGTTTACTTCCTCAACTGTGCCCCGCTTAATCTCACGGATACGGACGGCTCTCCCTGCAGAGCTGTTTTATACTGAAAAAACATCTCCCGACGGATAAATTACCTGTCGGGAGATGCTTTTTGCTACATCGCTTCTATTTCTTTGATATTGTACTCGCTACCGGTGATAAGGAAAGTATTCGGACTCTGACAATAGGGACAGATCTTGGCGTATTTTACCGTCGAATAGGTCTTTCTGCAGTCCTGACAGTAGGTCACACCGGGGATCGTCTCAATTTTCAGCTCCGCTTCCTTGAGAAGATCTGACTTTTTGCGGGCATAGAGCCAGAAATCCGAGAGATAGTCCGGAATGATGCCGCTGACCTCGCCGACCTCGAGCGTGACGGAGCCTATTTTGGTAAGCTCATTCTCGACCGCCAGCTTTTCAACGGTCTCTATGATGTAAATTACAGTTCCTAATTCGTGCATTACTTTGTCAGCTTCTTCTTGAGGATCTTGACTTCACGCTTTGCCATGTACGGCAAAATCGCCTTCATCTTGTCCTCAGCCTTGATCATGGTGGAGGCCTCAGGCAGATCGCGGGAGAGATGGATCGCGTCAAACTCGCATCTCGTGGTGCAAAGACCGCAGCCGATGCACTGGTTTTCATCGACCTCTGTTGCACCGCAGCCGAGACAGCGGGCTGCTTCCTTCCTGACCTGCTCTTCGGTGAAGGTGAGGCGGGAATCCATAAAGCTCTTTGCCTTGGCCGCATCCTGCCCGGGAACCTGACGGGAGGAGGTATCGAAGCTTCCGGCGGCAAAGACAACATCATTCTTGTTAAGCTCAATAAACTGACGCAGATTGCGGGCGAGGGTGAGGCTCTGCCCGGGATGGACAAAGCGGTGGAGAGACTCGGCTGCTTCGCGGCCCTGTGCGATGGCGTCGATAGCGAACTTGGGTCCGGTGTAGGCGTCGCCGACGACGAAGATGTCCTTCTGCTCGGTCTGGAGGGTAACGGCATCGGCAATAACGGTGCCGTTGGGGTTGAAGGTCATTGCCTCGGGAGCAATACCGCCGAGATCGACCTTCTGACCGATGGCGCTGATAACACTGTCAACGTCAATGACTTCAAATTTGCCGGTTGCAACAGGCTTTTTGCGACCCTTTTCGTCTGCTTCGCCGAGCTCCATGATCTCGACCTTGAGACCGATGACCTTGCCGTCAGCGCCGAGAATCTCAACAGGAGCATTGAGGAAGCGGAACTTCACGCCTTCTTCAACAGCCTCTGCGGCCTCAGCCTTGTCTGCAGGCATCTCAGCCTCGGAACGGCGGTAGACGACAGTAACTTCCTCCGCGCCGAGACGGACTGCGGTGCGGCATACGTCCATAGCGACATTGCCGCCGCCGATGACTGCGCACTTTTTGCCGACTGCGGGCTTTCCGTCGAGATTGACCTCGCGCATGAATTCGATGCCGCCGAATACGCCGGAGAGCTCTTCGCCGGGAATGCCGAGCGGAGCGGATTTCTGAGCGCCGATGGCAAGGCAGAAGCCCTTGTAGCCCTCTGCACGGAGCTGATCGAGCGTTACATCCTTGCCGACCTCTACGCCGCACCTGAATTCAACGCCCATCTGACGCAGAACATCGATCTCAGCATTGATAACGTCTCTGCTGAGACGGAAGGAGGGAATACCGACCGTGAGCATACCGCCGGGAACGGAATTCTTCTCAAATACAGTCACGGGATAGCCCATATTGGCAAGATAGTAGGCACAGCTCATACCGCCGGGACCGCCGCCGATAACGGCAATCTTTTCGGCATAGTTTTCGAGCGTTTCGCGTCTGGTCTTCTTTGCGGGAATATAGCGTGTCTCGCTGTGAAGCTCCTGTTCGGCAATGAACTTTTTGATCTCGTCAATGGCAACAGGGGAGTCGATCGTGCCGCGGGTACAGGCGTCCTCACAGCGGCGGTTGCAGATGCTGCCGCAGACGGCGGGGAAGGGGTTGTCCTGCTTGATGAGCTTGAGAGCGTCGAGATAACGACCCTCGGCAGCCATCTTGATATAGCCCTGCACGGCGATATGGGCGGGGCAGGCGGTCTTGCAGGGGGAGGTACCGGAGTCGTAGCAGTTTATCATGTTGTGGTCGCGGTAATCCTCATCCCACTTGTCGGGACCCCAGGGAGTATCGTCGGGCAGCTCGTGCTTGGGATACTGCACAGGACCGTTCTTGGTGCAGAGCTTCTGACCGAGCTTTGCGGCACCGGCGGGGCAGACCTCGACGCACTTGCCGCAGGCAATGCACTTTTCCTTGTCCACGTGGGCGCGGAAGGCGCTGCGGGAGAGGTTGGGGGTGTTGAAAAGCTGAGAGGTGCGCAGAGCGTAGCAGACGCCGGGCGCGCAGTTGCAGATCGCGAAGATCTTATCCTCGCCGTCGATGTTGGTGATCTGGTGGACATAGCCCTCATCCTCGGCGCGCTGGAGGATCTCCATGACCTCTTCGTAGGTGCAGGTGTGGCCGTCCTTGCCGGTTTCGTCGCAATAGCGGGCGCAGTCACCCACAGCGATGCACCAGTAGTCCTCAATGTCGCCGGAGCCGGCGCCGCGCTTGGTCTGTGAACGGCGGCAGGAGCATACGCCGACACTGTAATAATCGTACTTCTTCAGCCAGTGTGAAAGATGCTCGATGCTGACGGACTTGGAATTGGCGGGGATGGCCTTCTCAACGGGGATAACGTGCATACCGACGCCGGCGCCGCCAGGAGGGATCATGGGAGTGACAGCTTCCAGAGGAAGCCTCGACATTCTCTCAAAGAAATCGCAGACCTCGGGGTGTGCATCGACCGTTGTTCTTCTCATGTTCAGAAATTCCGCGGAACCGGGAACGAACATCGGCAGAATATACTGCTTGTGACGGTCTTCGTTTTCCCAGTTATACTCGATGATACCGAGACAGCTCATATCAAAGAGCTTCTTTTCAAGAGCTTCCTTATCCGTCCAGCCGCAGGCGGTCTGGATCTCTTCAAAGGTCATGGGAACACGACCGGATTTCATGCTCAGGGCGATGTCGACCATGTCGTCGTCAAGAACATTGACGAGTCCCCAGAATTCGGGCTCATCCTCGGTCAGCTTCTGGAAGCCGAGCTTATAGGGTATTCTGTCGGTTATTTTTTTGCCCAATGCAAATAACTTCTCTTTATTCGTTACCACAGAAATGAACCTCCTGATTGATAATTTTTTATCTTGCTGGATATAGAATATCACATAATTAATTTTTTGTCACGCAAAAATATTTATAAATACGGAACATTTTTACGGCTGTTTATGTTATAATCAAAAGACAGTGAGGTGATCCGATGGAAAATGAAAAACTAAGCAGAAATCCCCGTAATCCGCTGCTTTTTTCGATAGCGGCGGGCCTTACTGCCATGGCTCTGTTTCTTGCGCTTTATTATTTGTTTTCTTCCCAAAGGAAAGATGTTTTTTTTGAGGGAGAAGGAAAATATATCGCTTTTATGGCTTCCGCCGGCGGTGTTTCGAGCGAAACCGGCGGCATGGAGATCGAGTTGAAATCCGATGGAAAATGTTATGTAAACCTAAACGGGAAAAGCAAAACCGGCAAATGGAAACGGGCAGGGGACAGGATAGAAATCACGGTGGGCCGGCATAAAATGACAGGTGCGTTCACCGGGGAACTGCTCGAGCTTATGAGCGACGAGGCAGGAGAGACAAGAATCGGTTTTTTGAAAAAGGACACAGCGGAAACGGCAGAGATACCGACAGGTCACTGGAAGCTCGTCTCTGTAACGGACGTGGAGGAGGTCTATACGGAGGCGCTGCTGAGAAAGCTCGGCTATGAGGATTCCTATATCGAAATCTACGAGACCGGCAGCGGAACGGCCAAACTTCTCCATGAGCCGGAGAGCGAAATTACCGTAGTCGGGGACTATATAAACTGTCAGGGGATGCTGCTTCCGTTTTCTTTTTCGGAAGATCAGATGGTCATAAGCTATGCCGAAGGCATGACCCTCAGCTTTGAAAAATAAAACTCCGCACATAAAAGGGACGGCAACTTAGGGATTGACGAAAACAGTAAATTGTAAATACCGTTCTTCGCACAAGGCAACAGAACAAGACCACATCATGGGTTAAAATAACCTTTGATGTGGTCTTTTACATTATAATCTATTTTTATTTTATCTTATCAATTTAAAAAAACAAGCTACATCAGCAAAGCACTCAAAGTTTATAAGTGCTGTTTCTTTCCTGTTCTTCACAGAAGAGTTGCGGTAATCAATGACATGGGTGGAAGACCTATGCTTAGGCTAAGAAAACAGCTCTTACCTTTTTTTACAGCCTGTCCTCAAGAAGCGACTGTTAATTATGGGTGCTTTGAAAATAATCGAATAATTCACAAATAATCTTTTGCTCCTTTGACGAAAGCGAATCAAGCCGTAAAGTATTGTTCTCCTCAAGCCCCAACATATAATCGGCACTGACTTGAAAAATCAATGTCAATTCGATAAGTTTGGAAACAGAAGGTATAGAAATCCCCATTTCCCAAGCATTTACACTTGATCTTGTGACATCCAGTTTCTTGGCAAGTTCTGTTTGCGTCCAGTTGTGCAATTCTCTTAATTCTTTCAAATGTTCAGCAATCATAACAACCATTCTATCACCCTATATTATAGTAATATACCAAGAAAGATTATTTAATATCATTAATGATAAGTATAACTTGACAAACTGGGATAGAAATGGTATTCTAAAATAAAAATTGAAAGGAGGTGTGTTACATGATCTATTGGGCAGGTGCAGGTATTGGCCTTTTAGCTGGCATAATCGCTAACTTGCTTTCTGGTCGTGGACCTTTTGGTTGATGAAGCATTTGTTATCAAACAAGAAAAAGCGCACATACATACAACTGGGCTTGGTGTAAAAACCAAGCCCAGTTGTATGTTGATATATTTGAGGGGACGCGTCCTTCCCAGTGAGAAGCCAGTCAAGTCTTACTTTCGTGTTTGCTTTCATCTCCACCTGTTCCGCACTGAAAAACGTCCCGCATGAAGTATGGAATTCTCCTTTATTCCGGACACGCAAAATTCAGCGCGCCGGGGACGATTTCAATGGAAAAATCCTTCTCATAGATGATCTCGCCGTCAAGGGAATAGGCAAAGCCTTCGGGAGCCGATACTTCGACCTTCTTTGCCTGACGGTAGGTGACGATATCCTTCATATCCTCCCGGTCGAGGTGCTCGCCGTTTGTGTAGGGCGTGAGGATCTTTACGAAACGGATACGGGAGATGGGCTTTATAAGGCAGACCTCGATCAGTCCGTCGTCGGTTTTGGCTCGGGGAGCGCATTTGAATGACCCGCCCACATACTGCCCGTTGGCGACGGTGCACAGAAGAGCTCTGCCGTCGGGATTGAGAACTTCCCCGTCGGCAGTGACGGTGCATTTATTGTTCATGCTCTTGATAAGTGCGGTCACAACGCCTTTGGTGTAGGCGTTCTTACTGCCGTGACCGGTTTTCTCACGCTCTTTGTTTATGGTGATGGCAACCGTGGTATCAAAGCCGAAGTTGGTGACGTTGAAGCTGTACCGACCTCCGACCCTGAGCGCATCCAGCTTCCTTTCGGGAGCGGAAACGAGCTTTTCCACATTCAGAAATTTTTCCTGTCCGCCGAAGACCTTGACAAAATCGTTGCCGCTGCCGCAGACGTAAGAGGTCACGGAGACATTTTCCGCGCCGACAGCGCCGGAGAATACCTCATTGATTGTACCGTCACCTCCGCAGGCAATGAAACGGAGCTTTTCATCGGGATTGGCGGCAATTGTTTCCCTGACGAAACGGGTCGCATCCATAGGTGCTTTTGTGAGATAGACCTCGCAGGAATCTGAGCATTTCAGAGCCGAGATCTCTTTCCTGAGCTTTTCCTCGACCCCGCCGGAGCCCGCCATGGGGTTTAAAACAAATAGGTATTTCATGCTGTCCCTCCTGTAAAATTTTTTAAAATAATAGCATTTTCAGACATCTTTTTCAAGTGATTTGGAGTAAATTTCAGGAAACGGATACTGTACTTTTTTATTATGACATGTTATACTGAAGAAAAATGTAAGGAATCACTTTTATGAAATATGTTTTTCTTGCGGCTTTTTTAGCCGTCAGTGCGGTCCACCTGTATGCAAGCTATATTGCGGATAAAAAATTACGGGCGAAGACCAAGCCCTTTATTCTGCTTTTTCTTTTAGGCTGGTATTGCTGCTCCGCTCCGGAGCCGTCCGTTCTTATCATCCTGGCTCTTGTGTTCAGCTGGTTCGGCGATGTGCTGCTGATCCCGGACGGAAGGGCGTGGTTTACCGCCGGCGGCATCTCTTTTATGGCCTCCCATGCGTTTTTTGTCGCCGCGTACAGCAAAAATGTGGATTTTTCCGTCGTGCCGGGGTGGGTGATCGTTCTTGCCGCGCTCGTCTATTGCACGGTGACGGTCTTTGTTTTCAAAGGTTTAAAGCCGTATCTTCCAAAATTCCTTTTCTATCCCATGTTTTTCTATCTTCTGATCAACGGAACCATGAACTGCTTCGCCCTCTTCCAGCTCATTTCAAAGCCCTGTCTTGCTTCTGCCGTTACATTTTTCGGGGCAACGCAGTTCTTCGTGTCCGACTCTACGCTCTTCTATGTAAGATTCAAGAAGGATGGGAGACTGAAAACACATTTTATTGTGATGCTGACTTACATTATCGCGGAGTTTCTCATTGTTCTCGGACTTCTGTTGCTGAGATAAAAAAACTCTGTGCCGTTTTGCTTACGGTACAGAGTTTTTTGCCCTTATTCGGATATATGGATCTCTCTTATGGTGAAATCTCTGCCGGAAAGCACCTGCTTATGGAAGCTGCCGCAGTTGGGACAGGTTCCGTCATTTTCGATGACGTTGAAAATTTCGTCGCAGTCATCACATTCGGCAAGCCCCGGCACAGTATTGATGATGAGCTTCGTGCCTTTAAACAGCGGATCGTCTGCAGCGACAACCGGAAACAGCTCTTCCACATATTTGCTGATGACCAGAGAAAGCTCACCGTTATCGAGAACGATCTCGGCGATATTTTCAATGTTGTTTTCCCGTGCGTAGTCCGCAACGGTTTTGCACATACTTCTGACAATGCCTATTTCGTGCATCCTTTTCCTCCGGGGTAAATACCGGAAATACCCGATCGCTCAGGTATTTCCGGTTTTATATTATTTCATGCCGAGCTTTTTCTTTGCCAGTCTGCCGACGGCGGCGGGAGCGTTTGTAACGGCGGTAAGCAGCGTCTTCATATAGGGCGTGCCGACGTTATCGATCGTTTTTTCGAGATGGATCGCGTCGAACTTGCACTTGGTGGTGCAGATGCCGCAGCCGACACAGAGGTCTTCATCTATTACAACACAGCCGCAGCCGAGGCAGCGGGAAGCTTCCTTCTTTATCTGCTCTTCGCTGAGATTGCCGCGCAGATCCTCGAAGGTCTTGAGAGCTTCTTTTGCTTCCGCGGAAACGGCCTTCTGACGGGGAGCGGTGTCAAAGCTGCCGACAGAGACAGCCACAGTGGCGGTATCAAGCGGCTTGTAGTCGCGGTTGTCGCGGCCGAGATCAAGGGTCTGACCGGCATGGACATAGCGGTGGATGGAGATATAAGCTTCCTTACCGGCTGCAATTGCGTCGATGGCGAACTTGGGGCCGGTTACAACGTCACCGCCGGCGAATACGTCGGGAATGCTGGTCTGCAGGGTCTTTGCGTTGACCTTGACGGCACCTTTTTCGTCCGTTTCAAAGGCGGCAATACTATTAAGATCGATCTTCTGACCGATGGCGGCGATCACGCTGTCAACGGCGCACTCGTCACCCTCGCAGACGAGTTTGACGACTTTCCCGTTTTCGCCGACCAGTTCCACCGGCTTATGCTCGAAGAGGAAGCGGACGCCCTCGGCCTTTGCTTCGGCGACTTCGTCCTTATCGGCGGGCATATCGCTCTCTTTGCGGCGATAACAGACGGTGACTTCGGCACCGAGACGGGCGGCGGTGCGGGCAACATCAACAGCAACGTTGCCGCCGCCGATGACGACGCACTTTTTTCCGATCTCGGGCTTTTCGCCGAGGTTGACGGCTTTCAGAAAATCAATGCCGGAGTACACACCGCCCAGATCTTCGCCGGGAATGCCGAGCGTTGCGCCCACGGATGCGCCGATGCCGAGGAAGAACGCCTTGTAACCGTCGGCACGAAGAGAGTCAAGCGTGACGTCCTTTCCGACCTCAACGCCGCATTTGAACTCAACGCCCAGCTCTTTGAGAATGTCTATTTCGGCGTTGACGACATCTTTTCCGAGACGGAAGGAGGGAATACCCAGAGTGAGCATACCGCCGAGCTTGTCTTCCTTTTCAAAAACGGTGACGGGATAGCCCTTGACGGCGAGGAAGTATGCGCAGGAAAGACCTGCAGGGCCTGCGCCGATCACGGCGATCTTTTCGGGATAGGGCTTGCCGGTCTGATTGAGCATCTTGGGAACATAGCGGGTCGCGGCATCCAGATCCTTTTCGGCAATGAATTTCTTGATATCGTCGATGGCGACGGCAGAGTCGATGATCCCGCGGGTGCAGGCCTGCTCACAGGGCTTGTTGCAGATACGGCCGCAGACGGCGGGGAAGGGGTTCTCTTTCTTGATAAGCTCCAGAGCTTCACCATAGCGGCCTTCGCCTGCCAGCTTCAGATAGCCCTGAACGGGGATGTGCGCGGGGCAGACGGCCTTACAGGGGGCTGTGCCGCTTTCCATGACGTCGCTTCTGTTGGTGCGGTAATCGACATTATAGCTCTTCTTATCCCAGGGGACGGCTCTGTCGGAGTCATAGGCGTCAGAGATGTGGGGATCGTTGATGCAGTTTTTCTGACCGAGCCTGAGAGCATTGGTCTGGCAGTTTTCAACACACTGACCGCAGGCGACGCATTTGTCCTTATCGACCTTTGCCTGGAAGTTGGAGCGGATGGCGTTCTTGGAACGGAAGAGCTCCGCGATACGCAGAGCGTAGCAGGAACAGCCGCAGCAGTTGCAGATGGCGGTGGCGTCTTCGAAGCCGGGAGTCTGATTGATCTCATGGACAAGACCGTTGTCCTCGGCACGCTTTAATACTTCATATGCCTCTTCTTTGGTTATGAGGCGGTGAGCGCCGGTCTTGGACATATTGACGGCATTGTCGTTGAGGTACATACACATATCGTCTTCCAGATGTCCGCAGCCTTCGCCCATGAGACGGCGGGAACGGCGGCAGGAGCAGGGACCGACGGAGACGGCGAAGGCCTTGTCGATGAGGTACGCGACTTCGTCATAGGAAGCGGTCTTGGAATTGTTTTCTATGGCGCTCATGACAGGCATAACGCGCATAAAACTCATGCCGAGCTTGCCGGAGTTGAGCGTGGGGACAAGCATTTCGAGTCTGCGGCGGGTGTATTCCTCAAAGCAAACGCCGAGATCGGGGTACTTTTCACACTGTTCACGGTCGGAGAGAATACCCTCCATGATACCGGGAACCCAGATGGGATAGTAGTAGCAGGTCTTTCCGTCTACCTGACGCTGACGGACGATACCGGACTTCATGAGCTTTTTAAGCTGCATTTCCACAAACTCGGGGCTCTGCTTGCAGCGGGCGGCGAGGTCCTCAAGCGTGCGGTCAGCCTCAAGGCGCATATGCATCATAACGTCGCATTCATCATCGTCTACGATGGGGGCAAGAATGCGGTATTCGGGATCGGAGTACGTAATGCCGGTGTAGGTCAGGCTTTCGAGACTGATCTTGGTGGCAAGACGCAGAATATTCGGTCTTTTTTCCATATTTTGTCTCCTTGATATGTACTTATAAGCAGATTAACCGCCAATATAATACACCTTTTCTCATTCTTTTGGCAAGTGTTCTTTGCGGTTTTTTAACCGAATATAAGTTGGAATTTTTGTAAAAAATGCCGGAATAATCTATCTGTGGTCACTTTGTTGCGACCACTTGATTTTTTCGACGGTTTGTTTTATAATATCTTCTCAAATCATACATAGGAGTTTTGAATGCACGATAAAGAGAAAACAAACCTTAAAGAGGGATTTGTTAACTATATGCAGGGACAGATCCTGTCCGGCGCTCTGAAACCCGGCGACAGGATACCGCCGGAGAGAACGCTTGCCCTGCAGTACGGAATAAGCCGCGGCTCTGTCAATCAGGGAATACTTGACCTTGCGAGAATGGGCTTTCTGACGATCGTTCCGAGAAAAGGTACGTTTGTTGCGGAATACCTGAAAAAAGCCACGCCTGATACGGTCTCGGCCATCATGGGCTATGATTCGGATTATATGTCGAGCAGCCTTTTCAAAGATCTCATGGAGATGAGGATCCTGATCGAGCGGGAATGCGTGTCGCTGGTATGCGGGAGAATGAACGGCGATATAAGGGAAAAGCTTCGCGCAAAGAATGACGCGCTCTTCACGGCGAAACCGGAAACGGCTGCAGAGGTACTGTACGAATACCACTGCTGCTTATGCGAGCTCTCCGGAAATGCCGCGTATCTTATGATCTTCCGGAGCTTTGAAAAAATGACGCGCCGACTTATACAGATCCACTTTGAGGACGAACGGGAGATCGGGATATGCCTTCCCGCATACGCAGAGCTTACCGAGACTATAATAAACGGCAGCAGTGCCGAGGCGGATAAGAAAATATGCGGCATTCTGGGACAGGCCTCCGATTATCTCAATGAGTTGCTGGCGGAAAAGGAGGGGAGCCATGAAAGAAAAGAACGCACCGGAAATTGAAAGAAAATTTCTCATTGCCTACCCGGATATGGAATATCTTGCGGAAAACGCGGAGTGCAGCCATATTGTCCAGACCTATCTCGACTCCGAAAAAGGAATATCTTCCCGCGTGCGGAAACGCGCGTACAAGGATAAAACTGTCTATATCTATACGGAGAAACAGCATATCACCGCAGTGCGCCGCATGGAGTATGAGCGGGAGATAGACGAAAAGGAGTATCGGGAGCTCCTTGAAAGAGCCGATAAAACCAGGAATCCCGTGGAAAAAGAGCGCTATTGCCTTGACTATGACGGACAGATGTTTGAAATAGACGTGTATCCCTTCTATACAGACAGGGCGATCATGGAGCTGGAGCTGGAAGAAGAAACGCAGGAGATCCGTTTCCCGCCGATGATCCGTGTGATCCGTGAGGTCACGGAAGATAAACGGTATACAAACGCATCTTTCGCCAGAAAAATCCCTTATGATGCCATATAATGGGAACAAAGCGGCTTTGATACCGTCATAAAAGTGTTGTTTTTAGGAGGTAGAAATGAAAAAAATAATTGCATTGCTGCTCGCGGCTGTAATGAGCGTTTCTCTATGCGCCTGCACACTGGCAGATAAATTCAGATCCGTTGAGCTTCCGCCGCTCCCGACAGCTCTGCCGGAAGTCACACCGTCTCCCAAACCCACACAGCCGCCGGAGAAGACAGCGCCGCCTGAGGCGGATACGCCCCATGTGCCGTCAAACCACGTCGTTGTGGGAATCACGGAGAGCGTTCAGGAGTTTTTTGACCAGCAGAACGGTACGCAGAAGATCCTGACCTTCTCCTATGAGACACCCGCTGTGTATATTGAAGGCAGAGAGAAAGCAAGCGAGGCGATAAACGAATATATCGCAAGACTCAACGAGACCTATGTTACCGGCAACGATTACGGAGTCGGCACCTCTGACGGACTCAATGTAATGTTGGAACAGGCGCAGGATAACTATTATATTTCGGTGGAACAGAAGCTTGAATTGCCTTTGGAGTTTGCTTCCGATATGTCCGTAAAACTGAAAAGACTGGATGAAAACTCCGTTAACCTCGTGTATACCTCTTATATTTTCACGGGCGGCGCCCATGGGAACTACGGCGACCGTGCTTATATTTTTGACAGCGAGACGGGAGAGACCGTGACGCTCGAAAAGCTGACGGACAATGCGGACAAGCTTATACCTTACCTTACCGAGTGTATGATGAAGCTTATAAGCGAGGATAAGGAGCAGTATTACTCCCGGAGAATGCCCGAAGGCTACCTTGTTGACATGAGTACCGAGGATGCCGTAAGAGCACTTGTAAGAGACGGAAGCTGGTACTTTGACAATGAGGGTATGTGCATCTTCTCCGATCCTTACGAAATAGGCCCCTATGCCTCCGGGATCATCGAGTTCCACATCCCGTACAGCGAGCTGAGAGGTCATATCGGCAGCCGGTGGATCATACCGCGCGAGAGTGAAAACGGCGAGCTTACGGCAAAATCGCCGGAGGAAATAGAGGACGGTACTGTGGAGATCATCGACCGTGTTGTCACCGATGAGATCGGTACGGAAACGGCGCTGTATGCAGATGGCGCCATTTATCAGGTGAAGCTTTCCGAGGTCGAGTATCTTGACAGCTTTTATGAGACAAAGGAGCTCTGGGGCGGAAGCTATATGAAGGACTGTGTGCTCCAGATCGTGACGGATATTCCCGACGGTATGCCGAAGCTCATGATAAGCTATCTCGACGCTGCCGGTATGCTCCATGAAAAGCTGATCACCCAGAGCGGAGAAGACGGTCATATTATCCTTATGGACAAAAACGATATTCAGGCACAGGGTTGAAAAAAGACATAAAAACTGTTGACACAAAGGCTTTTTCATGGTATCATACTCGAGCCGCATTGAAGGGGTAAAGAAGATGAGTCAAGGCTCCACCCCCAAGAGCGAGACCTTGAAGAGGGAGGATATATTCATGAAGCATGCTATCATCGTGACCGGCGGTAAGCAGTACCGTGTTGCTGAGGGCGACGTTATCTTCGTAGAGAAGCTGGATGTTGCAGCAGGCGAGACTGTTAAGTTTGATCAGGTTCTGGCTGTTATCGACGGCGAGACCGCAAAATTCGGCGCACCCGTTATTGAAGGCGCAAGCGTTTCCGCAAATGTCGTCAAGACCGGCAAGAGCGCAAAGATCCGCGTATACAAGATGAAGCCCAAAAAAGGCTATCGCAGAACTCAGGGTCACAGACAGCCTTACACAAAGGTTCAGATCGAGACCATCAACGCATAATTTCATTCCGCAACTGATTATGACATAAGGAGGATTAACCTGAATGGCACATAAAAAAGGTATGGGTTCTACCAAGAACGGCCGCGATTCCGAGGCTCAGCGTCTTGGCGCCAAGAGAGCCGACGGACAGTTTGTTCTGGCCGGCAATATCCTTGTCAGACAGCGCGGAACCAAGATCCACCCCGGTACCAATGTCGGTAAGGGTAAGGATGACACCCTGTTTGCTCTCATTGACGGCAAGGTGAAGTTCGAGCGCATGGGCAAGGACCGCAAAAAGGTCTCTGTTTACGAAGAAATCGCTCAGTAATTGACGATAGAAGACCGGACCGATCAAGTCCGGTCTTTTTTAATAAAAGGAGGTCTTGATATGGGTCAGTCCTTTGTTGATAAAGCACGCATAACCGTTCACGCGGGCAAGGGCGGTGACGGCGCGATAGCGTTCCACCGCGAAAAATACGTTGCGGCGGGCGGCCCGGACGGCGGTGACGGCGGCAAGGGCGGCAGTATCGTATTTCGGGTCGATGACAATATGTCCACGCTGATGGATTTTAAATATAAGCGCAAGTTTGTCGCGGGAAACGGCGCCAACGGCATGGGAAAGCGCTGCTTCGGTAAGGACGGGGAGACGCTTTATATCCGTGTCCCCAGAGGTACGGTTATCCGCGATACCGAAACCGGTGCTGTCATGCACGATATGTCCTCCGGGGAGGATTATCTTATATGCAAGGGCGGTCGAGGCGGCTGGGGCAATATGCACTTTGCCACGCCGACCCGTCAGGTGCCGCATTTTGCAAAACCCGGGCTTCCCGGCGAGAGCCATGATGTGACGCTCGAACTCAAGCTTTTAGCGGATGTCGGACTGGTCGGTTTTCCGAATGTGGGAAAGTCAACACTCCTTTCCGTTGTGAGCAAGGCTCATCCCAAGATCGCAAATTATCACTTTACAACGCTTTTCCCGAATCTGGGCGTTGTCTATGTCGATGAAGGAGTATCCTTCGTCATGGCGGATATTCCGGGCATCATAGAAGGAGCATCGGAAGGTGCGGGCCTGGGACATGATTTTCTGCGCCATATTGACCGCTGCCGTCTGCTCGTTCATCTGGTGGATGTTTCCGGCAGTGAGGGAAGAGACCCGGTCGAGGATTTTGACGCCATCAACGCTGAGCTTTCCGAATACAGTGTTGACCTTGCCGACCGGCCACAGATCGTTGTTGCCAACAAGGCAGACCTTCTGGAAGAGGGGAGCGATAACGCGAAGCGTCTGAAAGAGCACGTGGAGGCGTTGGGGTACAGCTTTTTCCTGATGAGCGCCGCGGCACATCAGGGTACAAGGGAGCTTGTGAAAGAATGTGCCGCGAGACTGCGTGAGCTGCCGCCTGTCATCACCTACGAGGCGGACTACGTCCCACCCGAGCCGGTGATCGACACCTCGGAAGAGCTTGAGATCCGCTGCTTTGACAATATGTGGATTGTGGAGGGCCCATGGCTGCAGAAACTCGTCTCTACGGTCAATTTCGATGACGCGGAGAGCCGGATGTTCTTTGACCGTATTCTCCGTCAGGCGGGCGTATTCGAGCGCATGGAGAAGATGGGCGTAAAAGACGGCGACACGGTCAGTATGTACGACCTTATGTTTGAATATAAGGACTGATAATAATATGCAGAGAGCGAGTGAACCGTTCTCTGCATATTTTTTGCAATAAGCCGGAAAGCTTACTTCATGCCGTTCTCGTAGGCCTCGATCATCTTCTTGACCATCTGACCGCCGACGGAACCTGCCTGACGGGAGGTAAGGTCACCGTTATAACCGTTCTTGAGGTTAACACCGACTTCGGAAGCGGCCTCCATCTTGAACTTATCCATAGCATCGCGTGCAGCGGGGTTGACAAGATGATTTGTGGTATTGGTAGACATAGATTACATCTCCTTTTCTGTCTGATTTGGGTTTATCGCCCGAAACATATCTTTTGCCGTATGCGAAAAGATATGCAGATCAGAAAGATGCAATTTTTTCATCTTGAATATCACAGTGACCGGATCGTATAGAATGTCATTCTGCATATTTTTGCATATTTTCGTATTCTTCAAAAAAAAGAAAAAAAGGTGTTGACAAAATTAAAAAAAAGATTATAATAACACTTGCGTTTAGCGGAGTTGTGTAAAGGTAGCACACCGGACTCTGACTCCGTTTGTGAGGGTTCGAATCCTTCCTCCGCTGCTCAAAGGAACCAGAGATTGAAAAGTCTCTGGTTTTCTTTTTCCTGTGACTTATTTCATGCCTAAAAAGTGATTAATTTCTGAATCCAGGTTTTTTCGGAACAAACTCATTGTTAAAAAATCAGACTACGATATAAAAAAACAATGCCAGTGAGATTTGCAATTGCAGGACTCACTGGCATTGTTTATTTCCGCTGTATGTAAAAAAATGTATCTATTCAGTCATATTGATTCTGGAGGATAATCAGCAGGCAATTTCCCAGTTATCAATCAAAATCCAAGAAATTGTGAATTTTTTTCCTACAAAACATGGACGACTGAATAGTTACAAAAAAATATGTAAAACATCCTCAACAATCAAAGGCGGTGATGCGGCACATGTAAAATCGGAGAAGAGCATCCCCGGCAGCCTGAAGCAAAAGAAAAAAATAAAACATCTGTTGGCGCAGATGTTTTATCAGATGTTTGCTCGTCAGAGAAACACTTCAAACTTTAATTATATTATAGCACCCTCTTTCTTATTTTACAAGTGTTTTCTGACGGGCTGGCGACAGCTCGCCTTTTTCCCGAAAACGGCGAGTAAAAAGAAGGAGGGTTTACCTACGCAGAACAGATTTGAAACAGATGTTATCCGAATGCGCGGAGTTCTGGCCAAAGGCTACGGACTGCTGCCAAAGATCATAATGACCGCCCCGGTGCTCAGACTGGAGGCAAAAGCACTGTACGCCTATTTCGTCTCCTACACCGGCAGCGGCTGCAACCGTGCTTTCCCTTCACGGGATAAGATCCTGTCGGACATCTCGCTTACGCCGAACACCTATTACAAATATCTTAACGAGCTTATTGAGCTCGGCCTGATCAGCGTTGAACAGAAAAACGGAGGAAGCGCCGGCAAGGGATTCAAACGCAACATATATACCGTTGAGGGCTATTCGGAAAAGTTCATCTTTGCTCTTGCTTTACACAGGAACAGTACAGATGAGTCGCTTATCCTTGTTGAGGGTGTTAAGGATATTACGGCAGCAGGCTACGGCATCATTCCCAAATCGGTTATGACTGACCCTGATTTATCCCTGAAGGCAAAGGGCGTTTACGCATACTTCTGTGCCTTCAGCGGAACGTCCTATGTGTCTGCACCCTATAAGGAACTGATACTGTACCATCTGGATATAGCTTCAAACTCATATCCAAAGTACATACATGAGCTCGTAAAGAACGGATATATCCGGAAAACACGGCGCGTTGTCAACGGCAGATTCTCTGGAATGACATACACGATCAATCGTGATTCAGAGGCAGGCTTACCGCATACCAGAAATTCAGACACGGTGGATATGATTCCCGATACCAAGAGAATAGGTTAATCTACAGCAGAAACATTATGCACATAGGGACGGAAGAATCAAAACTGATTGCGTGAATAAGATGCTTCTTTGACAATAGAGAACTTGGTTGTAAAAAACCAAACTTTTTTGCGCGACCCTATTGACAAAAATGAAAGCTTGGTTTATTATAACCATGAAATCGAGGTTATTAAAAACCAAAGATGGAGGCGCGTTAATATTGGATAAAAACGAAATAGAAAGACTGAGAGAAATTAACACTGAAAAGGCATTGTATGAAATAGGAAGTGTAATTAGAAATTCTGCGTATGACTCAAGTAAAATATATGCAGCAGCGTATGTACTCCTGAATGCAGGAAAGTTTAATCGTCCTCCTCTCGATAGCATTGATGATTATTTTAGGGCTTGTCCTGAGTCAGAAGAAAGAACAATGTTTATTCGTCATGCGTTAGAAAAATGCTGGGATGGTATTGCAGACATTATAACAAATGTCAATGAAGATGAATTGAAGGCCATTCTGCTTTTTTATGAGCCTTCAGGAATACGCTGGGGTAATGAAGCTACCCCTGATAGCATTATAAAACTAGCTCTTGCATTGCTTCAGATCAAGAGGGGAGATAAGGTTGCAGATTTCGGAACTGGACATGCAGCTTTTCTCCGCGAGGCGTATATTGCTGAGCCGGAAGCATTATACACCGGCATAGAAATAAATACGACAGATAAGGAAATTGCTTCAATTAGGGCAGAGCTTCTTGGAGAAAATGTCTGTATTGAGCAGGGAAACATTCTTGACACTAGAAAGCATGCGAAGACTTTTGATGTGGCATTTTCAAATTATCCTTTCGGTGCAAGAATGTCTGACTCAATGTTCAGAAAAGACGGAGACACCGAAAAGATAGCAGAAAACCCGGCATTTGCAAGGACAGCGTCTATGGACTGGCTTTTTAACGCGGCGGTATACGGTAGCATTGCCGGCCCCAGAAGAGCTGTATGTATCATGACAAATGGAAGCACATGGAACACGCTTGACAAGGGGGCAAGAAAGCACTTTATTGCAAACGGAAGTGTTGAAGCAGTTATAGCTCTTCCTGACAAAATATTTGAGTATACCTCAATTGCTACAACACTGATTGTATTCAGCCATGGGAACAGCAATGTAATGATGGTTGATGCAAGAGACCTTTGTGAAAAGGGGCGAAGACAAAATTGCATTACAGAAGACTCCGTTAAAAAAATTATTGAGTGCTGCAAATCGGAAACCGATGTAAGCAGGCATGTGTCATATTCAGAATTGGCTGAAAATGATTTTGTGCTAAATCCTGTAAGGTATCTGACGAACGAAAAAACCATTACAAATGGAGTAGAATTTTCTTCTATAATAAAGAACATTACAAGGGGAGCTCCGTTGAAGGCAGCCGATCTAGATGAAATGGTTTCTGATACACCTACTGACACTCAGTATCTGATGCTCGGAAATATTCAAAACGGCATTATTGATGAAGATCTCCCTTATTTGAGAGCGCTCGACAAGCGCCACGAAAAATATTGCATTCAGGACGGGAACCTCATTCTTTCAAAAAACGGGGCACCTTTTAAGATTGCTGTTGCTGTAATTCGTCCTGGGCAAAAGCTGCTTGCAAACGGTAACTTATATATTATTGCGCTTGATCAGGAAAAAGCTGATCCGTATTTTGTAAAAGCGTTTTTAGAGAGCGATATCGGAGAAGCAACTTTACGCAGTATCACAGTTGGTGCTGTTATCCCTAATATAGGCGTAGAACAGCTGAAAAGAATAAAGATTCCTGATATGCCCCTTGAAAAGCAGAAAGAAATCGCCATGAAATATCAGGCGAAAGTTGACGAAGTAAAAATTCTGAGAAGGAAAACAGAAAAGGCGCTCAGTAGCCTGAAACATCTTTTTGACGAATATAAGGAGGATTGAGAATGCTGGACTATGTCGAGCTTGAAGAACTTTTGGACGAAATACGCGAAAAAGTAACTCTCGCAAATAGAACCGGCAATCTCGACAGCATATTACGTGCGTTGGGCATGGAAAACTGGCTTAAGCCAGCAGAAGGATTTGAATCTTATAAAGACGGAAAGATCGTTGTAATCGGTCAGACAAGCGTTAAAGAGGAAGAACTTCGTATTGTGGCAAAAAAGGCGGGTATCGGCAGTTCAAGATTTGAATTTTGCCTTGAGTATGAAGCGACAAAAACATTTCAATATTCAAAGCTTCAATACGCTCCACAATATCGTGTGGTGTTAGTCGGCCCGATTCCACATAGTTCAACAGGTAAAGCTGACAGCAGTAGTGTCATTTCAAAGCTGGAGAGCGCTGAAGGCTACCCTCGTGTAGTGAGACTGACGAACGGCAAAGAATTAAAAATAACAAAATCAAATTTCAAACAAGCACTTTCTGCATTGATTACAGAAAACTATATCGCCTGTTAAGATAGTGAAACATAACCCATATAATAACATGAAGCAAGGGAAAAATTCGAATAAACTTCGCAAAATTGGCGTGGTAAAAGATTGAAAAACTGAAAAGTACATGGTATAGTTTTTTAATATATAATTATAACAAAAGGAGTCCGGACATGGCGGAGGAAAACCATCAGAAAATCAAGCTCTTGAAAATCATGGAGATTTTGCGCCAAGAGACAGACGAAGATCACCCAATGACAAAAACGTGTCTGTCCGCCCGGCTAGTGTCTATGAATATATCCTGTAATATCCGGTCACTAAACCGTGATATCAAACTTCTGAATGAGCAAGGGTATGAGATCATGGAACGATTGGTAGGCCATGAAAAAGGTTACTTCGTCTGCGACCGCAGCTTTAGCCTCCCAGAGCTTAAAATTCTGATCGATGCGGTACAGGCGGCAAGCTTCGTGACAGATAAGAAAACTACTGAGCTGATTGATAAGATCGCAGAGCTCGGAGGTAGTCACCGTGGTGCTCTCCTAAAATCAAACATAGTAACGTTCAACACCCGTAAGCATAGCAACGAGACCGTTTATTACACGGTCGGATACCTCGAAGAAGCACTTCAAAAGAACCGACAGGTAGCGTTTAAATACTTTGATCTTGATGAGAACGGTCAGCGCGTATTCCGCAAAGACGGTGATCTATACATCATGGAGCCCATTGCGTTGGTGTTCAACAACGACAATTACTACTTTCTCGGCTATGATTCAGAACTCGAAATGGAGAAGACATTTCGTGTGGATCGCATTGAATGCGCTGAGATATTAAAAAAAGCCACGTCAAAGACCGCAAGAGCCCGCCGGAAGAAGGTAGCAAAATTTACCGAGGAAACCTTCAAAATGTTCAACGGAGAACCGGAAGAAGTGAGGCTCCGCTTTGACGATAAACTGATCGGCGCTGTGTATGACAAGTTCGGTGAGAACGTGAAGATGCAGCGTATAGATGACAATACTATCGAGACCACAGCACAGATTCGAATTGCGCCTACATTCTGGGGTTGGGTGTTTCAATTTGGCGGCATGATGAAAATAGCTGGTCCAGAAGCAATAAAGGGAGAGTGCAAGAAACAAGTCGCAGCACTGCTGCAGGAATAAGGAGATAGAAATGGCAAACGACAAATTCACTGTAGTAGGAACTAACATTCAGGAGAAGGCCACGATGATCTGGAACGTGGCCGACCTGCTCCGCGGGCCTTTCAAGCCCCACGAATATGGCCTTGTTATATTGCCGATGACGGTTGTCAAGCGGTTCCATGACTGTCTCCTCCCTACGCATCAGGATGTGCTGGACACCTATGAAAAAGTAAAAAAGCTGGCAGTCACAGACGGTTTTCTCCGCAAGGCATCCGGCTATCAGTTTTATAACACCAGTAAATTTATTTTTGAACGGCTTCTTGCCGATCCCGAAAACATCGAAAGCAATTTCCGGGACTATCTGAACGGTTTCTCTGCCAATGTGCAGGATGTGCTGGCGAAGTTCGATTTTGACAATATCATCAAGCGCATGGTGGAGAGCAACACCCTCTACAATGACCAAACTGCGCCGGAACGAGCCAATCAACATGGCCGTCCTTGAAAGAACCTGCGCCGTGCTGAAGTGCGACTTTGGCGATATTGTGGAGTTTATACCAGACAAAATATTCAGATGACTATGATGAATAGGTGGGCTATATATGTCAAAAGACAACAAAGATTTCTTTAAAAAGAAAAATGAATGGTCTGAAATTAAAGACCGTTTATTGGGATCATATTTAACCCCTTATTTCCAAAAGGTGTTGCTTACAGGGAAACCAATTTTCTATGTTGACTGCTTTGCGGGCAAAGGAAAATTTGAGGATGGAAAAGATGGATCGCCTCTTATCGCTTTACGTATACGCGAAGAATGTTTAAGCAGAACAAGCCGGAAAGACAAGATTGGTGCTGTTAAAACCTGCTTTATAGATAGGTACTACGGGGATGAGTTAAGAAGTAACATAGCGACTATATCTCCGAGCTATGATGTTCCAGAAGTAATTTCGGGGAAATATGAAGACAATATAGTGAAATGCCTTCAAAGCAAACGCGGGTATAATGTATTCCTCTATGTCGATCCATATGGAATAAAGGCACTGGATTCAACTTTTCTTGAAGCATTTAGGACTTTGGGGTTCAATACTTTCGAAATGCTGATCAATTTCAATTCCTTCGGCTTTTTCCGTGATGCATGCAGGGTAATGTGCGTAGAATACCGTAACGATGACGCACTTCAAAATCTGGATGAATTGGTTGAGTATGAACCTACCGTAGTTGATGCAACGAAGCAATCCGAAGATTTACTTAACAGAATTGCTGGTGGAGATTACTGGAAAGCTATTGTAACTGATTTTCAGAATGGAATAATTGATGGTTATCAGGCAGAGCAGCGTTTATCCCACGAGTATAAAAATATGCTGAAGCAGCGATACAGATATGTCCTCGACATGCCTATTCGCCTCAAACCAGAACAGCGTCCAAAGTATAGGATGATACATGTGTGCGATCATGAGGACGGTTGCTTCTTGATGGCACAAAATATGCAAAAGCGTAAAGACGAGCTTTTTATTAATATACAACAGCAGGGCCAGTACTCGTTTTTTGACATGGAAACTATTGGTGCGTCCTCTGCTGAAGGGGATACATATTCGCGGGATGAAATTGCTGATATGGTAGAAAAGCATATTTCAATTATTCCGGGAGATGTTCGTATTACCAAGTTTTTGGCAACATTTGTTAACGAACACGGTATAATCTGTGAGTTTAAGATGGTGTATGAAATCTTAGAAGAGTTGCAGCTTTCTGGAAAAATAGATGTTTTGCGAACTCCGGAATTTACAGCTCAAGGTAAGAAACGCACTTTCTGGGAAGAAAAGAATGGCCAGCAGATTATTATTCGGAGGACGGTACAATGAAAAAAGTCGCAGGTCACATACAGCGGAAAACCATGCTGTACAAAACAGGCGTCGAATATGGAGACTATACCATGAACCATGTTTTGGGGTGCGCTCATGGCTGTAAATTCCCTTGCTACGCATATTTGCAAAAGAAAAGGTTTGGTCAAGTAACTTCTTATGAGAATTGGATGGAGCCGTACCTCGTCTCAAATACCTTGGAATTACTTGACAAGGAACTACCGAGGCTCAGAAGCAAAATCAAGTCCGTTCAGCTTTGTTTTACGACAGACCCGTTTATGTACGAGTATGAAGAGATTTCGGAGATGAGTATTGCTGCAATAAAAAAGCTGAACACAGCAGGAATAAAATGTACCGTACTGACAAAAGGTGTTTTGCCGACTGAATTAGCAACCCTTTCGAAAGAGAATGAATACGGAATTACTCTTATTTCTCTGAGTGAAGAATACCGGCAAAAGATGGAGCCGCATGCAGCGCCTTATGCGGAGCGGTTGGCGGGATTACAAGCTTTACATGACAGAGGTTGCAAAACGTGGATCAGTATTGAACCATACCCAACCCCCAATCTAATCGAGCAATCTCTGCCAGAACTGTTAGAAAGCATTGCATTTGCAGATAAAATCATTTTTGGCCGCACAAATTACAGCAAAGAAGTTTCGTCATATAAGACGCATAAACGTTTTTACAATGAAGCAGCACAGACCGTTATCACTTTTTGTACAGGTCATGATATTGCTTACCACATCAAGGACGGGACTATCACCGAGGAGAAAACAAAATGACAAATTTTGAGAGAGCAAGGTAAAACGTTTACGTAGATATAACCGGCCCAAATACAAAACAGAAAATTGCATAAGTGCTTTACACTTAATCTCAAGCATATCAACGTTGATGGATATCCTGTTCGTCGCGGCATATGTTCCAGATCACTAATCATACCATAATCCAGTGACATGGCACAGAATTCTTCTACAATCCTTTGAAATTGGCCACATATTAAGGTAGATTTCTCATCAGCTGAATTCACTCATACGAACATTTATAAATGGTTTAATATCGATAAGAACAAGGAAAACCTTTTAAAAATATCGAATTTATAATAATACCTTTACGAGATAGATGCGATTTTACCGAGTGCCAGTTTGCGTATTTAGAAAATTCATTTGTTAATCTGTTTACGCATGAAGCAAAGAGCGAAACAATGATGCTGAGGATTATTAAAATCTGGGATTCGTGGAAAAGAATTAGTCATATTTGATTTTATTTGAATTGGAAATTCTCAATATTTTAAAACAAAAATATAGTGATAATTATGAATATATACGAATTATACAGCCTGTGTTGATGAGAGATTCCCAAAACTGTTTGAAGTTATAAAATGCGATTAAAGTTTTTGAAAGCGTGCTTATATATTAGCGCGGCGCATCCAATGGGTGCGATTGCGTTTTGAAAAGAGATTGGAGACATATCATGGTAAACAAAACCTCAATACGATTTTTCGAAGATGTTCCGGTGCGCGCTGTATGGGACGATGAGAGTGCCAAATGGTGGCTTTGCGCTATGGATATTGCCGAGGCTCTTACGAAAACGAAAAATCCGAGAGTATATTGGGCAACAATCAAACGAAGAAATCCGCAGTTGATTGCAATTTGCAAACAACTGAAACTGAAGGCAAAAGACGGCAAGTTTTATAATACTGACGTGGTAGATGAAGGGAGCCTCAATACAATTCTTGCCCTGATTCCCAGTAAAAAAGCAGATGTTTTTGCCAAATGGATGAAGAATATGGAAACGTCCCTCGACGAAAAGAGTAAGCTAAGGGCGTATGAGCTGTTCGAAAGCGGATTTATAGATAACATCGAAGTAGGTACAGCCAAAGGGCTGCAGCAGATCCACGGATATATTTTCGGTGGTCTGTTTGACTTTGCCGGTCAGCTCCGCACACTGAATATTGCAAAAGGCGGCTTTACTTTTGCACCCGCATTATATCTGGACGGAGCTCTCAAACATATCGAGTCCATGCCGGAAGACACGCTGGAAGATATCGTAAACAAATATGTTGAAATGAATGTGGCGCATCCGTTCATGGAGGGCAATGGTCGGAGTACCCGCATCTGGCTCGATTTGATGCTGAAAAAGAATCTGAAACAGTGCGTTGATTGGAGTCAGATCAACAAGACCGATTATCTTGACGCTATGCGGGAAAGTGTTGATGATCCGAATAAGATTTTCGAACTCCTGCAAAGTGCCCTAACTTCGGATATCCATAGTCGTGAAATTATCATGAAAGGCATCGACTATTCGTACTATTATGAAACGGAAGAATAGCGAAGGGCGGTATACCTGCCTATGAAGAGTGGAGTACCATGCATGGCATGCATGGTACTCCAAGTTTCTATAAACGATAACCTGCAAATTTACAAATCATATTGCGAAGTAGGTTGAAATGTAGTATACTATTATCAGAAAATCGGAGGTGATTTGGTGGAATACTCCATTTGAATATACCGTCGTCCACTGAGCCACGAATCCGGACAGCCTTGAGCCACCATACCGGTAAAAGTTGAGCCACCGTTCCGGAAAGTATTGAGCCAGAAAATTTTTGTCCTTATACTTGTATTATGCATCACACAGATGCA
>JAZLGK010000010.1:0-2790 GCA_045616265.1 Candidatus Limivicinus sp. | reverse complement strand
CGCTGCGCTCGGTTGCTCGCTTCCATGGCGCCTGCGGGCGCACACGCAGCGGCGTAGTTTTCGTATGAGACGCCTTTTGAAGCATTTACTATGCATAAGTTCGAGCAACCAAATCAAAGATTTGGGCTCTCACTTAAACTGCGCAAAGCGCGTAGCGAAGCGGCCGAGCGGTAGTGAATGACATGCCGGGGTCATGTCAGAGCCGCGAGGTGACCGAGCTGCAGCGAGAAGCTTGAATGCTTCAAAAGCTCTGATTAAAAATGTCTATTTTTAATCAGAAATGAGTATAAATACCGTGTTCTCTTCCGCGTTCGGCGGAGGGGAAGGATACGCATAACAAAAATTTACAAAATATTGTAGACAGCGAGCGGAAACAAAGCTAAAATATAATTGATACTATTCTCCAATAAAAAGCAGAGCTTTTTATTGGAGAGATGCCGCCTATGGCGTCATCCATTTGCTTAACGCAAATGACGTCTTATACGATTCTCAACGCACCTGACGGCGCTATAAAAAGCAGACTTTGTCTACATTTTAATGAGAATCAGTATGAAATTCTGTGTCAGGAGAACCTCAGATGCGTAAATTCAATAGACTCTTTGATAAATTCCTTGCAAAACATCCCGCTTTCGGCATACCGAATCTTATGAAATACGTCTGTATTGCCAATATCGTGTTCTGGCTGATCGGCGCGGTCAACCCGGTGCTCATGAGCTATCTCACGTTCAACCCCGGGGCGATCCTTCGTGGGCAGGTGTGGCGGCTTATCACCTTCGCGCTCTATCCGCCGCAGACGGGACTGCTGGCCTTTATTGCCATATATTTTTACTACCTTATCGGCACTACGCTGGAGCGCGAATGGGGCACGGCACAGTTTAACGTCTATTTCTTTACCGGCATTATTCTGACGGTGGTTTACGGTCTGCTGATGTATCTTGTTTTCGGGTATAATTTCAGCCTCACCGCGCAGTATGTGTATCTGAGTATGTTCTTCTCCTTTGCCGTCCTTTTCCCGGATATGCAGGTGCTTCTGTTTTTCATCATCCCCATCAAGATGAAGTATCTCGCGTGGGTCGACGGAGCGCTTTTCCTGTACAGCCTCTTTGCAAATCCCTTCCCCGCCAACCTTCTGCCGCTGGTGGCGATCGTCAACTTCCTGATCTTCTGCGGCGGCGATCTGCTTGCAAAGATCCCGAAAAAGTCCAATGCCTCCGTCATAAACTTCCGCCGCGAGTCCGCAAAGATCCGCCGCGAACAGCAGGCCAACCTCTATAATCATAAATGCTCTGTCTGCGGAAAGACCGACAGGGATTACCCGGAGCTGGAATTCCGCTACTGCTCCAAATGTCAGGGTTATCACTGCTTCTGTCAGGAGCATATCTATAATCACATACACTTTACGGAGTAATACGGATCTCCTTTGACGCTCAGTGCCGCAGCGGTCGGTTATGACTTCTGCGGTACTTTCATCTGCCGGGGAAAAGACGGTATTTGTGTGAAAAAACTACACCCTTTCCTGCGGCTTCGAACGTATTTTCAGCCTTTGTGTTTTGCTCTCCGGTTTTATGTGTTTGCCGCGGGGTGTGCAGAGAAAAATCTTGACGTGAATAAAAACAGGTGGTAAATTATACATTACTCAAAAAAACGGAGGACGATCCTATGTCTAAAACCGCAAAGGATATAATAAAGCTCATAAAAGAGAAGAACATCAAAATGGTGGACTTCAAGATGGTCGATATCAACGGTCAGTACCGTCATGTGACCATCCCGGCACAGCATTTTACCGAGGATACCATGCGCGACGGCATCGGCTTTGATGCGTCCAACTATGGCTACGCCGTGCTGGAAAAGAGCGACATGGTCTTTATCCCCGACCCGGATACCGCGCTCATCGATCCTTTCTGCGACATTCCCACTCTGTCCATGACCGGCAACGCTATGATCATCGACTACCCCGAAAACCGTCCCCTTGCCCAGTATCCGCGCAACATCGTTCTTGCGGCGGAGAAATATATGCGCGACAGCGGCGTGGCGGATACCATGCTCATCCTGCCCGAGTTTGAGTTTTATCTCTTTGACGAGGTGAACTGGAGTGTGGAGCATAACAGCATCGGCATGGAGATCGACGCCTCCCAGTCTCACTGGAATACGGCTCTCGACGGCAAGGGCGTGACCGTGCCCCTGCAGAAGAACTACCATATCGCCAAGCCCTTTGATACATCCTTTGAGTGCCGCAGTGAGATGTGTATGCACATGGAGGATGCGGGCATTCCCATCAAGTACCACCACCCCGAGGTCGGCGCCGCCGGTCAGTATGAAATCGAGCCGAAGCTCGGCGAGATGAGCAAAATGGCGGACGCGACCATGATGATCAAGTACATCATCCGCAACACCGCCCTCAAGTACGGCAAGAGCGCGACCTTTATGCCCAAGCCCGTATACGGCGAGGCGGGAAGCGGAATGCACGTACATATGCTTCTTATGAAGGACGGTGAGCCGGTCTTCTCCGACGATAACGGCTACTCGCATCTGAGCCGTGAAGCGCACTATTTCATGGGCGGTCTTCTCAAGCACATCGCCTCTCTCTGCGCCATCACCAACCCCAGCACCAACTCCTTCAAGCGTCTTGTCCCCGGCTTTGAAGCGCCTGTCACCGTGGGCTACGCCACCAGCAACCGCAGCGCTGTCATCCGTATTCCCGCTTACGCCAAAACGCCGAATATGCGCCGCTTTGAGCTGAGAAATCCCGACGCGACCTGCAACCCGTATTTCTGCTATGCCGCGATCCTT
>JAZLGK010000009.1:0-2669 GCA_045616265.1 Candidatus Limivicinus sp. | reverse complement strand
GTAAAAAAGGCGGATGCAAGGAATCTGCCGATTCCGGATGGATCCATTGCCTGCATGATGTTCGACCCTCCGTTCCTGGCTACAAAAGGAAAGAGCCTGAAAGAAGGAAACGGAAACCGCATCAACAGGCGGTTCGGAGTGTATCCGGACGAGCATTCGCTGCATCGCTTTTATGTCGATGCGTTAAAGGAAGCATACAGGGTGTTAAAGCCGGACGGCATACTGATCTTCAAATGTCAGGACAAGGTTTCAAGCGGAAAGCAGTACATGTCTCACGTGTTCGTCATGAACGAGGCGGTGAAGACAGGCTTCTATCCGCTTGATTTATTTGTGCTGCTGGCAAAGAACAGACTGGTAGCTGACTGGCAGATAAGAAATCAGAAGCATGCGAGAAAATATCACTGCTACTTCTGGGTGTTCAGAAAGTGCAGTACGAGGATTTCATATATGGAGGAAGAAAATGCTAAAGGTAATAAAACAGTATAGAAACCTGATCGCGCTTATCATCGCGGTCGTTCTCATAATCGCTGTGATAGCGTCTGACCCGCTTGGATGCATGGCGAGACGCAGACACGAAAGGGCAGTAATCAGAAATCAGATCGCCATTGAGCAGGCGGAAACGGATAAGCGGTTAGCTGTCATCAAGGCGGAAAAGGAAGCGGAGATCATCCGTGTCTATCAGGAATTCGGAAAAGTAACCGAGAAGGAACTTATAGAGATATTTACGGAGGAAGCTGAATGATTCGGATCCTCACAGCCATGCAGCGTGAGGCGGATTCCTTAGGGCTTCCGTGTGAGGTCGTCGGGATCTGCGCAGCCGACCTGCCTAAGACTGCTGACGATGATATCCTCGTGAATGTCGGTTATTGCGGGGCTGTGGGTATCGAACCCGGCACAGTTGTCGAACCGGACGGGGTCGGCTCCTATGAGACGGGAGAGGTCAGAAAGCTGGTCACCCATTTCGACTGTGTCCATGCTCCCTGCTTCACTTCGGGCAAGTTCGTAACGGAGCCTCGTCCGGTGACGCCCGCAGTGTACGATATGGAACTTCAGAAGATCGCTGAACTTCCGCACAGAGAACTTTATGTTCTGAAAATCGTCAGCGACAATCTCAATGAAGGAAGCTGTGAGGCATTTGAAGATAAGGCGGCCTGGGAGCGGCTGAGGACGCTGCTGAAAGGAGAGAAACTTATATGAAAGAAAAAACACTGACTCTCGGAAGTCTCTTTGACGGCTCCGGGAGTTTTCCCCTGGGAGGCATTCTCGCAGGGATCACCCCTGTGTGGAATTCGGAAATCGAGCCTTTTCCGGTCCTCGTCACTCATAAGAGACTGCCGGCAGTAAAACACTACGGAGATGTGTCGCAGCTTTCCGGTGCAGAGCTGGAGCCTGTTGACATCATCACCTTCGGATCACCTTGTTTCCCGGAAGGGACACTGGTGCTGACGGAAGAGGGATATATTCCGATTGAGGATGTCGAAGTCGGGATGAAGGTTCTGACCCATGCGGGGAGATGGAGAACCGTGACAGCTGCCGGAGCAAAATTCGGAGAAACCATGCTCCTCAAAGGAAACCACTATGGTCTGGAATGCACGCCGAACCATCCGATTTACAGCAGCGGCGAAAAGAAGTACTATCCGCAGCTCGGAAACGGTAAGCGCGGGTGCCGGCTTCTCCTGACAGATGAGAAATCATGGATTCCGGCAGGTGAGATGAAAGGGAAACTGTGGGCTGTGCCAAATTCGGTAGAAGCATTGCCAATCAGTTCTCCTGTGTATTCGGGATCACGACGCGAGAAAGCAATGCCTCCGATGACAGAGGACCTGTTCTATTTCATCGGCAGATGGCTGGGAGACGGATGGGTACGCGACGGTCAGAGATCAGGCCGCCCGGATGGACAGCGATACGGAACGATCATTCTCTGTGATTCTCATGACAAAGAAGATGAGCTGCGCAGGACGGTTGAGAAGCTTACAGATAATTACTATGTGGAACACGACCGCACCGTCGTCAAATTCAAATTTACGTCACAGGTGTTTTGCGAATGGCTCACGGATAACTTCGGCAGGTATGCCTGCGGGAAGACAATGCCCGGATGGGTGTTTGGCATGCCGGAAGCCTTCAGAAAGTCCCTGTTGGACGGACTTCTTGATTCGGATGGCTGCCACGTAAAGGGAAAGAACAACACATGGAAGATCAATACTGTGAGCAAGAAGCTGGCGGAGAGCATTCGTCTGCTTGCGGAAATACAGGGCTATTCCACTACAGTTCATAAAACGGAAGTGGAAGAGAAAAGACTGATAGAGGGACGCCTGATCCATCAAAGAGACTGGTATTCCGTTGTCATCACGCTGAACGGAACAAGAAATCATCTGTCAGATGAGCTTCATGGATGGTATCGAGTACGGAGTGTGGAGCCTGCCAATCATACAACGGTGGTCTACAACCTGACGGTTGATGAAGACAACAGTTACGTAGCTGACGGGATAGTCGTTCATAACTGTCAGGACCTTTCTATCGCCGGGAAACGGGCTGGCATCCATGACGGCGAACGGTCCAACCTGTTCTTCCAGGCAATCCGCATCATCAAAGAAATGAGGGAAGAAACGAATGGAAAATATCCAAGATACTGTGTCTGGGAAAACGTCCCGGGCGCTTTCTCCTCCAAC
>JAZLGK010000008.1:0-25584 GCA_045616265.1 Candidatus Limivicinus sp. | reverse complement strand
AATTTCTGCTTTAGCGCGTAGTCCTTGATCATCTGCACCTTATCCCGGTTTTCCGCTCTGACCTTATGGCCGGAGATTCCTTCCTCCTGTAACTCACACACGATTGTCCAGCCGTTCTGCTCGGCAAAGGCACGGCAGCGGGGGCGCTGCATGGGAATGTCGGCTTCATCGTTGGCATCATGGTAGAGCTGTTTAGTGGTGGAAACGCGATAAAGGCAAAGCACCCGTGTATGCAACATATTGACTGTCTGTGCAAAGGGAACCTTTTCGGATATAATATAAGAAGCCATGATTCATGGTAAAAGAGCCGTCTTCATAGAGCTTCATGGCATAAAATCCGCCGGTGGCAGAGCTGCTGTCATTGGGATCAAGGACAAAATCTCCTGCACCTGCTGCTTGACAAGCTTCTGCATAGTCGTATATTTCCTGCGCACTACTGTGAGCGGAGAGACCGAAGGTATCGCATATCTCCGCCGTTTTTTCCTCAAGGTTGGTCGGATAAGCGGGCAGACGAAAGGATATGCGCTCTTGATCCGGAGTGGAATGAAGAATAACAAATACAAATTCTGAAGGAAACGGAGGAGATTACGTATTATGGATACTGTGACCTTAATCAAGCTCATCATAATGGTATGCTGGATTCTTCTGGCATACATTTTTTCCATCACTGACAGAATAAGCAAAAATGGGAAAAAGAAAGCGTCCCATAACAAGACGGAAGAGAAAACGAACACTATCATGAAATAGGAGGCAAAGCTATTCAATGGTCATAACGAGCAAAGATCAAGATGATATATCACGCAAATTTATAGTAGATGGTTATACAATTTCAGCCACCTTCCTGGCAAAACCGAACTCTCAGATTTCGCATCAGGTTAAACAAGTGCTTCTGTCTTCCCTTACCATATGTACACCTGACATCGTTGACCTTTTTTGTAAAGAGATATAGTATTGTCGAGCAGTTCCATGAACCTTGACAATTATATACTGAGATTTAATCCGTTCTTTCAAAAAGAAAGGAAATTGTAATGGAAAACAGAGTATGCTGTTTATATCGTGTTTCGACTGATAAACAGGTTGATTACAATGAAAATAATCAGGCAGATATTCCCATGCAGCGCAGAAAGTGTCATGAGTTTGCTGACAAGATGAATTGGATTATCGTCCACGAAGAACAGGAAGATGGGGTTTCCGGTCATAAGATAAGGGCGGAAAATCGAGATAAAATACAAATTATCAAAGAGTTAGCAAGAAGAAAACAATTCGATATTCTGCTGGTGTTTATGTTTGACAGAATAGGCAGAATTGCCGATGAAACCCCGTTTGTAGTTGAATGGTTTTTCAAGAACGGCATCCGCGTATGGAGTACGCAGGAAGGCGAGCAGAGGTTTGACAATCATACGGACAAGCTGACGAACTACATACGTTTCTGGCAGGCTGATGGTGAGAGTGAAAAGACTTCCATCCGTACAAAAACAAGTCTCGGTCTTTTGGTTGAAGACGGACATTATACCGGTGGCCTTGCGCCCTATGGATACGATCTCGTTAAAAGCGGAAGATTCAACAAGAAAAAACATGAAACTTTTGAACTTGCAGTCAATGAAGCGGAAGCGGCTGTTGTTCGGATTATTTTTGAAAAGTATGTTGTTGACGGTTTTGGGACTCAGAGGATCGCCACTTACCTTAATAATCAGGGTTACCGTGCAAGGTCTGGGAAATGCTGGCATCCTGCAAGCATTAGAGGAATGCTTCAAAATCTAACGTACACCGGCGTACTGCGCAGCGGTGAAAGCCGCAGTGATGTGCTGCCGAATTTGAGAATAATTGAAAAAGAGGTATTTGAATCAGCGCAGGAGATAAGATCAACACGCACCGGATTTACTCTGATCGAGCCGCATTTGCCAATGAGTACAAGAAGCACTGCTTTATTGTCCGGAAATGTCTTTTGCGGACACTGTGGAGCAAGGCTTTCAATTACAACAAACCGAAAAGCATATCCCTGTAAAAATGATCCTGACAGAGTGATCCAGCGCAGAAGATATGTCTGCTACGGAAAAACCCGCAAGCAGACAGACTGTAACGGTCAAACCGGGTATTCCGCTGACACTTTAGATGGCATAGTCGATAAAGTAATTCATAAAATCTTTGATAACATGAAGGGCATTTCTCGTCAGGACGCGATAAACGCCCGCTATCAGGAAAAAAAGGCAGAGAAAAAAGCCCTGGTGCATTCAGCAAAAGCAGAATACACAAAGGCTTTGTCAAGCAATGAATTTCTCCGCGCTGAAGTCGTCAGATCCATTCGCGGAGAAAGTTCTTTTTCCCAGGAGTTACTAAGCTCACTGATAAAGGAGTCAGAGGAAAAATGTATGATTGCAAAAGATCGTCTTACCGAAGCGGAAAATGACTATAATCAAGGCATATCTATGATGGCGTCACTTGCATCCCAATATGACCAGATACTTTCCTGGTCAGAAATATATGATGCGGCAAATATCGAAGCGAAAAAGATGATCGTCGGCTGTCTCATCAGGCGTATAGAGGTTTTCAAAGGGTATAAGTTGCATATCGACTTCAATATTGACTTCTCGCAGTTCAATACCGGTTTAGATGTGGATAAGCTTGTATAAACAGGGGTATAGCTCAAGCGCTTCAGGACAGCCGATTTGAGCTTTTTTGCACGGGGGTACCATTCATCCGAGTGCGGAAATTTGAATTGGCAAAAAAAGGAAACAGCCCATTTTGTTACCAAAATAGGCTGTCTCTTGTGTACTCAAGGTACTTTCTGGTGGAGATAAGCGGGATCGAACCGCTGACCTCTTGAATGCCATTCAAGCGCTCTCCCAGCTGAGCTATACCCCCAGATTAATAAGGATAAAAGTCCACTGAGTACAAAATATTAAGTTGAAAAGAGGGGTATGAAACTATGTGGTTCGCTCTCCCAGCTGAGCTATACCCCCGGATAACCGGGTACGAAGTATTTGATTTTAAGGGTTTTGGCGGATTCGGTGTGCTCTCAACATGGGGGTGCGTATTTAATGGGTAGTGCTCCCAGCTGAGCTATACCCCCAAAGCATTGTTATAATAACAGGTATGCAGTGATTTGTCAATACCTGTTTTTTCAGGTTTCCGGAAAAACACGAAACACGAATACGAAACGAAAAAAAGCGAAACGAAAAGTATAAAGTCGTTGACAAATGAGAAAATTTATATTAAACTACGATACACAAAAATAAATTGTGAAAGGATGAGGCCGCAGAAAAAGCATCGCAATTTAATACCATTGAAGTATTCAGAATCCGGCCGGGAGACTGAATACGGAGGAACTCTGGAGAATCTCTTAAATGAGTGCCGAAGGTGCAAGGTGTATCAAACGCCGAAACTCTCAGGCAAAAGGACAGAGCAGATGAACAGGCGATGCCTGTGTCCTATCCGGAGTTGCTGATTTTTAAACGGCAACTTTATTTTTTGTTTGGAGGAAAAAATCATGGATCAGCTTTATAACTTAGTGTGTAAAATCAACGGGATGCTGTCGGACTATGTTCTTGTTATCCTGCTGATCGGCTGCGGCCTCTGGTTTTCTATCAAGACCGGTTTTGTTCAGGTGCGCTGCTTCAAGGAAGGCTGGAAGGCGGTTTTCGGAAACATCAAGCTCAGAGGCGAAAAGAACGAGTCCGGCCTCAGCTCCTTCCAGGCACTGACCGCCGCTGTCGCGGCGCAGGTCGGTACCGGCAATATCATCGGCGCTTCCGGCGCCATCCTCGCCGGCGGTCCCGGCGCCATCTTCTGGATGTGGATCATTGCTTTCCTCGGCATGGCTACGATCTACTCCGAGGCGGTGCTGGCGCAGGAGACCCGCGTGGTGGATAAGGACGGCAACGTCCATGGCGGTCCTGTCTATTACATAAACAAAGCTTTTCCCAACGGCTTCGGCAAGTTCCTCGCAGGCTTCTTCGCCGTTGCCATCATCCTTGCGCTGGGCTTTACCGGCTGTATGGTGCAGTCTAACTCCATCGGCTCTGCCTTTAATAACGCCATCGGCATTCCCACTTGGGTCGTGGGTATCATCGTCACTGTCATTGCCGCGATCGTCTTCCTCGGCGGCGTACAGCGTCTCGGCTCCGTTACCGAAAAGATCGTACCGTTCATGGCGACTCTTTACCTCATCGGCGGTCTTATCCTTCTCCTTATCAACATCAAGAATCTCCCTTCGGCCATCGGTCTGATCTTCAAGTACGCTTTCCAACCGCAGGCTATCATCGGCGGCGGTTTCGGCGCGGCTCTCAAGATCGCCATCAGCCAGGGCGCAAAGCGCGGCCTGTTCTCCAATGAGGCCGGTATGGGCTCCACGCCTCACGCCCACGCGCAGGCCAATGTCGCAAAGCCCCACGATCAGGGTGTTGTCGCTATGATGGGTCTGTTCGTCGATACCTTCATGGTGCTCACCATGACCGCTCTCGTTGTCATCACCTGCCTCTACGCCGGTGATAACCCGCTCATTACCATTGACGGTGCGGGCGCTCTCAATAAAACCAATATGGTGCAGGAAGCTTTCTCCGCGACCTTCGGCAAGGGCTTCGGCGGCCTGTTTGTTGCCATCTGCCTTGCGTTCTTTGCTTTCTCCACGGTGCTGAGCTGGAACTTCTTCGGCAAGATCAACGCGCAGTACCTCTTCCCCGGTAAGAAAGCCCCCGTATACATCTACACCGTTATCTCTCTGGTATTCATCTTCCTCGGCTCTCTCGCCTCCAACGACCTTGTATGGGAGCTGTCCGATATGTTCAACCAGATCATGGTTCTGCCCAACGTCGTCGGTCTTGTGGCGCTGACCGGTCTGGTCGTCAAAGCAGCACAAAGCGCGAAGAAATAAGCGAAAATAAAGGGGCTGAAAACAGTCCCTTTATTTGATATACACCATATTGCACAGCACGCTTCCGGAGTATTTGCGGACATATTCCTCAAACTCCGCTTTGGAAATATAAAACTTGCAGCCCCAGGACGACACGCAGATATGTGTGTCGTCCGTTTTTGTTACGGTCATAAAATGCGCGTGAACCGATCCGGCGGGACGGAGAGCGCCGTCCGGTGTTTTGACGTGCAGTTTAAGGCGTTCTTTACCCCAGACCTTCGGGAAATTCGTCCCGACGGAGAAAATGACCGGCAGGTCGCGGCGAAGCATATCTTCGATCCTCTCCCAGAGCTTTCCGCCGGACATACACCACAGCGCCGTTACTTTTACGCCGTACAGGCGGAAAAAGATGCTCAAGCCCCCGGCGAGCATAAAACAGTTGAGTCCCCTTTTGGGGATCAGCGGAAAAAAGCGGCGGTTCAGCTCTGTCAATAAGCGCCGGTATGCTTCCAAAGGGACCGCGCCCGATTCGGGAATTTCGCCGAGAAGCGGGGTGTTGAGATGCGTATGATAGCGGTTAAAATAAATAATGAGGTCTGCCGCCGCGACAATACCGCAGCCGTATTTCCGTATGTTTTTGTTTTCCGAGAGCATCTGACTTCCGCCATAGGTCTTCCTTAAACCGCAGTCAACGGAACAGATGTCATGCTTCAGCACGATTTCAGCCATGGTTTATCCCTCTTTAAGCTTTAAACTGAAAACTATTTTAATATGTTTTCTCTCTCTTTACAAGATTGATTTTGTTCCGCAAAAAGAATATAATCAGAAAAAACAAAAAGCAAACGAGGTAACAACCATGCTCGATTTTCTGAGACGGGAAGGCATAGCCGAGGGGATCATTGCCGGAATAGAGGACTTCCGTCGGGACTATTCTGTGGAGGAGACGGCGGAATACCGTGTGCCGAAACCGAAGGTGAAATACTACGGCAGAGATGTATGGGAAAAGGCGCTCACGGCGCTGCTGGCAGGGGAGAATATCCTGCTGGTCGGCCCGAAGGCGACTGGTAAAAATGTTCTCGCGGAAAACCTCTCCGCTGTTTTCGGAAGACCGCAGTGGGATATTTCTTTTTATCTCAATACCGACGCTGCGTCTCTGATCGGCACGGACACCTTCAAAAACGGTGAAGTAACGCTGCGCCGCGGACCGGTGTACTCCTGCGCGGAGATGGGCGGCTTCGGCGTGCTGGACGAGATCAACATGGCGAAAAACGAATCTCTCTCCGTGCTCCATGCCACGCTGGATTTCCGGCGCATTATCGACGTTCCGGGCTATGACCGCATTACGCTCTCTCCCTGCACGCGCTTCATTGCCACCATGAACTACGGCTATGCCGGTACAAGAGAGCTCAACGAAGCACTGGCTTCCCGCTTCATGGTCATCAATATGCCCGTCATCTCCGAAGAAAACCTCACCCGCCTCCTGCTGGAACAGTACCCGACGCTGAAAAACGAGTACGCCGTGGAGCTTTCCAGGCTGTTTCAGGAGATACGCAAAAAGTGCGACAGCGCTGAGATATCCACCAAGGCGCTCGACCTGCGCGGGCTGCTCGCCGCGATCCTTCTTGTAAAACAGGGTTTAACGCTGGGACAGGCGCTGGAAATGGGCATCACCAACAAGAGCTTTGACGCTTTTGAGCGCAGTCTTGTGGAGGACATCATCTCTGCCCGCATCGACGGGAAGCTCGGCAGGAATGAGCTGTTTAAGGGAAAATGAAAGAGATCAGTGAACTGCAGACCAGAAGAGCAGTCAATATAATATGGAACGGCGCGAAAGATTACTCTTTCACGCCGGACTTCAAAGCCTTTGACGAAAACGGCAGCGCCGACCTCTACTGGAACTGTATTATCGGCGCCGTCCGAAGACATTATGAGTATCCGAAGCTCGAGACGGTATTGAGAATTTTCGACCGATATGAGGATTCCGACCTCTACCAGTCCCTTTTCTGGCTGGGACTTGAAAACGGCACCTTTTATAAGGAAGTCCGCGAGCGTCCGGTACTTATGCGCCTGCGGAGAGAATACGCGGAGAAATACACCGCACAGTATCCCGGCGGTGACGGCTATCATATTTTTGAGGCGCTGGCATCCGGGCATTTTTCAAGAGTCCTCGGGCGCGAGGCGAAAATGAGCGGATATGACCGAAAGCTTCTGGACGAGCTGGAATTCTCGCCGGAGATGAGCACGGACGAGATCGTGGAGCGCACGCAGGAGATGTTCCGCCGCTGGTTTCAGATACGGATGCAGGAGAAAAAGGCAGAAAAAAAGTTTTATATCCCGGGTCTGAGAAAGCGCAAAGCATCCAATAAAGAAAGCCGCTTCCGGAAATTCGGCATCGGCTACGCGGATCACCCCTATAACGCCTACGGCGCGGCAGGGGACGGAGAACAGATGAACCGTGAGCTCAACACGAAAATGAGCGAAAAAGAGCTTCGCACCTTCATGGAGACAAAATACGGCCGTCCCGCCTTTTCCGAGACAGAGACGATGCAGGCGGAGCGGAGTCTTTGCTGCGGTGAGCATGAACACTGTCACCTGCATTTTACCTACGGCGAGAGAATAAAGGCCGCGGAAATACAAAACGGTTTTGAAGCCCTTTCGAGACAGCGCGAGACGGAGCAGATCGAGAAAAACAAGCGCGCTTATCAGGAGAATCTGGCGCAGAACCGCATGAGTATCAACCGCCTTGCCGACATGATACGCAATTCCATGCTCCTTTATATGGAGCCGACGCCTGTCCGAACCAACAGCGGCGCTCTGATCGGCGGGAGAGTCTGGCGGGCGGTCGAGTTCGAGGACGAAAGGGTTTTCGAGAAAAACGAACAGGACAACATGGGCGGTCTCAGCGTGGACATTCTGCTGGACGCTTCCACATCTCAGAGCAAACGGCAGGAGACCGTCTCCGCGCAGGGCTACATGATCGCCGAGGCTCTCTCAAAATGTTCTATCCCATGTCGGGTGATGTCGTTTTGTTCCATGACCGGCTATACCGTCGTGCGCATTTTCCGTGACTATGACAAGCCGGCGGATAACGGGAAAATCTTCGAGTATGTTTCCAACGGCTGCAACCGCGACGGACTGGCGATCTCCGCGGCGCACTATCTCATGAACAGGACCGCGGCAGATCATAAGCTGCTTATCATCCTCTCCGATGTAAAGCCCAACGACGTGATAAAAATAAGATCCCGCGAGGGACAGGAGCCGGTGCCCTACGCGCTGGACGCGGGAGTGAGCAACACGGCCTTCGAGGTGCGCCGCGCCCGTTCGGACGGTATAGCGGTACTCTGCGTTTTTACCGGCAACGACGAGGATGTCAAGTCCGCCAAGCTGGTGTATGACCGCGACTATGCCCGCATCCAGAGCCTTGACAAGCTCGCCGATACCGTAGGTCTGCTGATCCGGAACAGAATAAAGAATCTGTGAATGAAGATAAAGGGGCTGTAGCAAAATGCGCATTTTGCACAAAACCTGTCATTGCGAAACCAGTGCGCACACTGGTTGTGGCATCGGGCCCGCAGGCGCATCCAGCGAGCAACCGGCGAAGCCGGCTCTTGGCGAGTCGGAATCCGTTCTCTTTAACATCGTTGAAATTTCAACGTTTTTAGGGATGCGGATTCCCACAGTGGCTATGCCTAAGTGTGCCTTACCAAATCAAAGATTTGGAGGCTTGCTTAAGTGACATCGGTCACTGGTTCTTCAATGACAAATTTGTGCATTGTGGCAATAATGCTACAGCCTCTTTTTACCGGTATTTATCCGTATCAAAGCTCCCGTCAAACGTCTGCACCTTGAGCCGACGGGGAGCACACAGAGGACGATCGGCAGCACCGTTTCAGAATAGCTTATACTGATTCTCATTAAAAAGTAGACAAAGTCACCTTTTTATAGCGCCGTCAGGTGCGTTGAGAATCGTATTACTCCTTACCGTACTGATCTGCTTTCGGACGGAAGCAAACGACGTTCCGCCCTCGCTGATGCGTTTCTCAACGCAGGTTTTCAGATCGATGCTTTCAAAAATATCACTTTCAAACAGGGGAGAGAATGTTTTGTATTCCTCAAGAGAGAGTGTTTCGAGAACCTTTCCCTCCGAGATGCACTTTTTGACGATCTGACCGGAAATCTTATACGCGCTTCGGAAGGGCAGACCCTTGTTGACAAGGTAATCGGCAAGATCGGTCGCGTTGATGAAGCCCTTCTGCGCGGCTCTGAGCATATTTTCGGTATTGGCTTTCATGGAGGAAACCATTTCCGCCGTGATCTTCAGGCACATTTTCACCGTGTCGCAGGCGTCGAAAACGCCTTCCTTGTCCTCCTGCATATCCTTGTTGTATGCCAGAGGCAGACCCTTGAGCACGGTCAGCAGACCCATGAGATCGCCGTAGACGCGCCCGGTCTTGCCTCTTACCAGCTCCGCCATATCCGGGTTTTTTTTCTGCGGCATGATGGAGGAACCGGTCGTGAAGCTGTCGGAAAGCTCCACAAACTTAAATTCCCAGCTGCACCAGAGAATGATCTCCTCGGAAAAGCGGCTCAGATGCATCATCAGCATACTCAGGTCGCTTAAAAGCTCGACGCAGAAATCCCGGTCGGAAACGCCGTCGATGCTGTTTAATGAGATGGCATCAAAGCCGAGCGCCGCTGCTTCAAAGCGCCGGTCGGTATTATAAGTTGTGCCTGCCAGAGCGCAGGAGCCGATGGGGGAGACGTTAACTCTCTTTCGGCAGTCGGCAAGCCTTTCAAGATCGCGCAGCAGCATAAACGAATACGCCATGAGCTGATGGCCGAAGGAAATGGGCTGCGCTCTCTGCAGATGCGTGTACCCGGGCATGATGGCTTCCGCGTATTCCTCCGCCTTGTCGGTGACGGCTTTCACAACGGCTTTTACCAGAGCAGATATCTCATCGATCTCATCACGCAGATAAAGACGCATATCCAGCGCGACCTGATCGTTGCGGCTTCGGGCGGTGTGGAGCTTTTTGCCCACATCGCCGAGCCGGTCGGTCAGTTCCTGCTCGATGAACATATGGATATCCTCGCACTTCATATCCACACTGAGCGCGCCGCTTTCGATATCGTCAAGCACGGTTTGAAGGCCGTCAATCAGCATATCGGCGTCGGATGCTGAAATAATGCCCTGCTGCGAGAGCATCGCGGCGTGTGCCATGCTGCCCGTGATGTCCTGTTTGTACATACGGCTGTCAAAACGGATGGATGAATTGAAGTCGTCCGCTAATTTGCTGGTGATTCCGTCTGTGCGTCCTGCCCAAAGCTTTGCCATGTGATTCTCCCTTAATTCTGCATTCTGCATTATGCATTTTGCATTATTTCTTTCCGTCCACGAGTGCCTGAACCTTGATGGGCAGACCGTAAAGATTGATGAATCCGGCGGCGTCCGCCTGATTGTAATCGCTTTCACCGAAGGTGGCGATAGACTCGGAGTACAGCGAATAGGGACTCCACACACCGGCCTTGATGATGTTGCCTTTGTAGAGCTTGAGCTTTACGGTGCCTGTGACCTTCTCCTGCGTCTTGTCAACAAAGGCGCTCAGCGCCTCGCGGAGAGGAGTAAACCACTGCCCGTTGTAGACAAGCTCCGCAAAGGTGATGGACAGCTTCTGCTTTTCGTGCGCTGTCATTTTATCGAGGCAGACGGTTTCAAGATATTCATGCGCTTTGTAGAGAATGGTGCCGCCCGGCGTCTCGTAAACGCCGCGGCACTTCATGCCGACAAGACGGTTTTCCACGATGTCCAGAAGTCCTATGCCGTTTGCGCCGCCCAGCTCGTTGAGCTTGAGAATGATTTCTTTGGCACTCAGCTTCTCGCTGTTCAGTGCCACGGGGACACCCTGCTCAAAATCCATGGTAATGTAGGTGGGCTTATCGGGAGCCTGCAGGGGGCTGACGCCCATTTCAAGGAAGCCTTCCTTTTCATACATAGGCTCATTGCCGGTGTCTTCAAGATCAAGGCCCTCGTGGCTTAAGTGCCAAAGGTTTTTATCCTTGGAATAGTTGGTCTCACGGCTTATCTTCAAGGGCACGTTGTGCGCCTCGGCATAGTCGATCTCCTCGTCACGGGACTTGATGCTCCACTCACGCCAGGGTGCGATAACGGGCATATTGGGTGCAAAATGCTTGATGGCCAGCTCGAAACGAACCTGATCGTTGCCCTTGCCGGTGCAGCCGTGACAGATGGCGTCCGCACCTTCCTGTATGGCGATGTCAACAAGACCTTTTGCAATGCAGGGACGGGCGTGGGAGGTACCGAGTAGGTATTCTTCATACAGGGCCCCGGCTTTGACACAGGGAATGATATAATCATTCACATATTCCTCAGTGAGATCGAGAACATACAGCTTGCTGGCACCGGTCTTGAGAGCCTTTTCTTCCAGACCCTCCAGCTCATCCGCCTGACCGACATTTCCGGATACGGCGATGATCTCGGGATTGTTGTAGTTCTCCTTGAGCCAGGGGATGATGACGGATGTATCCAGACCGCCGGAATATGCAAGGACGATTTTTTTTATGTTATCTTTATTCATTATTGGAGCCCTCCGAAATATTTGTTGGATGCGTTGATTATACATCAAAAAAGAATATTGTCAAGCGTTTCATGAATATTGATGCACATTTGTTGATATTGGCGGACGGACTGCCGCACTGAATGACAGTTATTGGTCAATATTGCTGCACTTTAGCATAAAATGGCACTTCTTACATTATAAAATATATTCTGAGGTGCTCATTTCCCCCGCCGCGTTCACACCGTTCAGACGCTGAGAAGACGGCAATACAGTAATATGACTAAAAGCGTACAGGCTGATGTGCCAATAAATATGCAGTTTAGATAAATTGAAAAAAATACAGAATATATGCTTGACAATGAATATTTATTCTGCTATTATCTCGCCATCAGCAGAGAGAAAGACAACCGAAACTGATAATATAAAACAAAACATGAAAGGAATTAAAAAAATGAAAAAGATTATTTGTACGGTCATGGTCATTGCAATGGTTTTTGCACTTGGCACAGCAGCCTTCGCCGCTGACGTTAAAACCGTGGAAGAGGGTTTTCTGGTAATGGGTACAAACGCCTCCTTCCCTCCCTATGAGTTCATCTCCGATGAAGACTCCGAAACCATCGTCGGCATTGATGCCGAGATCGCCGGAAAGATCGCAGAGAAGCTCGGACTGGAGCTGGTCATTGAGGATATGGAGTTCAGCTCCATCATCACCGCCGTCCAAACCGGCAAGATCGATATCGGCATGGCCGGTATGACCGTTACCGAAGAGCGTCTCAAGAACGTCAACTTCTCCACCTCCTATGCAAAGGGCGTGCAGTCCGTTATCGTCCCCGAGGGTTCCCCCATCACCGGTGTTGACGACCTGTTCGCAGAGGGCGCCGATTACATGATCGGTGTTCAGGAGAGCACCACCGGCCACATCTACGCAGAGGGTGACTTCGGTGCCGACAAGGTAGTCGCTGTCTCCAACGGCGCACTGGCTGTCGAGGCTCTGAAGGCCGGCAAGGTCGACTGCGTCATCATCGACAACGAGCCCGCCAAGGCATACGTCGCGGCAAACGAGGGTCTTAAAATTCTGGAAAGCTCCTACGCCGATGAAGATTACGCCATCTCCGTCTCCAAGGATAACGAGGAGCTGCTTGATGCCATCAACGCGGCTCTTGAGGAACTTATCGAGAATGGCGATGTTCAGGGCATCATCGATAAGTACATCGCCGCATGACCGGACATTAAGCCGACATCAGGCAATAACAACAACGCTTTTACGGAGATCCGGCTCTCCGTAAAAGCGTTTCACTGACATTTGAGGGAGAAAAAAGCTATGGGATTTGAAAAGCTGAAGGAAGATTTTATACAGACCTTTATTACCGCCAACCGCTGGAGAGCTCTGCTCAAGGGCGTGGGGGTGACGCTGGAGATAACGGCACTCGCGCTGATACTCGGTATTGTGCTGGGCATAATCGTCGCCGTCATACGCTCCTCACATGACCAGCTTTCCATGCAGCACGGGAAAAACGGAGTCCTCTCCTTTTTCAACGGTCTGTGCAAGGTATATCTCACGGTCATACGCGGTACGCCTGTCATGGTTCAGCTTCTTATCATGTATTTCGTCATCATGGCGTCTTCCACAAATAAGATCCTCGTGGCGACTCTCACCTTCGGCATCAACTCCGGCGCATACACCGCGGAGATCATCCGCTCGGGGATCATGTCCATCGACAAAGGTCAGATGGAGGCGGGACGCAGTCTGGGTCTGAGTTACGTAAGCTCCATGCGCCAGATCATCGTGCCGCAGGCCGTTAAAAACATTCTTCCGGCGCTCGGAAACGAGTTCATCGCCTTGTTGAAGGAGACCTCCATTGTGAACGTCGTGGGAATGGTGGATATTACAAAATGGGCTATTCAGGTGCAGGGACGTACCTATCAGGCCTTCATGCCGTATATCGGCATCGCCGTTGTATATCTCGTTATGGTGCTGTTGCTCACAAAGCTGATAAGTATTCTGGAAAGGAAGCTGAACAAGGATGAAGACTGATGCAATGATCCATGTTGAAGACTTGCATATGCACTTCAAGGGCGGAAAAATTCATGCTCTTGACGGTGTTTCCGCCGATATAGTCAAGGGCGAGGTCGTTGTTGTCATCGGCCCCTCGGGAAGCGGAAAATCCACCTTTCTGCGCTGCCTCAATCTCCTTGAATACCCGACCGGCGGAAAGGTATTTTTCAACGGCGAGGACATCACCGACCCGAAATGCGATATCAACACCCACCGGCAGAAAATGGGCATGGTGTTTCAGCACTTCAACCTCTTTCCCCATAAGACCGTGCTGGAGAATATGACCCTCGCGCCCGTCTCGCTGAAAAAGTGCGGCAAAGCGGAGGCGGAGGAAAAGGCGATGAAGCTTTTGGAGAGAGTCGGCCTTGCGGACAGAGCCAACGCCTATCCCAACCAGCTCTCCGGCGGACAGAAGCAGCGTATCGCCATCGTCAGAGCCCTGTGCATGGAGCCGGACGTGATGCTTTTTGATGAGCCGACCTCCGCCCTCGACCCCGAAATGGTCGGCGAGGTGCTGGAGGTCATGAAGGAGCTGGCGAAGGAGGGCATGACGATGGTCGTCGTCACGCATGAAATGGGCTTTGCCCGCGAGGTCGGCAACCGCATCCTTTTCATGGCGGACGGCAGGATCGTCGAGGAGGGCAAGCCGGAGGCGATCTTCAACGCTCCCCAAAGCCCGAGACTTCAGGATTTCCTGTCAAAGGTGCTCTAAAAGAGTCATCAGAGTCAGCCGTCGGAATTTTCCGGTGGCTGATGATTTTTTGCTTTGACTGTAACAAATCTCTTGCTCCTGCGTAACGCGGAGTCAACGGGGACGGTTCTCGTTGACTCATTTCTTCTGCTATGTTATACTATCTGTGAGGTGATCATATGCCAAGACAAATTCGCAACTTGGGGAAAACCGGTTGGGCACATATTATTCTGCGGGGAATCAATCGGGAAAATCTGTTTTACGACTCCACGGATTATGAGCGTTTCCTGAGTACAACGGAACGATTTCGAAAAGAGTCAGAGGCTGAGATAGCTGCGCTGTGTTTGATGAGCAATCATGTACATATTCTTTTGAAAGAGGAAAACGGATGCTATGCCCGAATAATGAAAAAGATTGCTGTAAGTTATGCCGCTTATTACAACAAGAAATATGAACGGGTCGGCCATGTTTTTCAAGATCGTTTTCGGAGCGAGGCAATAAGTGATGATTGGCAGTTTTTAACAGTTTTGCGGTACATTTATCAGAATCCTCAAAAAGCCGGAATATGTAGGTCGAGAGAATATCCCTATTCTTTCATTCAGTCAGATGGCATCATTTCCGGGTATTTTAGTTCCGCAGAAGAGCTGAGTGAGTTCTTGAATGCGGCAAATCAGGATCATTGCCTCGAATATGATTCCACTGGAACAATCAGCGATGATGAAGCGCTTGCAGCGATTGCCAGGCTTTCCGGAAGCGACAATCCGCTGTTTTTGCAAAACGCGGAAAAAGACACACGCAACAGGATTTTAAGTGAACTGAAAGCACAGGGAATTTCGATTCGCCAGTTGTCAAGGCTGACCGGAATAAACCGGAATATTATTCAGCGGGCATAAAGTGAGTCAAATAGAACCGTCCCCAATGGCTCATTTCAGTCTTGCCACGCCGTCTTTGACGGCGGCGTCCGCGACCGCCCTGGCAACGGCGGGACAGACCCTTCTGTCAAACGGGTCGGGGATTATACGCTCGGCGGACAGCTCGGAAACGCTGATGAGTTCGGCAAGAGCATAGGCGGCGGCAAGCTTCATGTTCTCGGTAATGTCGCTTGCACGCACGTCGAAGGCGCCCCGGAAAATGCCGGGGAAGGCTAAAACGTTGTTGATCTGGTTGGGATAGTCGCTGCGCCCCGTGCCGACGACCGCCGCGCCTGCCATTTTTGCAAGCTCGGGACGTATCTCGGGGTTGGGATTTGCCATAGCAAATATAATGGGCGAGTCCGCCATCGTCCTTACCGTTTCGCCGGTAAGGATATCGGCTTTGGAGACGCCTACAAAGACGTCGCACCCGACAAGAGCATCTTCAAGTCCGCCCTCTCTGCCCTCGCGGTTGGATATTTCCGCCATCTCCGCTTTAGCCCAGTTGAGTCCCTCTCTGCCCTTGCGGATAATGCCCTTTGAGTCGAGCAGGAACAGATCGGCTATGCCCTGATTGAGAAGCATCCGGCTTATGGCTGTACCTGCGGCGCCCGCGCCGTTGACAACGACCTTCAGCTCTTTCATGCGCTTCCCCGTGAGGCGGCAGGCGTTAATGAGTGCGGCGGAGACGACCACGGCGGTTCCGTGCTGGTCGTCGTGGAAAACGGGAATATCCAGCGCCTCTTTCAGCCGCCGCTCGATCTCAAAGCAGCGGGGAGCGGCGATATCCTCAAGATTGATCCCGCCGAAGGAGGGGGCGATATTGATGCAGGTTTTTATGATCTCCTCGGTGTCCTGCGTCGCAAGGCAGATGGGAAAACAGTCCACCCCGCCGAACTCCTTAAACAGCAGCGCCTTGCCTTCCATGACGGGAAGACCGGCGATCCCGCCGATGTTGCCCAGCCCCAGTACCGCCGAACCGTCGGAGATCACGGCGCACATATTGCCCTTGAAGGTATATTTATACGCAAGAGATGTATCCTTCGCTATCTCCTTGCAGGGTTCCGCCACACCGGGCGTATAGGCGAGAGTAAGATCGTCTGCCTTTTCGACCGGGACCTTGCCCACCGTTTCCAGCTTGCCTTTGTTGTCTGCGTGAAGAGCGAGCGCTTTTTCACGTAATTCTTCTTTAATCATGTCTGTATTTCTCCTGTCCGATCATATATAGGTCGTTTCCGCAGCAGTCCAGCACCACCGTGCACGGAAAATCGACCACTTCCAGCCTGTATACCGCCTCTGCGCCGAGCTCCGGGAAGGCGATGATCTCGGCTTTTTTTATGCTGTCGCTGATGAGGGCGCCCGCGCCGCCGATGGCGGCAAAGTAGCAGCAGGTATTCTGCATCATGCTCTCTCGAACGGCATGGTTCCTTTTGCCTTTGCCGATCATGCCTTTAAGACCGCGTTCCAGCAGCATTGGAGTATACACATCCATGCGCCCGCTCGTTGTCGGTCCCGCAGAGCCGATGACCTCTCCCGGCTTTGCCGGACACGGTCCTGTGTAATAGATGACCGCACCGTTTAAATCAAACGGCAGCTTTTCGCCCTTTTCAATCAGCCTTTTCAAATATAAATGCGCCTCGTCCCGCCCGGTATAGATCGTACCGGTTAACATAACTCTATCCCCGGCATGAAGCGACTTTACAATTTCGTTATTTAACGGCAGTTGGATTCGGATTTCACTCCTAACTCCTAACTCCTCACGCCTCACTTGATTTCCACTTTCCACTCTCCACTCTCCACTTTCACGGCGGGAGTTGAACCCCCGCCCTACGGATTATATAATAATTGTTCTGTGTCTCGCCGCATGGCATTGGATATTCACCGCCACCGGCAGGCTTGCCAGATGTACCGGATGGGTCAGGACGTGTACCGCCAGCGCCGTCTGTGTGCCGCCAAAGCCCTGAGCGCCGATGCCGAGGGCATTCACCGCTTCCAGCATTTCCTTTTCAAACGCGGCGATATCCTTGTCGGGGTTCGGCTGTCCCACCTCACGGCAGAGGGATTTCTTGGCTAACTGCGCGGCTTTTTCCATCGTGCCGCCCACGCCGACGCCGATAATGATCGGTGGGCAGGGGTTGCTCCCGGCCTTCTGAACGGTATCGACAATGAATTTTTTTACGCCCTCGCGTCCCTGAGACGGCGTGAGCATTTTAACGGCAGACATATTTTCCGAACCGCCGCCCTTGGGGCAGACGGTTATTTTTATCGTATCGCCCGGAACAAGCTCTATATGACAGATGGCGGGTGTGTTGTCGCCGCGGTTGACGCGCTCGCCCAGTACGTTGTCCTGTGTGCTTTTGCGGAGATACCCATTTGTGTAGCCACGTGCAACGCCTTCATCCATAGCTTTCTGAAAATCACCGCCGACAAGGTGCACATCCTGCCCCAGCTCCACAAAGAAGACGGCAAGCCCGGTGTCCTGACAGATCGGCATTTTCCTCTCCGCGGCAATATCGGCGTTTTTGAGAATGTCGGATAAAATATCCCGGCAGAGCGGGGAGCTCTCATGTTCACGGGCGTTTTCCAGCGCCGAGCGGACGTCTTCCGGCAGATAACGATTTGCGTCTATGACAAGTTTTTCGACCGCATCGGCTATTTCCGACACGTTTATTTCACGAATACTCATTCATTTCACCTCGCATATCTACATTATTATATACCACTGAGTTAATTCTTTGCAACTGAAAAATCCGCACCGGGCACGCCGTGAAGCTTTCACTTTGTTTCCTTGAATTTCCTCCGATATATGCTATAATTAAATTAGTTCGCCTTCGGAATATGTTATAAGAGCCGTTATACCGTACCAAAAAGAGAAAAGATAAATAATTTTCCCGAATCTGTAACAAATCCCTTGCTTCTGCGTATATAGTGATATAAGATGGAAAAAACCGAAACAACAGAATAATCATTCGGAGGAAAAAATGTCTATGGAAAAGATCACAAAAGACGAACTTATGGAAAAGCTGGGCGTGTTTGCCATGAGCGATGACGAGCTGGAGAATGTTGCGGGCGGCAATAATGATTGCTACCTGCACTGTCATCAGCGATATCCCAACAGCTCTGACCCGGGGCTGGAAAGATGCCTGAACGGGTGCTATTAAAAATGCATAATGCATAATGCAAAATGCAGAATGAAAGGAAAACGCAATGAAAACCAAAGAGGAATTGAACGAACTCAAAGAAGAAGTCGAAACTTTGAACAGGAAGCTCTATGCGCTGTCCGACGACGAGCTTACCCAGGTGATCGGCGGTGACATGAAAATAGTCTATCAGGATCCTGACCCGGAAGAATTCAGCTGGTGGGAAAAATTTCTTAAACTTCTCTTTAAAACCAGGTGAGTCACGGGAACGGCAATTCAATGCAGAATGCAGAATGCTTAAATTAATTTAATTTGGAATGCGGAATATTTCTGAGTTCACTGTAGGGAACGGTCTTGACCGTTCCGGAAAGATAAGTATTGCAGAATGAAAAGGCGGAATGGTCAAGACCATTCCCTACACTATGAGAGGAGAAAACCACTATGAAAACCAAAGAAGAATTGAACGAACTCAAAGAAGAAGTCGAAACTTTGAACAGGAAGCTCTATGCGCTGTCCGACGACGAGCTTACCCAGGTCACCGGCGGCTGCGGCGCCGGAATCGGTGATTTTGATCACGGCGTGTACGATATCGTTAAAAAATTGCTTGAAACGATAAAAGACGTAAAAGAGCAGGTCGGAAATCAGTAAGAAAAGGAGCAGAGACCATGAAAACAAAAGAAGAACTGAACGCCCTGAAAGAGGAAATTGAAACCGTGAACGAAAAGCTGCATGAGCTGACGGATGAGGAGCTTGCGCAGGTCTCCGGCGGCTTCCCCATCTTAATTGGAATTCCCTGATCGTCTCCACAGCTAAAAACGCGTATTCCACCGCATTTTACTGCCTTGCCCGTCGGCAGCAATACAGGGTAATATCTTCCTTGTAGCCCTCAAACGTATCTACCCGGGAGTCATGGGGACGGTTCTTTTTGACTCACTTGAATAGTTTTAAGTAACCGCTGATTATTTGTGCTTATTAATCAGCGGTTACTTAAGTTTAAAGTTTTAACAGGAGAACGGCGGAATAGTATATCACATATCAAAGAAAAATATCCCGCAAACCTGCGCAGAGTAAAAGCCGGAATATGTTTGTGAAAACAATGATGCTCACAACATATTCCGGCTTTTCACGGTATAAAACTTAGGGAAAGCTTATTTTTTCTTTTCGTTCTGCTTCTTGAGCTCGTCGAGTATGCCGTTGAGCAGGACGACTTCCTCGGAGGGCTTGGGCTCTTCCTTGGGTTCTTCTTTTGCTTCCTCTTCCTTCTTGAAACGGAGCTTGGTGATGCCCTTGATGAACAGGAACACGACCAGCGCCGTGAGCAGGAAGTTGACAACCGCCTGAATGAAGCTGCCGTAGCAGATGGTGACATCGCTCATGCCCTCGATGGCGGCGGGGATGACGACCTTGAGATCGGTGAAGTTGATGCCGCTGAGAATACCGCCGATGACCGGCATAAAGATGTCGTTGACGAGGGAGTTGACAATGGAGGTAAACGCGCCGCCTATGATGACACCGACGGCCAGGTCAAGAACGTTGCCCTTGGAAATAAATTCTTTGAATTCGGTTATAAACTTTTTTCCGCCTTTTTTAACATTTTCTGCTTTCATATCTCTATCTCCTGTAAAAAACCCCGCAAAACGCGGGTAAAATAAACAATATTATTTTTTGACGGTACCGTCCGCATTGAAAAGGGGAAGCTCGGCGAGAACGATAATATCGCTTCTGTTCATGGAGTCGCCCTCCGCTAAAGGAGCCATGCGTCCCGCAACAGTGCCGCCGCAGCTTAAAACCAGCTCTTCGAGAGCATGGATGGATTCACCGGTGGAGATAACGTCATCCACGAGCAGCATACGCTTGCCCTTGATGAATTCGGCATCTGCGGAGTCGATAATAAGCGTCTGCGGGTCATAGGTCGTAATGGACTTGACAGTGACCTGATGAATACCGGTCATATAGGTCTTGGCTTTTTTGCGTGCCACGAAATACCGGTTGGAACCGCTCTGACGGGCCATTTCGTAGGCTAAAGGAATAGCCTTTGCTTCGGGAGTGATTATGTAGTCGTATTCGGGAGCTCTTTTCAGAAGCTCGGATGCGCAGTGAACCGTCATCTCAACATCGTCAAAAATAACGAAAGCGCCGATATAGAGGTCATCATAAACCTTGCAGATCGGGAGAGAGCGTTTTAATCCGGCGATGTCAATCTCATAAGTCATTTTTTGTTTTCCTCCTGAAAGAAAAATTACTTATTCATTTTACAATATATCCCGGAAAAATCAAGAGAAAAAAAACAAAGAACTCTCCGAAAAACCGGAGAGCCCTTTGTTTAGAGAAAAGAGAGGTTACCTAGGAGAAGAAAAGGTTCAGATCAACGCATACCGAAGTTGAAGCCGAACATATCGCCGAACACATCGGGAATCTGTCCGTAGTAGCTGCCGCCGCCCATGGAGGGCTGCTGCTGCGTCTGCGGCTCGGCTTCCTGCACTTCGGGCTGGGCTTCGTCAAAGATGATGTTTACGGTCATTTCCTCTCCGGCACGGTAGAGGGTGACCACGGCCGAATCCCCTGCGGAATAATTCTTGACGGCGCTCTTGAGATCGTTGTAGCTTTCTACGGTGCTGTCATCGACCCCGGTGATGATATCGCCTGCCTGAATACCGGCTTTTTCGGCGGCGCCGCCTTCAACGACCTCGGCAACCATCGCGCCCATGGGCCAGCCGTAATACTGGGCATACATGGAAGTGTAATCCTGCCGGATGGAGAGAGACATATACGCCTTGCCTGTGACGTAACCCTTGGTAATAAGGTCGTTTGCAATATCGGCAGCGTCATTGATGGGAATGGCAAAGCCCAGACCTTCCACGCCGTTGCTGGCGTACTTTGCCGTGACGACGCCCACGACCTCGCCGCGACCGTTATAGACCGGACCGCCGGAGTTGCCGGAGTTGACCGCCGCGTCAAGCTGGAACATATTGATGAGGTCTGCGGAGGCGCCTTCGCCGATCTGTCTGTCCTTGGCGCTTACGTGGCCGGTGGACATGGAGAACTCAAGCTCGCCGAGAGGATTGCCCACAGCGTATACCACATCACCGACTTTCATGGCGTCACTGTCGCCGATGACAACGGGAGTGAGGTTATCCGCTTCGATCTTTAATACCGCGATATCGTTGTCGGACTCAAAGCCCACGATCGTCGCGGGATATTTTGTCCCGTCATGGGTCATCACGTTGATCTCGGCATTGGACTGGTAAGCGTCTTCAATGACATGGAAATTCGTAAGAATGTAACCGTCTGCCGTGAGAACGAAGCCGGAGCCGCTGACGGCGGCAGAGCTGTTCATACCGAAAAAGTTCTGATAGGTGATTTCGGAAGTAATGCCGACGACCTGAGAACAGGCAAGATCATAAATCGAATACGCGGCGAGAGCGGAGGGATCCGATGCATCGGCAGTAAGAGCGGGACCGGTGTAAACATTGTTGGAGGTGGTGAGAACGTTTCTGCTTTCATATATCTCGTTGATGCTCTGCTCGATCCCGGCGAGCCTTTCATCCATCATTCTGCCCATAAGCGCCGCGCCGCCGAGTCCGCCGAGAATGGCACAAACAAGGCATATTGCAATGCCGGCGACCCATTTGCCTGCGCCGGACTTTTTCCGGGACTGTTTGGGCTCTTTTGCCCTTGTCTCGGGGGGAGTGTAGTATCTCGGAGGGACGGTGCTCTCCGCTTCGGGGACATAGTGTGCATCGGAATAAATACTGTCTCCGTAGCTTCTTGAGTAATGATACTCACTCTCTTGGTTATTGGAAGCGCCTGCAAATTCGGAGGGAGAATCGTTTATCCCTGCTGAGGCGTCCACGCCGTTACCATTGTCCTGTTCATATTCGTTCATAGAACACACTTCTTTCTATATCCGGGAGATCAATCTCTCCTTTGCTTTCGTGAGCATAATATAGCAGTCAATTGTGACAATGTAATGAACAAATTTACAACAGTTTTTAAAGTCGGGAGAAGATTTTATGAATGCGGAACGGACTCCACATTCCTTTTATTCCCCGACCGGTACCGGGTAAAACGCCTTTTCTTCCGCTCCGCCGATACTCTGGATGATAAGAGGCGTGTTTTCCTCTATCCATTGACAGCAGCGCTCCGCGTCGGTATAGAGGATGAACTCCTTCCACGAGCGGACGGCATTGGGAGCGTTAAAGGAATAGGAAATACGGAGCGTGGAGCGCTCGGTATTGTATTCCTCCTTCTGCACCGGCCAAATACGGAGCATGGTGCCGTCCTCCGCGTCGGGCAGGATGCAGTTATTGTAGAGATCCGCGGCCTGACCGTTGGTGAGCACGTAGTGCTGCTCCATCTGTTTCAGCTGTGTACCGTCCTGCAGCATATAGTAGCCGATGATCGAACATTCACCCAGAGCGTCCAGCGTGCAGCCCGCCGGGAATTCCGCGCGGCTCCGGATCGCTTCGGGCGCGTTGATGATGTTTTCCAAAGCGGTAAGGTCGGGATTGATCTCCTCCGTACCCGGCACATAGCGGTTGATGTCATAGCTGCGGGAGAGGGTCGAGCCGTCTTTGAGCGTGTAGATCAATCCGAGTATATCATGCTCGCGGGAGCTTTCCTCGTTCACGGCCTTGCTTTCGATGATCTGCCGGTGCAGAGCGGTGACCTTTTCAATGTTTTCGGTTTCGCTGAATACCGTTTCATCGACGTATACCACAGTAACCGATTCGACCTCCGCGCTGTCCGGTACCTTCCTCTCATAGCCGAAAACGTCCGTATCGATAACAAGTGCGGCAGCCAGAAGCAAAAGAGAGAAGAAGAGGAATCCTTTCCAGTGTCCGCGAAAGACCTTGACGCTCTTATTCAGCAGCATTTCCGCTGCAAAATAGCCGAAAAATACACCGATCACAAGGCAGAGAATGACAAGAACTCCGCGGGTCGAGTCGCTGAGGCTCACATTATAGAGCGCGTCTCTTATCACGGCCGCTAAAAGACAGGCACAGCCCAGCGCCATGCAGTATTTGAAGACCGGCTTGAGAACTCTGACCGCCACAATGTCCCCGGCGCTCTCCATCCGGCGCTTTCGGTAAAGCAGCAGCGCGATCACGGACAGCACGAGACCGGCAATCAGGTAATATCCGAACAGCTCATAATTTCTGACGGCGATCTCGCCGGTGCGGAAAATTTCACCGTTGCTGTACAGGCGGGAGGCGTTAACGGACATGGATTCCAGTCCCAGAACGGGGGAGAGCCGAGTGAAGAACTCACTTTCCCGGTAGCTGAAGCCGTAGAGCAGCGCGTCCAGCGTACAGCAGATGCTCTCGTGAGCGAGGAAGGGCGCGAGATTGAAAACGATATAGAGAAGCGGCATGATGACGGTGCTCCCCGTGAGCATCGCGCAGAACACGGCAAAGCCGTAGAAAGCCACGGTGCCCGAAAACGCCATCCACAGCCATTTCCACAGATATACGCTTTCGTGCAGTCCCGAAGCTCCGCAGACAAGCGCGGCGATCCCGGCGCTCAGCGCCTCGATGAGCAGCAGCGGCACAAGCCCCGTCAGAAAGCAGGTGACAAACACGCTCTCCCTTTTGATCGGCAGAGAGGCGATCATCCCGCTGTTTCTTGCGGTATAGAGAAAGGAGAACATCCCCAGCGCCGCCACCGGGCAGAACAGCACCGCAAACCACGAACATTCAAGCCCGTGTTCAAGAATATCCATACTCATATCCTGCGCAATATTCAGGGAACCGTATTTTAAATAGCGGCTGATCTCCCCGGCAAGAGATACGGGAAACGACAGCATCAGCAGCAGCCACATGCCCCACAGCGGCGAGCAGCGCCCTAAAAGACTTTTACTCAAGCCCCAGTTAAAGAAGGATGTCTTTGATCTCATGACCTTCCCCTCCCATTTCATAGATAAAGATTTCTTCCAGCGAAAGCGGCACTACGTCTAAAATCAGCGGCCTGCAGGCGCTGAGCTTTTCTTTCATTTCTTCCGCGCTTCCGCGGAGAATGAGCTGCTGCACCCGGCCGACCGAGGAGCTGTGGAGAATATTGAGCCCCTCGGGCAGTTTCCCGCCCTCCGGCAGAACGATCTGGATTTTTACGATGCTCGACTGGAGATCGCTGAGTGAGCGCTCAAGAAACATCTTTCCTCTGTCCATGATGCCCACATGGTCGCACACGTCCTCCAGCTCCCGCAGGTTGTGGGAGGACACCACCACGGTCGTGCCGTGCTCCGCCACGTCGGCCAGCAGGATGTTCCACACCTGACGGCGCATCATCGGGTCCAGCCCGTCCACCGGCTCATCCAGTACCACGATCTCCGGGCACTGGGACAGCGCGAGGCGGAAAGCGGCCTGCTTCTGCATCCCGCGGCTCATTTTGCGCATGGGGCGGCGCTCGTCAATGTCAAAAGCCGCGCCCAGCTTTTCAAACCTCTCCCGGCTGAACGCGGGGTACTGAGAGGCGGTAAACTTCATCATGTCCTGCAGGGACGACTGGGAAAAGTAGAATATTTCATCGGGAATATAGGCGATACGCCGCTTCTTTTCAATATTCTCGTAAATGGGTTCCCCGTCCACCAGCACCTCGCCGCTGTCCTGCCGGTATATGCCGGTGAGATGGCGGATCACCGTGGATTTTCCCGCGCCGTTCGGGCCGACAAGCCCGTAGACCGCCCCAGCAGGGACGTTGATATTCAGTCCGTCCAGAGCACGGAAGCCGTCAAAGCTTTTTACGAGATCTTTCACTTCAATTTTCACTGTTAACTCCCTCCTTTATAAGAGAAATGATCTCCCCGTCCGAAACGCCAACGGCGCGAAGCTCGGAGAGCAGGGCAGTAAACTTCCCTAAAAGCTCCTCTTTTCTTGCCGCAATAGCGTTATGCGGGAGACTTACGAAGCTGCCCTTGCCGGAAACGGATTCGATATATCCGTCGTTTTCCAGCTCACGGTAGGCGCGCTGGATGGTGTTGGGGTTGATGGTGAGAGAAGTGGCCAGCTCTCTCACGGAGGGCAGCTTTTCTCCGGGACACAGCGCCCCGGAGATGATAAGATCCCGAAACCCGTCCCGCACCTGTTCGTAGATGGGTCTCGAATCCCGGAAATTGATATTTATCATATCCGCATCTCCTCGTATTAACTGTACTAACGCGTTTAGTACAGTTAATATACAGCAAAAGTTTTTGAATGTCAATAGGTTTTATACTGAAAACTAAGGCAACACCGCACAATACGTCTGCGGCAGCTGACGGATAAAATGTGCTCAGATTTTGTCATTTTTTCTTGCAATACACAAAGTATTCCTGCGAAAAAATGCCTTCATCAGAACCCATTTTCTCTCGCCATCTGCTCT
>JAZLGK010000007.1:0-7229 GCA_045616265.1 Candidatus Limivicinus sp. | reverse complement strand
ATATCTTCAATACTTCATCGGATTGGAGGCCTTCACACAGAAATCCCCGTTTGATCAGAGTATGATGACACGCTTTCGGAAAAGGATCAGCACGGAGACACTTCAGAAAGTGAATGACATTATCATTGAGAGACCCTCAGAGAAAGAAAACGACGATAAACATGACAATGATGACGGGAGCGGAGGAAACAGCGGGACATTGATTCTGGACGCGACCTGTGCTCCGCAAAACATTCGCTTTCCGACAGACGGGTCGCTTCTGAACGAGGCGCGGATAAATGCGGAAGCGATTATAGACATACTGCATGAACAGGGTTTGACCGATGGAGACAAAAAGCCCCGTACGTACCGGGAGAAAGCAAAACGACAGTACAACAGTTTTTCCAAAAGCCGTAAGAAGAGCAGGAAGATCATCCGACAGACCATACGCAGACAGCTTGGTTATCTGAAACGGGATCTTTCCATCATTGATCAGATCGCAGAAAAACATCCGGACTACAGGGAATATCTACCCAAATGGCTGAGAGAACGGTTATCGGTGATCAGGCTGCTTTACTCACAGCAGCAGGAGATGTACAGCAGTAAAACGCATAGAGTTGAAAACAGAATCGTCAGCCTCTCACAGTCCTGGGTACGGCCGATTGTCCGAGGAAAGCAGAACGCCGAAGTTGAATTCGGAGCCAAGGTGGAGATGAGTGATATAAACGGATATCTCAGGGTGGAGGAATTGCGCTGGGATGCCTTTAATGAAAGCACGACCTTTCAAGATTCTGTAGAAAACTACCGCAAAGCCTATGGTCATTACCCGGAGCGAGTTCTGGCAGATACCATATTTCGAACCAGAGAGAATCTGAGATACTGCAAAGAGCATGATATTCATTTGAACGGCCCGAAACTTGGGAAACCGGCTTCTGATCCAGCAGTCCGAAAACAGGAACGTTATCAGGAATGGCTTGAATCCGGTGAACGTGGAGACATAGAAAGACGGTTCGGAATAAACAAGCGCTGCTATTCTCTCGGATGTATTACCGCAAAGCTTCAACACACAAGTGAAGTCATGATTTACATGTCTGTTCTGACATTAAATTTGCAGAAGAGGCTTCGGCTTCTTTTACGCACATTTTTCAGTTTTTACTTTGAATCACATATCCTGTTGCTTGTGCAGTAGACACTATTTATCCATTGCTTAAAGAAATGGCATTGCAACCAACAGATAGAATTGAGGGCGATGGAAATATTACGAGGAATTATTGATCTATGTTTAACAGGGCATCGTAACCGGTGCCCTGCATTAATTTCTGTTTTGAACTGCGCGTTCACTGACATTCTGTCATGTTTTACGGTATAATATCTCTTGAAGAAAACATCAGGGAGAGAGTTCAGTCAAGCCTCTCACCTCGCACGGCAAGCTCAGTTGGTACGTCCGAAAGCAGTTTTCTTTGTCGCTGTAAAACAGCCTGTGGAAAACGACCCTGCAATCCGTTTTTGCAGGCTGTTTACTGCGGGAAACTGTCAAAATGTATACCGCCTGAACAAGAATATCCTCTATTGGTACATCCAGGAGCTTGCTGAGGGCATAAAGGTTATCTATGGACGGCAACCCACGCCCGGACTGCCATTTGTAAATGGTTCTTGGTTCTTCGAAGCCGAACCACTCCTGCATCCGTTTTATGCTAAGTCCCTTTTCGGATCGCAGTCTTCGGATATTCCTGCCGGTTGCCCGGATATCAATGACCGGAAAGATTCTGTCAGGCACTTCCGTCACCTTCCATTCTTGCCTTAATAGCCGGTAAGACGGACTTTTTCCGTTTTCGCTTCGTGGAAACAAATGAAACCGAAAAAACAAAAGTACCGGTTTCTGCAAGCCTGAATCGTACCGGAGTGTAATCCCGTTCCTGCATGGAAGACCGAACAAGACGCACAAGTATATCGTCCTTTTCGTTTTCAACTGCGATCACAGTGCTTATTTCGTGCGGAATCTCCCAAACGTCATCCGTATCTCCGAACAGGATTATTGCAGCACCTGTTTTTCGGGCGACACGGGAAAATGACTGCATTTCTGACACAGGAATGTCAAGAATTACAATTCCGGCGTGTGTCTGTTCTATTGTTTGCTGGAGGTCATCAACTGACAGTCCATAAACGCTTTGATTCCAATAATTGGCATTGCCTCCACAGTCAGAAAACGCTGTTTCAACTGTCTGAAAGGATTCCTGACCGGATACATAAAGAATTGGAATCGGATCGGTGTTGTCTTCGTTGGTCAGTTCACCGTTTTCGAGCGTCGGCGGCTTCTTTCGGTCGGTACAGATTGCCGCAAGCCGTAGTGCTGCCTCTCTGGTATCAGGATTATTCCCGAGAAACATACTCAGCCTACCGTAAGGAATAAACGGCTGCCAGCACCAGCTAACCGGTTCGATGGAAACCTCGTTTCCCCATTTAATTGATATAGCCATTGTTTGATCCTTTCTTTTGATCTGTCACTATTCTTTGTTCTGGTCAGCCCATTGCAACCATCGGTGCTGCGGTCGGTCTGTATGGATTGTTGATCGTTACAACCCTGCCAACCGGCGACAGATTAAAGCATTCGGGATTACTTTCCGGCGTGACCAATAGTCTGTATTTATACTCCTTGTTTCTAAGTATCTGATGCTCAACAAGCTGTCGGTCACCCAAACGAAGCAACTGCCCTGCCGCAAAAGACCGAGAGCAGTTGTTAGCATCCATACAGTTTTGCACTGTGAAAAATTCTTTCCCGTATGTCGAATACAGTTTTCCCATCATCTCAAGTTGTCTGCTTGACAGACCACGGTTATTTATACCGGCCGGGACAGTTTTGCATATTCTGTATACCTTCCAGCTTTTATATTCGTTATCCTGAACGACAAGTCCTCTGTCTATGACGTAGTTGAGTGTTGTAAGCGGGCTTATTACAGAATCTCCGGACATATCACACCAGTCCTTATTCTGGAATGTAGCCATTCCTTTGTCAAGCATTTCACGCAGGATTCGGACAACAATCTTTTCCTTTTCGGATGTAGCTTCGGCAAGGATTCTGTCCAGCTCTGCTTCGATGCTGCGGTCGTTTTCATCAGACTGTTTTGTACTGTCCAAAGAGGGTTCTTTCCCTCTGTCCGGCTGTGAGCTGACCTTGTAAAGGACTGCACCGTCTCGAATCCTTTGCCAAGTGACTGCCCCATATTTACAAAGAAGCGGAAGTTCCAGTTTGCATTTTTCAATGGGGAGACCGTGAAATTCTCCCCACTGAGCATTTGTAAAGGACGTGAATCCGGCTTCCAGAGCCTTTCTCAGTCTTGCGGCAGCCTCACGTGTTGATGGACATCTTGCGTTTTCCATCTCTATGAGTGCCTTTTCCGGTATTGGCGGACTTTCATTCGGCAGAGGTTCAAGTGACCCGTCGCCGTTTGTAATCACCGTCTGTTCGGCTGAAGGTGTTGTCAACGCAAATCTGCCCTCCTGTGCTGAAATAGGCTCAACCAGATGGGGCTCGGTTATTTCCGGAACCGGCAACGCTTCCGCTACAGATTCAGGCTTGGAAAGCGGCTGCATCGCCATTTTCTGTTCTCTCTGTATGTTTTCCTGTTCCCGTTTCAGTCGCTCCTGCTCCTTTTTCCGTTCCCGCTCGTTTTTCAGGTCTATTGCCTGTACCAGCACTGTCAGATAAAACTCAATGAAATAGGTCAGATCTCCGCCGTTTTCGCTGCGGATAATCTCACACATACTCTTGTAATAACCGTAGTTTTCCTTGGCTATAGCCGCAGATATGGAAATGTCACGGAAAAAATCATATCCACTGCGAAGAAGAATCGCCTGTGAGATTATCCGTGACAGTCGCTCGTTCCCTTCGGGGAACGGCCTTGTAACAAGAATATATGCCTGTCCGATTGCAGCTTTAATAAGTGGGTGTACATCCGGAGTTGACAGGTATGCGTACAGATCATCCATTCGGTCCGGAAGCACATCTGATGACGGGAGCTCGTAGGGTTCACCGTTCATGGCTACAATCGGATGATCATTCTCCAGCCGATAGACTCCGGCACTGTCGACCATATCCTCGGTGAGAATATAGGCAAGCCCTTTCATATACTCCTCATCGATGGGTCTGAACAGAGAACCCAGCACTGCGGTCAATGCCTTTTGATTGTTGGAAATCATCTGTTCGCCGATGTTCTCCGGTTCGGAGTTCCTGCTCAGAAAACTCATTGCATCGGCCCGCGTAATCTGCGCTCCCTCCACAAAGCTCGTGAAGAATATTTCGTCCTTCATTTCCGCTGCGGGTTGAGATTTGTAAGGGTCAAAGCCGGTTTCGCGGTTCATTGCCTCCGCACATAACCGTTCGCTTGCCTGTACCATCTTATCCGTTAACACAAACCAGTAGGGTTTTCCGCTGCCGTCGTAGAGTGGAAGGACGGTTGCATTGGATTTTCTCCGGTTCAGAAGCTCAGGCCAGAAGTTGCCGATGGAAATGTTCAGCGGCAGTCTGAAAAGGACTTCTCTACGCGATAGATAATGCGTTGAAAAATATTGAAGGAGCTGTTCTTTGTCCATTGCCATTCAGTTCACCTCTTTTCATCAGTCGGTAGATACATCCAGTGGGGACTGCAAGGTTGCCGGATGCGCTTGTCCCAGATCAAACAGCACTGCGGGACGGTCAGTCACGGGTTCTCCGCATACAACACGGGTTTCATCATCTACCCACTCCATGGCTTTATACAGACCTTTAAGAAGCACAGGCCCGCTCATAGGGAAGCTGTCCATCGTATCATCCGGAACGACAATCGCATGCTTATCCGTTATTTCACAGCTTTGCAGAAGCAGCTTTTTCTTCTCAATGTTCACAAGCACCTGAATGTGTTTCGGATTCTCCAGGGCTTCCAATACTTCACGGCTTATCAGCACGGTTTCATTTTTCATGCAAAGTGTAAGCAGCAAAATTTCGTTTGTTTCGTTTTCCATTTACATTCCCTCCAAAGCCATCGCCGGCTCTGCAAAAAAGTCGGCCTCATTAATTCCTACCGTTTCAAATCCTTTGCTCAAATCAAACTCTGTGGACTGATCATGTTCCGACAAGGGCAGTCCGAAGCTGTCCCTCCAGCTTGTGGGGAAATACGGCAGATTTCTTCTCGGCTTTGCCGCATCACCGTTTTTCGTCTGAGGCAGATAAATCTCAGGAGTTGGAAGATTGAACAGGAAAAACTGCTGACCGTATTTCTGCTTGATCGTTCCCATCATTTTGTAACGGTACACCGGCTTCCAGCCCATCATATCACGAAGCTTCGCCATAAACATCGCGCAAGTGATTTCACGGCTTTTTCTCTTGTCTTCCTTCACCACACACCAGCGTACAGCGTCCTTGGCATCTTCGGCGCACGGACGGATAACCAGCTGTTTGGTTTCTGGATTGATGAGGAACTGAATGTACACGACCTTTTCAAGTTTCAGAATGCAGGCGTTGTTGAATGTGATGCTGTTATCTTTGATTGTCAGCTGCGGATCAAATTTGTGGGAGAAGAATTCCTTTCTCACCACCTGATACCCTTCGAAAGAAAAATCATCGTCTTCAAGGACAGCGTTTTCTTTTCCAGACGGGACGGTTTTGTTTTCTTCCTCTGGCGGAGGATTGGTATAATCCGTTGTCTGCTGTTGGGGCGTAAACGGCGGCACAGCGTTTTGCTGACCTCCGTAAGCTGTCGATACCGGTTGGGAAGCGTAGCCGCCAGTCCCAAACGGTGTCATCGTTCTTTCATCCATAATTCGTTATTCTCCTTATTTCCATAGTTTTCCGACTAATAGCATATCCAGCCTCCGGCAGATCTCCAATGCGCAGTCGGCAAGTACTGTATCGTCCGTTCCGCCGTCCTGTTCAAACATTTCCCTGTATGTTTTTCGCATGAATTCTTCGCTGAAAGCACCGTATACCATGCGGCTGGATTCGGCATGTAACAGGCACTCGCAGCGGTAAATGTACCCAAGCCAGTAAGCATATTCATACTCATCTGCAAGCTCTTCAACGGTCAGACTGTCCAGCGGTGAAGGAGTTTCGTCCCCGCCGTTTCCCATCATTTCGCCGTCTGCATTTACGCATGCGTTAATCACCGCCATATTGGCGGATTCCTCCGGATTCAGCATCTGAACAATCTTATCAAGCCACAGAACCACATCCACAATGACCTCTGGCGATTTGAGCAGCATTGGCATTTGCAGTACCTTGGAAATGTCATCGTTTTCCATTCCTGCGGCACAGGAAAAGCTGTGATCAATGACACCGGCCAATTGACTGGTCATGTAGCAGGGTACAAATTCCTCCATAGGAATCCCTCTGTCGATGGCAGCCATGAATATACTGCCCTGCATATCGCAGTAAGCAAAATCTCTCGCTTCAAATTTTCTGGATATGGTGGTAACATTGGGATTCAGAGGATCTTCCCTTGCAAGCTTCATCAAACGCTTTACATTTTTGGATAGCGGACGGCTTCTTGCAGGGTTGTGAACCGTAATCATTCAGACTTCACCTCCTCATTCTGAACAGCCTGTTCCAGAAGTTCCTCCTGCAAAGCATCTACGACAGACTGTTCAACGCTGTGCGACTCATCGAGAATCTTGGCTTCGGTCATTACGTCCCACACTTCACCGTTGTCCTTTTCCGTCAGATAAACGGCTCCACCATGCTCAAAGACAGGAGTACCGAAGGTCAGCTTTTCCACTTCGGCGATCTGACGCAGTTTTTCTTCCAAAGCCTCCAAATCCTCGACGGGCTGGGGTTCTTCGTCATCTTCCGCGCCGTAGAAAATTCCCTCGATACTGACAGGACCTTTCTGCTCTTCTTCTACGGACTCAGCTTCTTCCTCTTTTTTCACTTTCTTCTGCGTTGCTCTGCCAATGTAATTGTCGAGATCAAAGAAGATTACCGTCTCTCCGTTTCTGGTTCTCACAGCCGCCGGAATGCGGTAGCTGTAATCGGTATCCCAGTCGAGAATCTCATAAAGAATCTTCGAAAACGCAGAGGCCGAAATGTCTACGCTTCTTCCGTCCTTGTTCGACCAGTGAATGGCATTGACATGGGCTTTTTCACAGGGCCTTACAACCAGCATCCGTTCCACCGGATTGAAGAGCAATTCCACATATTCCTGACGCTGCACATCCAGCCCGTCGGGAACCTCGGTAATGCGGTTCATTCTCGAAATGCATGTGGAATTGAAGGCGATGCC
>JAZLGK010000006.1:0-27165 GCA_045616265.1 Candidatus Limivicinus sp. | reverse complement strand
TGTTTGGTCTCTTTGTTTGTGATGATTCAATTATACCACAAAATCGAGTGAATTTCTTCCCTTTTTTTATTCTTTTTTTCTTGTTTACCTACTTTTTTACTTGGCGTTTTCCTGCGGATAACTTTTCACCGAAACTCAAGCTATTTTCTGAAAGATTTAATTGTAAGAACCGCCAAACCTCCGGGAAAAAAGTTGACGAAGAGTCAAAAAGGATTATAATATAGAATATACTGCCGTATTTGTCGGCTATGATAATAATCTTCTGGCGGGGAGTATGAAATGGTCTTTTCTTCACCGGTTTTCCTGTGGATATTTCTTCCGGTCATTTTTTCAGCGTATTATATCGTTCCGGGAAAAGCGAAAAATATCCTGCTCCTTGCGGGCAGTCTTGTGTTCTATGCCTGGGGAGAGCCGCGCTATATTCTGCTGATGCTTTTTTCCATCATGATAAATTATTTCCTCGGTCTGCTGATGGAAAGATCCGGCAGGAGAAAAAAGCTGGTTTTAGTTATAGATATTATTATTAACCTCACCTTGCTCGGGTATTTCAAGTACTTCAACTTTCTTGCAGGGATAATCAACGGCATTTTCGGCAAAGTCGTCAGCACACGTGAAATCGCTCTTCCCATCGGCATTTCTTTCTATACCTTCCAGATCCTTTCCTATATCATGGATCTCTACCGCGGACAGTACAGGGCACAGAAAAATATCGTTAATCTTGCGCTGTACATATCCTTTTTTCCCCAACTGATCGCAGGACCGATCGTAAAATACAAGGACATTGACGAGCAGCTCTCCTCACGCGTCTGCACGAGGGAAAAGACCGCCGAGGGCATCCGAAGGTTTATCTATGGCCTCGGGAAAAAGGTGATCATCGCCAATATCGCCGCGCAGTATGTGGATTCGATATATTCCGCGGATCCCGCGGGACTGACCGGCGCTTTGGCGTGGTTCGGCGCGGTGCTCTACACTCTGCAGATCTATTACGATTTTTCCGGCTACTCTGATATGGCGATCGGTCTGGGCAGGATGTTCGGCTTTGAGTTTCAGGAAAATTTCCGTTACCCGTATCTGTCCGCCTCCGTGCAGGAGTTTTGGCAGCGCTGGCACATCTCGCTTGGTACGTGGTTCAGAGAGTACCTGTATATCCCGCTTGGCGGCAACCGAAAGGGGAAATTCAGGACTTATGTAAACCTGACTGCTGTCTTCTTTGCCACCGGCCTCTGGCACGGAGCGGGCTATACCTTTATTCTGTGGGGATTGTGGCATGGACTCTGGCAAATCATCGAGCGAATCGGACTGCGCAGGTTTCTTGACAGGCACAGAACTCTTGCCCATATCTACACGGTACTCGTTTTTGTGATAGGTTGGGTGTTGTTCCGCTCGGAAAATATGGCGCAGGTGGGGATAATGCTGTCCCGTATGTTTATGCCGTGGGCGTATGTGGGGAAAACTCTTCTCTTCCATCAGCTCACCGGCGCGAAGATGCTGCTGATGCTTTTTGCGGCGATCCTCGGCTGCGGCGTCGTTCAGCACGTTGCAGGCAGTACCGGCCTTTCCGCGAAGCTGAAAAACACGTGGGTCGAACAGCTTTTCTGTGCCGGCGTATTCGTTATCTGCATGGCGATGCTTGCGGCGGATACCTACAACCCCTTCATTTACTTCCGGTTTTAGGAGGAGAAAAGGTTGAAAAACAAAAACGCGATGATCTGGCTCTGCCTTTTTGCGGTGCTGTTTATCTTCCCGCCGCTCACATGGCCTCTGCTTAAACCGTTTTTCGACAGCGAGAACCGGGAAAACCGGAATCTTGCGGAAAAGCCGGCGCTGACCGCAGAAAGCTTTGAAAGCTTCCCGGCAGAGTTTGAAGCATATTATAATGATTCCATGCCCTTCCGCAATCAGCTTATCCGTCTCAACAATACTCTGCAGTATTTCCTTTTCCGTCAGCAGGACATCAACGGTGTTGCCATCGGGCGCGACGGGTGGCTTTTCTATTGCAGCGAAGAGGCGGGCAACCCGGTCAATCAGTCGCTTGGCTACTGGCATTTTACCGGGGAAGAGCTGAAAACCATGGCGGAGAGTATGCAGAAGACCAAAGATACTCTCGCAAAGCACGGGATAGAGTTTGTTCTGTTCATTCCGCCGAACAAAGAGACGATCTACATGGAAAAGCTCCCGTCCTATTATGAACAGCAGGACGAATATACCGCCACCGACCAGCTTGCGGATTATCTCCATGAGCATACCGATGTGACAGTAGTCTACCCCAAAGCCGAGTTTCTTGCCTATAAGGAGGAACACCCGAATACCCAGCTATACTTAAAGCTTGACAGCCATTGGAACAATTTAGGCGCGTATATCGGAGCAAGGAGCCTTGCAAAGGCTCTGGGACTTGAAATGCCTGCGCCGGAGGAAATCGGACTTAAAGAGCTTCGGAAAAACACCGGGGACCTTGCGACCGTTATGAACGCCGCCGTCACCGATGTGGATATAGAATATGAGTTGTCCGGCATAAGCTCGCTGCTCACCGAAAAGATAAAGGACGACGAGGAGTCTGAGCTTATTTTCTCAACGAAAGGCGCCGATCCGAGGAAGGTTTTCGTGGCGCGGGATTCGTATTCCATAGCCCTTGCTCCGATCCTCGCCTCACAGTTTGAGGAAACGGTCTTTGTTCATCACACGCTCTATTCACAGGACAAAATCATCGCGGCGGACGCGGATGTTTATGTACTGGAGATCGTGGAAAGGAACGAGGCTCAATTGCCGATGTACGCAGTAAGCGATTAAAAAAGGTAAAAAGGTGGAAAAATGAGACGGCAAATTACGATTTTAATTCTGATATTCTGCTGCCTTGCAGGAATGTGCGCATCGGCTGCGGCGGAGAATTTTTATATCCTGCCGAGCAATGGCGGCAAGGAGCGCCCGGAGCTTCCGGAGGTCAGAATATATTTTCAGGGAAAGCTCTCCGGCAGAGCTTACGAGCGTGACGGTGAGATATTTGCTTCTCTGAGCGAGTTTGCGGAGCTTTACGGTATCAATATGAATCTCTCCGTCAATGAGGAAGGTTTTTCGGCTGTCGCGGAGGGACTCGCTATAGATGCCGCTGCGGATGCAAACTATCTCACGGCAAATTACCGATATGTCTTTCTGCCGAGCGGATGCATTCTGTGCGGCGGAGATATATATCTGCCTTCCGACGCTCTGGAGCGGATCTTCGGTGTTACGATCAAAGTGTCGGCGGACAGGCTGGATATCGGCACAAAACAGTGCCGAATCATCAGTGGGACAGAGGACTACTATAAGCTGAATATGCCGCCGGATTATCAGTACTGGCTCCCGAGGATCATCAAGGCAGAGACAGCGGAAGAACCTCTTGCCGGTAAAATAGCCATAGGCAACGTAATAGACAACCGCGTGAAAAGTCCGAGATATCCGGACAACATATATAAGGTCGTGTATGACAATAACACCGGCGTACAGTTCACCCCCGCCACTACCGGCGCTCTTACATCCGCGCCGGATGAGCTTTCATGGGTCGCCGCCTGCCTATGCTATGAGGGCTATAATTCCGTCGGGGACAGCCTCTTTTTCGTAAATCCCGAGAACAACAGGAACTATTGGTTTAAAAATAACTGTACATATGTCACGACTGTCGGAAGACACGAATTCTATAAGTGAGGCGAGATCGTCATGCTGGAGGATATACTGAAAGAAGGCTTTTCTCAGATGGGTATATCTGCGGATGAGAAGACCTTTGAGCGATACAGAATATATTATGAATATCTGGAAGAAATCAATAAAGTGATGAATCTCACCGCCATCTCCGGCGAGGAGGATGTGGCGAGACTGCACTTTCTCGACTGCGCGGCTTTGCTGAATGCAGCGGAGCTTCGGGGGAAGAGCATCATCGATGTAGGGACGGGAGCGGGTTTTCCGGGACTTGCGCTGAAGATAGCCTGTCCCGATATGAAACTCACACTTCTGGACAGCCTTGACAAAAGAGTGAATTTTCTTCGCAATACCTGTGCAAAGCTCGGCTTTACGGACGTGGAGTGCCTTCACGCCAGAGCGGAGGAAGCGCCGAAGGAGCTGCGGGAGAGCTTTGATCTGGCGTCCTCCCGCGCCGTTGCAAGACTGAATCTTCTCTCGGAGCTGTGTCTTCCGTTTGTAAAGGTGGGCGGGGAGTTTATCGCCATGAAAGGCCCGGACATTGAGGAAGAGCTCACCGAGGCAAAGAAGGGAATCTCACTCCTGGGCGGCAGGGTCGAAAAATGCGTCAGCTATGGTATCCCCGACACGGACATTTCCCACAGTCTCATAGTCATCCGCAAGATAAAGTCCACACCGCCGAAATATCCCCGCCGCTGGGCGCAGATAAAAAAACAGCCTTTATAATGGCTTGAATATAAAAAGAGCATACACCGGACATTTTACTGTTCGGTGTATGCTCTTTGCTTTACTGCTCTGTGAGGATCCACACGGCGGTATCTGCGTCGCCGCCGATAAACGTATCGAGAGCGGTCTTGTATTTCTCGGAAGTGTATTCGCCCCGGATGCAGGTCTTATTGTCATTATCGTCGTTGAATATCAGATAAACGTCATTGCCGTAAAGCCGGACTTCCAGTTCGCGGTCTTCGTTATTGCTTCGGTAGGCAAGAATATCTGTTCTGTCAGCCTCGGTATCATCGGGAAGGATCTCATCCCATGCCTTGCTGTCGGGCGCTTCGGGACTTCCGAAATCCTCCGCAAATCCTTCACCGTAGGTCTCGCCTTCACCGTAGGTTTCACCTTCGCCGTAGAAACCGAAGTCTTCCGGAAGATCCGTCGGCTCGGCAGCAGCTTCCTCGGTGTCTATTCCCAGAAGGGCGCCGATAAACTGATCGGTATCTCTTTCGGTCAGATCATAACGGACGGGTTCCCCAGTTTCGAGGACAGGCTCTTCAACCTGCGCATATTCGGATTCGTCAGCGGGGATCTCCTCAACCGGATACTGCTCGGCCGGATCGGTATAGGGTTCGGCGGACTCAGTATAAGTTTCTGCGGGATCGGTATAAGTCTCCGCGGGATCGGTATAGGCTTCGCTCGGATCGGTATAAACCTCCGCAGGATCGATATAAGTCTCGGTCGGATCGGTATAAGCATACGGATCTGTTTCCTGAACAGACGGCACCGTCATAAACTGCGCACCGAAGAAGGGATCAGGCTCGGGTTCCGGTTCGGAGGTCGGCACAGGAGTCGGCACGGAAGTCGGCACAGGAGTCGGCACGGAAGTCGGCACGGGAGTAGGAGTGGGAGTCGGCACGGGAGTAGGAGTGGGAGTCGGTGTCGAGGCAGGAATAAGGGTAACAATGTTCGGTGTGGGCGAGGGGGTAGGAGTCGGTGCAGTCGGCAGAACAACTATATTGCTTTTCGGCGGGGTGGTGACGAGCGGCTGTTGCTGCGTCTGTACGTACTGCTGATTATCCCCGTACCAGCTGCTCTGCTGATCGTTCCCGTACCAGCTGCCCTGCTGACTGTTATTGCCGTACCACGTATTGTTCTGCACGGGTGTGGGCGAGGGGAACTCAGGCAGGACCGTCTCTCCCTGCTGCGCGGAGGCAGAGGAGCTTACAACGGTCTGACCGAACTGGATGGGAGGCAGATTGTTCTGACTTCCCGGAGTGGGGGATGTGCCGACAACAGAGGACTCAGTCATGCTGTCGGTCGATGTGGAACCGGAGGCGTGCTCAACGGAAATGTTGCTCTCGGAATACTTCGGTTCATATACAATATTCTGATTGCGGAGGTTTTTGATAACGGAAAAACCTCCCACGACGGCCACCAATACGGCGACACAGGCTGCAGATGCGATGATAGTCTTCATCTGACGCGTTTTTTTGCGATTTTTACGGATCATTTCAGAACGACGAATGTTTGCCATAATATCCTCCGTCAGCTCCTCCGGCGGGTCAACCAGATTCGCGGAAACATTATCTGACAGCATGGAGAATGCTTCATACATTGCAGCACACTCACTGCAGCTGTCAAGGTGTTCCATCACGGCGGTTCTTTCCTGTTTGCTCAGGTCTCTATCCAGCATACGGCTGATAAGCTCCTGATAATATTTGCATTCGCTCATGACAGATCACCTCCTCTCGTTCTGCTTGACGAGATGTAATCGGGAATGTTCCCGTCGTTGACTAAAAAAGCACACAGTTTTTTTCTCGCTCTGAAAATTCTTGATTTCACAGTACCCACCTCGAGTCCGAGTGCATCGGATATTTCTTCATAGCTTAATCCCTGGATCTCACGCAGCAGCAATATCTGCCTGTGGTCAGGCGGCAGGGATTGCAGACCTCGCTGCACGGCGTCTCTTGTCAGTCGCCGGTCCAGAAGATTCTCAGGCGTCTGCTCCTCGTCCGCAATATCGATCTCGACCTCTTCACCGTCGTCGTTTTCCGTGGAAAGAGAGACGCTGGGTTTTCGGCTGCGGCTCCGGATGTAATCGAGACAGACGTTTGAAACGATGCGGTAGAGCCATACGGAAAACTTGCTGTCGCCTCTGAAAGAGGACAGAGAGTTATACGCCTTGATAAAAGCCTCCTGCGACATATCGTATGCGTCTTCGCTGTTGCCTGTCATGCGCAATGCGAGGTTATATACGTTTTTTTCGTATTCCCTGACGAGAGCCTCAAATGCGTTCACTTTCCCGTTCAGAACGGCTTGAATGACGGCAGCTTCCTGTTCTCGGGTCATCCTCATTCCCCCTTCCGGATATATAAAAATTATTTCAGATCTCTTTTAACGCCCTCGGCGATTCTTTTTATGTCAGAAAGCGACTCTGCGCGCACAAGCTCCTGCCTGTAACAGCTGCTGTATGCAACGCCGTGGAGATACCACGGGAGCTGGTGCCTTGCCTCAATACAGGCAAAATGTTCGCCCAGCCTCTCCGCCAGCGCCTCTATCTGAGCGACTGCCGCATCCATTCTTTCGCTCAGCGGCGGAAGCTCCGGGATGGGGCGAGATTCTATGGCGGCGTTTGCCTGCTCAAAAAGCCACGGGTTTCCGAAACTGCCCCGACCGATCATGGCAAGATCACAGCCGGTATAGCGAAGGATATGCGCCGCGTCCTCGGGTGTAAATATGTCTCCGTTGGCCATGACCGGGATGCTGACAGCCTTCCTGACCGCTTTTATTATGTCCCAATCCGCGCGACCTGCGTACATCTGCGCCCTTGTGCGGCCGTGTACCGCGATGGCGGAGGCGCCGGAAGCTTCGCATATCTTTGCAAACTCGACCGCGTTCACGTTCCCGCCGTCCCAGCCCTTGCGGAATTTCACCGTCACCGGCTTATCCACGGCTTTTACAACGCTCTCGATGATCTCACCGGCAAGCTCCGGCGTTTTCATCAGCGCTGCGCCGTCGCCGGACTTGACGACCTTCCCGACGGGACAGCCCATATTGATGTCAAGAATATCCGCGCCGGAAATTTCCAGCGCCATCTGTGCGGCTTCGGCCATGACCTCCGGCTCATGCCCGAAGATCTGCACCGCGGAAGGGTGTTCGTCTTCGGGTATGTACAGGAGCGTTTTGGTTTTCTCATCCTTATATGTCAAAGCCCTTGCACTCACCATTTCGGTTGTGGTCAGCGCCGCGCCGAGTTTTCGGCAAACGCTTCGGAAAGCAAAATCCGTCACCCCCGCCATCGGGGCGAGCGTTACCCGGCCTGTAAGCTCAACATTTCCGATTTTCAGCATATAATATCCAGTCCCACCGGGCAGTGATCGGAGCCCATGACCTCGGGAAAAATATATGCATCTTTCATATTTTCGCGCAGTCTGTCCGATACTACAAAATAGTCGATGCGCCAGCCGACATTCCGGCCTCTCGCCCCGGCGCGGTAGCTCCACCAGGAGTAGGCGTCCCGCTTGTCGGGATAGAGATAACGGAAGGAATCGGTAAAACCGGCTTCCAGAAGCTCGGTAAACTTGCCGCGCTCTTCATAGGAAAAGCCGGGATTTCCGATGTTGGTCTTCGGATTTTTCAGGTCAATTTCTTCGTGTGCGACATTCATATCCCCACATACGATGACCGGCTTTTTCCGGTCAAGACTCATGAGATATTCGCGGAAATCGTCCTCCCAGCGCATACGGTAATCGATACGCTTCAGCTCATCCTGTGCGTTGGGCGTGTATACGCAGACAAGATAGAAATTCTCGTATTCAAGGGTGATCGCCCGACCCTCGGTGCCGTGTTCTTCAACACCTATATTATAGCTCACGCTCAGCGGATGATGCTTCGTAAATATTGCGGTGCCGGAATAGCCTTTTTTCTCGGCATAACACCAGTAGTCCTCATAGCCCGGGAAATCAAGCTCGATCTGCCCTTGCTGGAGCTTTGTCTCCTGCAGACAGAAAAAGTCGGCATTCAGTGCATAGAAGCTTTCTTCAAAGCCCTTTTTCATCACGGCGCGCAGGCCGTTCACGTTCCACGAAATAAAACGCATTATTGCTCCGCCCCCTTTTCGCTGTTCACCGCAGCGCTCTCTTCGTAGCCCCTTGCGTCGATAAGAGAGCTGTTGCGCAGTCTCGGAGGCTCGCCGGCTGCGGTCGTGAGTGTTTTATCCCGCTTTGTCGCTGCGAGCCGATTGATCTTCATGCCCTCAGCGGTAAATTTTGCCTCATAGTCGGTCATGATGCCGCAGGGACCGTTTTGGTGGAGATCGTGGGTGACTTCACTCAATTCCCAGCCCTCCTCGGTAAAACGTTCGACCGACCAGTCGAAAAGAGGCGTATTGTCGGTTTTAAAATGGATCTCGCCGCCGACGGGCAGAACATCCGCATAGATGCGCAGAAATGACGGCGCCGTAAGCCGAAATTTCGCGTCGCGGCTTTTGGGCCAGGGGTCACAGAAGTTGATGTAAATTCTGTCAGCCTCGCCCTTGGCAAAAATCTCCGCCAGCTTTTTCGCGTCGCCGTTTATGAAGCGGACGTTGTTAAGCCCCCGTTCTTTGACGCGCTCCATGGCGACGATCATGGCGTCCGCCACAAGCTCCACGGCGATCAGCAGAGTATCCGGCATAGTCTCGGCAGTGTCGGCGGTAAAGCGCCCCTTGCCGCAGCCGAGTTCAACAAAAATTTTCTTATATTCCGGGAAGCTTTCCCGCCATTTTCCCTGATAATCCTGCGCGTCCGCGATAAGAAGGTCTGCACATTTTTCCATTCGCGGCGACAGATTGTGCCTTTTTCTCATCCTCATGGATATATTGCTCCAGTTATCGATAATTTATGTTATCACAGAATAATTCAAACTTCAATGATACGTTTGCGTTTTCACTGCGCAAGCTCGTAGATTATATAGAAATCGTCTCCGGCAGGGATCGTTGTAAGCTCCGAATAACCGTAGTTTTCAACGTTTCCCGTGACGGGCTCCCCGGTATTCAGCACCACATATTTACATCCGTTTTCCGAGCCGGTCTTGCCGACTGTGTCGAGGTCAAGAGCGCCGTCTTCATCATACCAGTATCTTATGTCGCGAATGTACGGTACCCGGATGGCGGAGCGGTACGGCCGCACCCAGAAGAAAAGCACGGGCTGCATGATAACATCGCAGGGTTCATGCAGATTGTGCTCATAGATCACGTCACAGACCTCTTTGGTCCCGGCAGGCATTTTCTGGGCGTTGCGGGCGAGAGTGTAGGACTGACCGGAATGACTGAACTCCGTACCCAGAAGGAGCAGGAAAGAAGCCGCTGCGCAGAGTATGATTTTTCCCCGGCGGCTTTCAAGTGAATTAAGCGCGCGTACAAAACAGTACACGATTACCATGTCCATGGGAAGCGGCCAATAGAGCCTTACGATCCGTTCTTCAACCGCAATAGACTTATACAGAAGATGGATGATAACGGGGTTGAAGAAAATAAGCATTATGATAAGCGAGGGATAAACAAGATAAACTCTTGCTCTGTCATGAGCCTCATTCCGGTTCAGCAGAAGATAGATGCAGCAGATAAAAAACGGGATAAACAGCTTTCCGTCAAGAGTGGCAAGAGAATATATATTCAGCGTTTCAGCAACAATGTTTTTCAGTATTTCAAGCATTCTTCTCACCCCTCCTCACAGCAGAATGTGACCGCCCATCAGCAGAAGACTGGGGCTGACACAGAGAGCGAGCTTCCACAAAGCGGAGAGATCGCGTCTGCGCAGGACATACACAAGCCCCCAGGCGCCCAGAGTCAGCAGATTTATCTCCGCACAGCTTGACGCGGTTACACAGCCGGCAGTATTTCCCAGAAAAATGCCAAGCCACAGAAGCTTCCTGCGTTTTTCGTCCGGCTCGTCTTCCAGCAGAAGAAACATCAGCAGCGTGGCAGGGCAGATGACACTCGGCCCGAAGGCTTTGCCCATCCAGGGATAGCAGAGGATCCATGTGGTTTTCAGATTCATGGCAACGGCCGTGATCTCACAGAAAACGGCAAAAACAGCCAGCGCCGTCAGCGTCTTTTCACGGTCGTTTTTATAAATAAAGGAAATAAGCCTGTATACGACATAATAGAAAAGAAGAATAAACGGAGCGGGCATGACGCATCGCATAAGAACGGTGATCTCCGCCCATGTGAGCTTCGAGATCATTGCCCAGAAGAGCGGCCAAGGGGAGAAGATGTATTCCGCGTCTCGGGCGATGTTCTGATAAAAATCATACGGGTATCCGGTGAGAACGTCACGGCGGAGTATATCGTCGTTTTCGATAGCGGAGTTTGCAATGGCGAGATACCAGCCGTCATCGATGTTCCATGTTCCGGCACCGACGGTAACGCGGAGAAGCTGGTACCCGGCGGCAATTGCGAATACGATCAGCGCCGTCTTTTCTTTTCCGGAAAGCGGCGTTTTGCCGATCGGGTATGAGGGTCTGCGCTTATACCAAAGCAGGAAGCCTGCAAGAGCCAGGGCCGTGACGATGATATAAAAAACTGCCGTGAGAAGAGAAAAGCTTAAGCCCGTAAAGACAAAAGGCAGATATATCAGCTCAAACAGGCTCAACTCCAGAAAAAGACCCCATATATATGTAATGCCTCGATCCTGTACGCCTCTGTTGAAGAAAAGCAGACCCAACCCCATAGGCGGCAGGACAAAAAGCGCAAGAGAGATCAGCACACTTATTGTCCAGGCAACGATTTCTGACATACGCTCTCCTTTCAGAACATCCGGAATTCCCATGCGCAAAATGCAGGTGTTTTATTGAAGAACAGTATTACCGTGGAAGCGGAGCTTCATAATAATACATCTTATTATACCATGCAATAGGCGGATTTGCAAGATTTCGACCGGAAGTCCGCAGTTTTCGAAATGGCTGTTTTGTACCGCAAAAAAACTCGGTTCTATAATAAATGTTGGGGTAACCACCAATGGATGGTGAGTTACACCCAACATTTTTTTGTAAAAAGGTAAAATAAAAGGGCTCTATGTCAATAGTTGGGGTAGAACCTCAGTATTCGATATCCATGGGCAGTCCCGTGACAAAGCGCCGTATCATGTCAAAGGCGTGGTTGCCTGCCATCTGCCGGATGAAGCTCCGGGAGCGGTGAGCGCCTAAGTGCAGAGAACGTACATAGCACTTTCCTTCGGCCGCCATGGAGACGAACACCGTGCCGACCTCGTTTATGCCGTCGCCGTCCGGACCGGCAAGCCCCGTGATACCGATACCGATGTCGGTGTTAAGGAGCTTGCGCACTCTCGTCGCCATCTCCCATGCGACCTCATAGCTGACCGCGCCCTTTTCCTCAATGAGCACCGGATCGATGCCTAAAAGCTTTGCCTTGACCTCGTTCGTGTAGGTCACGACGCCGCCCATGAATACCGCACTCGCGCCGGGGAGATCGGTAAAACGTTTGGCGACATCCCCGCCGGTACAGCTCTCGGCGGCGGAAAAGGTCAGGCCCTTTTCCTTCAGAAGCGGGAGAACAGCCTGCTCCAGATTCCCGGTATCGACGCCGTACATGTACCCGCCCATGCGCTCCTTTACGTGAGCGATGACGGGCGCGATCATTTCCTCGCACTTTTCCTCGCTCTCCGCTTTGGCGGTGATCTGCACAAGGCAGTCGCACTCCTTGGCGTAGGGTGCCATGGTGGGGTTCGTCATGACGTTCATCTCGTCCCGAAACTCCATATCCACGGCGCTTTCCCCGATGCCGAACATATGGACTGAGTGGGAGACGATCGTTTCCTCGGAAAGGCGGCGCAGATAGGGAACGGCGCTCAGTGCAAACATGGTGCGGCACTCCTTGGGGGGGCCGGGAAGCATTACAACGATCTTTCCGTCCTTTTCAAAACCGCAGCCGGGAGCCGTGCCGCAGGTATTGCGGAATACGGTGCAGCCCTCGGGCAGATACGCCTGCTGATAATTGTTCACCGTGAAATGGCAGGAGTTTTTGATATACTCATAGAGACCGTCATAGGTCTGCTGATCCTTCACGAGTTTCAGTCCGAATGCTTTGGCCAGAACGTCCTTGGTGAGGTCGTCGCAGGTGGGACCGAGACCGCCGGTGGTGATGATGATGTCGGCGCGCTCTTTGGCGATCTCGACGCACTTTTCAAGTTTCCCGGGGTTGTCCCCCACAACGGTGTGGTATTTTACGTTGATCCCGATCCGGGAGAGCATTTCCGATATGTCTCTCGCGTCGGTATTGGTCACGTGCCCTAAAAGAAGCTCGGTGCCGACGGAGATGATCTCGGTGTCATAGCTTTTCATCACTCTACCGTTACCCTTTCAATGCCCATGATCGCTTCGGCGACCAGCGCGTCAATATCCATGCCCTTTTCTGCCGCTTCGACATCCTTAAGCTTCGGCTTCGTGCAGGGGTGCTTGGGGGTGAAGACGGTGCAGCAATCCTCATAGGGGAGGATGGAGGTGTCAAAGGTGCCAATCTTCCGCGCCCACTGAATGATCTCCGCCTTGTCCATACCTACAAGCGGCTGGAGCACGGGGGTGCTGATGACCGCCTGTGTTGAGGCCATCGCATCCATGGTCTGACTTGCCACCTGACCTAAATTTTCGCCTGTGACGATGGCCTTGGCCTTGTTGTCGCGGGCGATCTTTTCGGCAATGCGCATCATGAAGCGGCGCATGATGAGAGTGAAATAATCCTCGGGGCAGTTGGCGAGTATTTCTTCCTGAATATGAGTAAAGGGTACGATCTCGATCGTCATCTTGCCGCAGTACTGTGTGAGGATCTGCGCAAGCTCGATGACCTTTTCCTTTGCCTGCTGGGAGGTATAGGGGAAGGAGAAAAAGTGGATCGGAATAAGCCGCACACCGCGTCGGCAGATCATGTAGGTGGAAACGGGGCTGTCAATGCCGCCAGAGAGAAGCGTGACCGCCGTACCGTTGGAGCCGACCGGCATACCGCCCGCACCGGGTACGGGCGCGGCGTGGACATAGGCGGCGAGGTCGCGTATTTCTATGTGTACGATCAGATCCGGTTCATGCACATCCACCGGCGTGTCCGGGAACGCCTCGGCCAGCTCCCCGCCCACATACTGACTGAGCTCGATACTCGTCATGGGGAAGGATTTGTCGCTGCGCTTGGACTCCACCTTGAAGCTTTTTGCGCTTTCAAGATCGTCCTTGAGATAGCTCTTAGCGAGGGCGGCAATAGCGTCCCTGTCCTTTTCGCAGGCGGCGGCGCGGACAAGGGAGATGATGCCGAAGACTTTTTTGAGCGCTTCAAACGCGCTGTCCATATCGGCGTTTTCCCCGATACCTTCCACATAGATCGTGGACTGCAGACAGTAGACCCTGAATTTTCCGATGGGATTCAGACGGCGCTTTATATTGTTGATAAGCTTCTGCTCAAAGGAGCGGCGGTTGAGACCCTTCAGCACCAGTTCCCCGAGCTTGAGAAGGATTATGTCATTCATTTGTTTTTTCCTCCATAGGAACAAGCATGATAAGTATCATAGCGAAAATACTAAGAGCTGCCATCACGGTAAAAGCGGCTTCGTAGCCGTAATCCAGCAGAAAGCCGATCACGGGTGTGGAGGCGGCGATCAATTGATATTATCGAGCTCCTCTAAGAACATACTCGCCTCCGCGTCGGAGGGGATCAGAAAGCCACTGCGGGGAGAAACGGAGAAAGCGTCCACGGTGGGGCCGTCCATAAGGCAGGAGCGCTTAAACTGCTGGGAGAAATAGCGATTGCAGTAGCTTTTGAGCCAGCGGAGAAGCTCTTCATCGCTGAACTCATCCCCGTAGGCAAGCTTTGCAAGACGGAAGGTTTTGGATGGCGTGAAGCCGCAGACCATGATCTTATGCGTGAAGAAATCCTGCAGGGAGTAGGAGCCGACGGAATCCTCGCTCTTCTGCTCGATCTGATCGTCGTGGATGGGCAGAAGCTCGGGCGTTACCGGGCAGTCCAGCACATCCCACAGCGCCGCAGCAAGAATTTCATCGCCGGTAGTCTGTGCGATATAGCGGACATTGGCGCGTACCTGCGTCTTGGTAAGTCCGACGTTTACATCGTAGTTGCTGATGTGGTCGCCGTTGAAGGTACACCAGCCGTCCACATACTCGCTGAGATCCTCCGTGCCGACATCGAGGCCGTTGACCTTGTTGGCAATGTCCAGCAAAACCTGTGTGCGTTCCCGGGCCTGCGCGTTCTCGTAGGCGATGGAGTAATCGTCATGGGCGTGACCGATGTCGTCAAAGTGCTGATAGACAGCCTTGCCGATGTCGATCACACGTACCTCCGCGCCCATCTGCTCGGCAACGATGATGGCGTTGGATTTGGTGCGGGAGGAGGTCCCGAAGCAGGGAAGCGTGCAGGCGATCACGTTGGTGGAAGGAAGCCCCATTTTTCGGACGGCTTTTGCGGCGATCATTACGGCAAGAGTTGAGTCCACACCGCCGGAGATACCGACAACGCAGTGGTCAAGCTTTGCCGCTTCCATGCGTTTTACAAGTCCGGAGACCTGGATATCCATCATTCTTTCGCAATAGGCAGGGACATCCTCTGCCTTTTCGGGAAGATGCGGGTGCTTTGAATAACTGCGTGTAAGCTCGGTCCTTTCCGCCCTGTCGCCCCAGAGGACTACTACATGACCGTCCTCACAGCAGTCAAAGTTTTTTCCTTTACGGCGCAGATTCAGGAGATAGTCTATATCGATTTCGGAAATCGCAAGAGAGTTTTCCTTTTCGTCCTGTGCAAGCACCTTTCCGTTTTCGGCGACAGCACAGAGCCCGGAATACACATTGTCCGTGCTGCTCTCACCCTTGCCGGGAGCGGCGAGGATCATGCCGCATTTCAGCCTCTTTGACTGGGAACGGATGTCGAGTATCGCGTCGTCCGTGGAGCTGACGGTCTCGGGGAAGGAGGCGAGCTGTACGATCACGGTGGCTCCGGCTTCGGCGTGGCGCACGGACGGCGGGACGAGAGCGTTTATGTCCTCGCCGAGCTCTGCACTTACGAAAAGTCCCGGGATGGGAGAGAATTCAAAAAGCGTGTCGGGACAGAGAAAAGGTAGCTGTCCGGCGATCTCAACCTCTATCTCATCGGCAGCGGGTACGGCAAAGGGTGTGCCTTCCGCGTTTTCTTTCGGAATGAGAGCTAAAATCTCGCCCTTGTAGAGTGCCGCGGCGCAGTTGTAAAGCCTTGCGCCCACAGCCGCGGGCAGACCCACAAAAAAGAGCATATCTATACTCTCGGTGGCTTTGGCGACTTTTGCAAGAGCCTTCGAACAGCCCTCCGCAATGACCTTGTGGCCTATGAGGTCATAACAGCGTCCCGTGAGACTCAGCTCCGGGAAAACAAGTATCTTAACGCCTTTTGCATCGGCGGTTTTTACACATTCAATGATCCTGTCGGCATTGTATCCGGCATCGGCGACCTTTATCACAGGGGAGGCCGCGGCGACCTTTATAAATCCGTCTTTCATGTAACTAACCAGCTTTTTCGAATTATTCCCCTGCCCATGGAGACAGGGGATAGATAGCTTTTTGGCTTCCTCTTTGGGTATGCAGCCTCCAGTGGAGGCTGAGGGCAAGAGCTCCGCCCGCAGGCGGGGGTGAGGTCTCCTGTTAAAACGTTGGACTTTTGCAAGTCAAAATGCGCGCTGCGGCGCAAAGACCTCATCCGCCCTTCGGGCACCTTCCCCAGAGGGGAAGGCAGAAAAACTCAGAACTTTATGCGCTCAAGAATATAGTCCTTTACCTCGGAGATGGGGATACGTACCTGCTCCATGCTGTCACGCTCGCGGACGGTGACGCAGTGGTCGGCAACATCGGTCTCGGTGCCGACGGTGTTGAAGTCAAAGGTGATGCAGAACGGAGTGCCGATCTCATCCTCGCGGCGATAGCGCTTGCCGATGGAGCCGGTCTCGTCGTAATCGCACATGAATTCCCTGGAAAGCTCCTGATAAAGCTCCATGGCGGGGCCGGTGAGGACTTCCTTCTTGGAAAGGGGCAGAATGGCGCACTTGTAGGGCGCGAGGAAGGGGTGGAGGTGAAGAACGGTACGCACATCGTCGTTGCCCTTCTTGTCCTGCCCGACGACCTGTTCGTCATATGCTTCGCACAGGAACGCCAGAGCCACACGGTCACAGCCGAGAGAGGGCTCGATGACGTAGGGGACATAGTGCTCGTTGCTGTCCTGATCGTAGTAGGTGAGATCCTTGCCGGACTCCTGCATATGGCGGCCGAGGTCGAAATCGGTACGGTCGGCAATGCCCCAAAGCTCACCCCAGTCGGTGAACGGGAAGGCGTATTCGATGTCGGTAGTGGCGCGGGAGTAGAAGGCAAGCTCCGCCGGCTCGTGGTCGCGCAGACGCATATGCTCGGGATTGATGCCAAGATCGATCAGCCACTTCTGGCAGTAGTCTTTCCAGTAGGCGAACCACTCCAGATCGGTGCCGGGCTTGCAGAAGAATTCGCACTCCATCTGCTCGAACTCACGGGTGCGGAAGGTGAAGTTGCCCGGGGTGATCTCGTTGCGGAAGGCCTTACCGACCTGACACACGCCGAAGGGCAGCTTTTTGCGGGTCGTGCGCTGGATGTTGGCGAAGTTTACGAAGATGCCCTGTGCGGTCTCGGGACGCAGATAGCAGACGGAGGAAGAATCCTCGGTGACACCGATGGAGGTCTTGAACATCAGATTGAATTTACGGATGGGGGTGAAATTATGCTTGCCGCATACGGGGCAGACGATATCTTCATGCTCTGCGATAAAAGCGTCCATCTCATCAAAGCTCATGGCGTCCACATTGACCTCGCCGTGTACCTCGCCGATGAGCTTGTCGGCACGGTGACGGGCCTTGCAGGAACGGCAGTCCAGCAGAGGATCGGAGAAGCTGGAGACGTGTCCGGTGGTGACCCAGGTCTGGGGGTTCATAATGATGGCGGCGTCAAGACCCACATTGTAGGGGCTTTCCTGCACGAATTTTTTGAGCCATGCTTTTTTTACGTTGTTCTTGAACTCCACACCGAGGGGACCGTAGTCCCAGGAGTTTGCAAGACCGCCGTAGATCTCACTTCCCGCATATACAAAGCCGCGGTTTTTGCACAGAGCTACTATTTTGTCCATTGTGTTTTCTTTTTCAGCCATTTTTTACATCCTTTCCCACGGCTGGCAGCCGCAGAGATCATTATTTTGCCGATTTGATCGACAATTAATCAGTATAACAGAAAGAATACGATATAGCAATATTATTGATAGAGAAAAAACCCGGAGTTAATGAGAATCAGTATAAAAAAATAAATCCTTGTCAATTGAACGGAAAACCTGTATAATATCCTTGCAAATTTTTTGTTCCTTAAGCTATCCTGCCTGATTTAATATGGCAGGAAAGCGGACGGAAAGGAGCGTTAACGCAACCATGAGCAGATATAAAAGACGCTACGGAGACCGGAAAGAAGGGCGGCTCCTTCGTTCTCTCCCCGCCTTTGCAAGATTTATTCCTTATATCATGCCCCATAGAAACGACGCGATGATAAACTATGAAGAGAGCTTTGAGATCACCGCTCTCGACAGACGCCTCCGGCAGCTCCGCGTCGGGGGCTATAAGGGAATAGGAATACTGCATTTTATTATTGCCGCTTACATAAGGGCTATATCCATGCTTCCGGGGATCAACCGTTTTGTTGTCGGGCGCAGGATCTACGCCAGAGACAGCATTGATATCATTATGGTAGTCAAGCGCAGCCTTTCCATTGATTCCACCGAGACGACAGTTAAGATACATTTCGCACCCACCGACACGATTTTTGATGTATACCGCAAGATGAATGAAAAGATCGAGGAGATCAAAACGGACGATGAGAATAACAGCACCGAGGATTTTGCGGAGGCTCTGTGCAAAGCTCCGCGACCGGTGCTGAAGCTGGCGATCCTGATCCTGCGGATCATGGACTATTTCGGATGGATCCCGGAAAAATGGCTGGAGCTGAGCCCATTCCACGGCTCGATGATCCTCACGGACTTAGGCTCTCTCCGCATCGGACCTGTTTACCACCACATCTATAACTTCGGTACTCTTCCGGTGTTTATCGCTTTCGGCGCAAAGCACCATAAATACGAGCTCAATAAGCACGGACAGATGCTCGACAACAAGTATATCGATACCAAGGTCACCATTGATGAGAGAATTGCCGACGGACATTATTATGCCCAGTTCCTGCAGGCCATGCGCTATATGTTCGCCCATCCCGAGATCGTTGAGCACCCGCCCACGAAGGTCGTGGAGGATATATATTAAAAAACAGATGCTTTTGCATCTGTTTTTTAAACTATTCCGAGCCTTTTGCGGAGCAGCGCGCATCTTTCCGCCTTGTCGCCGCCGACAAGGAGCTTGTCCGCGTCCACCGGCACGGCGTTGTCAAAATCCAGCAGGGCATCCCTGCCGAACTGCTCGCAGGCGAGATCGATGATTGTGCCGTTGATTCTGTTGAAGCTGTGCGTCCCGCCCTCCGTGAGCGGGAGACCGACGACCTCACCGCCGAAAAATTCATGCACCAGCGCGGCGGTTATGGTGCACTGGCCGACGCTGGGGTTGTCCTCCGACCAGTCGGGACGGAAACGTGCGGAGCAGGTCTCCGCGTTCCATGCGTTCAGACACCTGAGGTAGAATCCTCCGAGGGTTTTGACGCCGCAGCCTTTGATCGGTTTTATCTCATCCGCGTGCTCAAAGCCGTAAAAGCGATAGATCCTGTCGTATTTATATCCCGTATTCTCAATAAGCTTTATGGACATTTTCTCTCCTCCGTTTGCGCTTTTCACTTTACATATCAGTATAACCTTCAAATCCCCTATTGTCAAAGAGAATATACGGGTGTATAATAGAGGTGTCTTCAGGGCAGGGTGAGATTCCCGATCGGCGGTAAAGTCCGCGAGCCGCACGGCGGCAGGAACCGGTGTGATTCCGGTACCGACAGTAAAGGAAACGCTGTGATCTCGGTGTTTTCCTAAAGTCTGGACGGAAGAAGATGCCGCCGCTTTCGGATCCTGAAGATGCAGCATCTTCGGGATTTTCTTTTTTCGGAGGGGTATTTCCAATGGAAGATCTGAAATTTTTCCTCATGTGTCTGCTTACCTTTGCCGTGATCTTTCTGCTGGCGGCAATTGCAGGGAAATATGTCTGCCGCGACAGAAAAAAATTCGACAGCACGCACTATATCACCTATACGGCGGTTTTTGCCGCCATGGCGGGTGTGCTTATGACCTTTGAGATCCCGCTTTTCTTTGCACCCACGTTTTACAAGCTCGATCTGAGCGAATTACCGGTGCTGATCTGCACATTTTACCTCGATCCCGTGGCGGGCGTCACGGCGGAGCTTGTCAAGGTGCTTGTGAAGCTTCTCATCAAGGGAACTTCCAGCGCTTTTGTGGGGGATTTTGCCAATTTTGTTGTCGGCTGTTCCTTCATCCTCCCGGCGAGCATTGTTTATCACGCAAAGCCCGGGAAAAAGACCGCGCTTCTCGGTATGGCGGCCGGCACGCTTGTTCTCGCCGTGTTCGGAAGCTTTTTCAACGCCCTTTACCTCATCCCGAAGTTTGCGGAGCTCTACGGTATGCCGCTTGAGGTGATCATTTCCATGGGCACGGAGGTCAACAAAGCGATCGACAGCCTTTCGACTCTTGTGCTGTTCGCGGTCGTCCCGTTCAATCTCCTCAAGGGCGCGGTCGTTTCCCTTCTCACGTATCTTCTTTACAAACGTATTTCCCCTCTGCTCCACAGAGGCGACGGGAGGAGACAGAAGCGTCGGGAAAACGACGGGTAATCGTACGAAGTCTCCCGTAGCTCAATATGAAATTCAGAAGTTCCGTGAAATAAATGATGGCGATGTAGGCTTTCAGCGCATATACGGGCAGAAGCTGCCAGACAAGAATTACACTGACAGCCGAATCGAGAATATTCACTTTCATATTCCACATCTGCTCTCCCAGACCTTTCAGACAGCCGTCCACGATCATATCGGTATACATCACCGGTATCAGCGGTGCAAGAAGTCGGATATAATATCCGGCTTCATTGCTTTTAAATATTTTACTGCCTATTGTGTCGGAAAACAGAAACAGCAGAGTGCCTGTGACTGTCGAAAAAGTAAGAGCCAGCGAAAAAAGTCTGCCGATGCTCCGCTCTGTTCCGTCCCTGTCCCCGGAAAGCTGCATCGCTGTCAGCTCCGGTACCACAAGCTCTGCCACCGCGGAGAGGATGCAGGCGGGGAAGAACACGGTCGGCAGAGCCATACCCTGAATGATCCCGTAGCCGGACAGCGCGTTTTCGGCACTCAGCCCCGAACGCCGCAGACCGCGCGGGACGAGTATGTGCTGTACGGTGGAGAGCGCGCTGCGCGTATAGGCGGAAAACGCCAGCGGCACGGCAATTTTCAGCATACGCGGCGTAAGAGAGATATTACGGTTTCGTTCCGGTGTATATCGGCGGATATCGGTCAGATATACCGACAGCATCAGCAGCAGGGAAAAAATATCTGCTGTTACCCGCCCCCGCGTTATGGCAAAACAGGTTTTTTCGATGTTTTCTGGCGGGCAGCGAGACAGCAATACTATGGAAACCGCCACCCCGGCCAGGAGTTCCGCAATATGGATAAGCGCGCTCTTCCACACTCGCCCCACGGCAACAAAATACCCGGACATGGCGGAGCAGAGTGCGGCACAGGGCATGGAAAGAGCTGACAGGCGGAGAGGGCGGACGGTCCTTGCATCCCCCAGCCAGAGAAAGCCGATCGGCTCCGCCGTAAGGCAGAGTATCAGTCCGGCGGCTGTCCCGAAAAGCACGGCATAGGAAAGACAGCGTCCCATGGCGCTTCGGATGCTGTCCTCTCCGGCGGCGAGCTCCTCCGAAACAAGACGCGTGGAGGCAAAACGTATGCCGGAGATCGCAAAGGTCATCACAAGCGCCGTCACGGACAGCACGAGCTGATAAAGCCCCATCCCCGCCGTACCGATCCTACCCGCAAGCCAGCTCTGAAACACCATGGATATTCCGTTCATCAGAAGGGAAGAAGCGGTCAGAATAAGCGTATTGTCTGTAAGCTTTTTGTTAAGTATCATAGCTCATGCCCTCCGTAGATCAATCTATGACTGCGAAAGGGCAAAAATACTCCCCGCCTCATCCGGTAAGAAGCGGCGGAATGGATGATTAATATGCTTTAGTTGAAGCTGTCCGCGCCCGCCTGAAACAGCATTTCCACGCGCTCCCGAAGAGCGGCGTTTTCCTCCAGCGTAAGCTGAGGGTCTTTCTCCAGCAGGAGCTTTGCTTCCTCCTGTGCCTGCTGCATGACGCACATATCGGCGCCCAGATCGGCTACGTGCATTTCGGGCAGACCGTGCTGCCGGGAACCGAAAAAGTCACCCGGCCCGCGAAGGCGCAGGTCTTCCTCTGAGATTTTAAAACCGTCGTTGGTCTTGCTCATGACGGAAAGCCTCGCTCTGACCTCCTCGCCGGTATTGTCGGAGACCATCACGCAGTAGCTCCTGTGCCTGCCGCGCCCGACGCGGCCGCGAAGCTGATGGAGCTGGCTTAAACCGAAACGCTCCGCGTTCTCTATGATCATAAGCGCGGCATTGGGAACATCCACACCGACCTCTATGACGGTGGTTGCCACGAGGATGTCTGTATTTCCGGCAACAAAGTCTGCCATGACCGCGTCTTTCTCCTTTGGCTTCATCCTGCCGTGGACACAGCCGACCTTCAGATCCGGAAAAACCGCCGCAAGCTCCTGCGCGTGCTCAGTCGCCGATTTGAGCTTTACCGGAAGATCTTCGTTTTCCTCCACCATCGGGCAGACCACAAAGACCTGTCGTCCTTCAGCGGTCAGCTTGCGAATAAAAGCGTTCAGGCGCTGCCGGTAGCTTTCATCCACGGCAAAGGTATCGACCTTCTGCCGCCCGGGGGGCAGCTCGTCAATGATCGAAACATCCAGATCGCCGTAGATCATCAGGGCGAGCGTGCGCGGGATCGGCGTCGCGGACATGACGAGCACGTGGGGCTTTGTACCTTTGGAGATCAGCGCCGAGCGCTGACGGACGCCGAAACGGTGCTGTTCGTCCGTCACAACAAGGGCTAAATCCGAATACTCCACATCCTCGGAGAAAAGCGCGTGGGTCCCGACAACGACCTCGCATTCTCCGCTTTTTATTTTTCCTCTGACAATGCGTTTCTCTTTTGCACTCATGGCTCCGGTGAGCTTCGCAACGCGTATTCCCATAGGTTCTAACAGCTCCGTGAGGTTACGGTAATGCTGCTCGGCTAAGATCTCGGTAGGAGCCATGAACGCGCTCATAGATCCGCTCCGGCTGACTTCATAGATCAGCGCCGCCGCGACCAAAGTTTTGCCGCTTCCCACATCGCCCTGCACGAGACGGTTCATCACATTGCCGGAGCGCATATCTTCAAGAGCCTCAAAAACGGCTCTCCGCTGGGCGTTTGTGGGGGAAAAGGGGAGAGAGGCGTAAAATTCTTCGATATTATCGCCGGGGATCACAAAGCCGCTTTCGATCGAACGTTCCCGATGCATCCGACCCAGAGCGCAGGAGAGCACAAACAGCTCTTCAAAGATGAAGCGTCTTCTGGCAAGCTCCAGCGTTACAAAATCGGAAGGGAAATGGATGTTCTCATAGGCAAAGCGGCTCTGCACGAGCCTGCATTTTTCCCGGATCGCGTCGGGCAGCACATCGGGAAGCCTGTCTCCGCAAAGCTGCATCCCCTGACGCACGGCATCAAGAATACTCTTCTGTGTAAGTCCCGCGCACATCCGGTACACGGGCATAATGCGCCCGGTCACGGCATTGTCCGCGTTTTCCTTTTCGTGTACGGGGTTCGCCATGGAACGTCTTGCCCCGCTGACTTCCACTTTGCCGTAGAAGCAATAACACTCGCCCTTGATGAACTGATCCCGGAGATAGTTTTGATTGAAATATGTTATGTCAACCGAACCACTGTCATCCACCGCCCGGAATTTCACCAGCTCCATGCCGCGCCGGATGCGTACCAGCTTCGGCGTGTCGGCAACGATGGCTTTGATACAGCAGGGCACGTCCGGGACTGTCAGCGAGATGGGGACAAACTCGCTCCGATCCTCATATCTTCTCGGAAAATAAGAAACAAGGTCATAGAGAGAGAAGACCCCCAGCTTATGAAAAGCCTGTGCCTTTTTCTCTCCTATGCCCTTGATGTATCTTACGTCGGTGTTCAGTTCAGCCATTTTATTCCTTGTAGGTGAGTGTATAGTCACTGTTGGAGAGAGTAAACTCCTCCATAAGTCCTTTGGTGCAGATGACTTCATTGCTCTTGGTGACGAGGATCATCTCAAAGCCGCCGTTGGCACGCCAGTAGTTGAGAGCGTTTGTCTCACCCATGACGAACATGGCTGTGGAAAGACAATCCGCCATCGTGCCGTCATCGGTGATGACCGTGCAGGAGAGCAGGGAATTGTTGGCGGGATAGCCGGTCGTCGGGCTTATGAGATGGTGATAGGTGTTGCCCTTTGCGTCGGTAAAGAAGCGCTGATAGGTACCGCTCGTGACGACCGCGCACTCACCGACACTGATAACGCCGAGATAGCTTGCCGTATTGTTCGGGTCCTGAATGGCGACGTTCCAGTTGGAGCCGTCGGGCTTTAATCCGAGAGTCTGCACATTGCCGCCGAGAGAAATGATGCCGCTCGTAACACCGGCCTGCCGCATGGAGGTGATGGCATTCTGTGCCGCACAGCCCTTGGCGCAGCAGCCGAAACTCAGCTCACCGTAAGAGGGGATCGTGACGGAGTAAGCGCCCGAAGTGGGGAAGCTCGACAGTACCAGTTGGTCAAAACAGGTTCGGGCAAGCTGTTCCTGGATCTCCGCATCGTTGGGCGTATAATACTTGCTGTCCACAAAGCCCCACTTTTTGATGAGCGGGTACAAAGTCAGATCGAGCATACCCGTGGCGCTGGAATTGTATGCTTTGGACTTCTGGTAGATGTCATGTGCCTTGGTGATCATATCCGCCACCTGACCGCTGACGACGGTACTGCCGCCCTGGGCATGGTTGATGGCGTAGACGGTGCTTGTTTCCAGCTCCGGGTCCAGCATCGCATCCATGGAATGAATGATGCTCTCCGCGGCTTCGAGACCTTTTTCCGCTTTTTTGCCGTAGGCGGTGAGCGTCATGACCGTGTCCATGGCAAAAACCGTTTTCTGCACCTGCCGTGTCTCGCCGCAGGCGGCGAGAGACAGAAGCGTCGCGGCGCACAGCAGAAGACACAGTGCTTTAGAGAAGATTTTTGTGTTCTTCATAGAATTCATTGTAATCCTTTAACATATATTTGAGCAGATCAGGCGTATTGAGCTGATAGGGACAGCGGCTTTTGCACGCGCCGCACTCCACACACTCGTTGATCTTGTTCATCTTTTCACGCCACTCGTCTGTCATATACTGCTGCCAGGGGGCACGGCGCAGGAGCATATTCATTCTTGCGCAGTTGAAAATCTCGATCCCGACGGTGCAGGGCATACAGTACCCGCAGCTCCGGCAGAATCCGCCGGACAGCTCCTGCCGGTCGGCTTTGATCTGAGCGGACAGCTCTTCGTCCATCTGCGGGTCTTCCTCCGCGAGCTTTATCCAGCAGTCAAGCTCCTCCATGGTCTGGATGCCCCAAATGGGGACAACGTTGTCGTACAGATTCATGAAGGCGTGGCAGGCTCTTGGATTGGTGCCCAGCATCCCTCCGGCCAGTCCCTTCATGGCGATATAGCCTACGTCGGCCTTTTTCGCTCTCTCGGCGAGGGCAAGGTCGCGTTCATCCGAGATATAGCTGAACGGGAACTGCACGGTCTCAAAAAGTCCGGAGTCGATGCACTGCTCGATCACGCCCACCCGATGTGAGGTCACGCCGATATGGTCGATCCAGCCGCGCTCTTTGGCGATGAGCGCCCCGGCGTAAGCGCCGGTTTCATCGTTGGCATCCGGCACCTCGGGCACATTGTGGAACTGGAACAGGTCAACATGGTCGGTCTTGAGCAGACGGAGACTGTTTTCGATGTCCGCGAGCACTCCGTCCCGGTCTCTCCGTTCGCTCTTGGTGGAGATGACGATATCGTCTCTCACGTCGCCCAGCGCCAGCCCCATTTTCTCCTGACTGTCGGTGTAGGCCGCGGCAGTGTCAAAATACTTTATCCCCTTGTCATAAGCGCTGCGCAGAAGCTTCACCGCGTCCTCCACGGAACATCTCTGCACCGCAAGACAGCCCATGGCGGGCTTGGTCACAATAAGTTCGCTTTTTCCGAGTCTGACTGTTTTCATATCTCCCTCACTCTTCCCGCGAATGCGGCAGTAAAAAATTGCAAAGCCCTATTTACTTTACTTCGATTATTTGCTATAATAGCAAAGCTTCAAAAGATTCCCTGAATGAATGTCAGATTATTATACCAGATAATTGCTCTGATGTAAATAAAAAGCTGTTCATTCGGGATCGTTCGGCACCGTATACGCGGCTGTAGCTCAGCTGGATAGAGTGTCAGACTCCGACTCTGAAGGTCGTGCGTTCGAATCGCATCAGCCGTACCATGTTAAGACGTAGTTAAATACTCGTTTTGTCAGAACACGAAACACCGCTATTTATAGGGGTGTTTCGTGTTTTTTAAAGACAAAATCATCAATTATAGGGAGCCGACGGGAGCATTTTGGCGGCAGATTCTGAAAGATGATTTCAGAAATTTTTCAGGGGAGTGACTTTTCACTGGACTTTCACTGACTTTTTTGCTTGAGTTATCCACTTTTTTGCGGGATTATTCATATATTATAGAGATTCATCATGGCCTTAACACTCCCCTCTCCATCGAGATTCCGTTGGATCATGGAGAAGCGCCTTCTGCTATGACCGTTGCGGAGGCGCTCAAAAGGCTGTGATGAAAAAACTTTAATAATAGATATTGTACATAAATACTGCAAAAATCGTAAAAAATATGCCAAATTCCTATTTTAAAATAATAACCATCATGTTAAAATAGAATTATGACAAATTCTGCTTTTAACTCACATAGTACATCAACTCTAAAGTGCCTTTCTTTCTTTGCGCTGGCTCTTGCGGGTGGCGGAGGACTACTTGCTAGTCCGCTCACTAGAGCAGAAGGGGAAGCAGTTAACCTCACTACCAACACTACTGACAAGTTCTCGGTTACTGTTGATGTCTCTTGTATGCTTTCTGCAGAAGTCAGTGCAGAACACACTGCTACTATCTATCCTGGTCAAACTGAAGAAAACATTGGTACTATACTACCGTTTGTACTCATACAAAAAGGAATAGTTCATCGTAATTGAGGGTATTGCATTTTATTTGTGATACCCTTTTGTTTGTTGAGCTATATACTCAAAAAATTGAAACTGGGTTTTGAAAGAATAACTGGTTCAAACTCGTGCAAGATTGGTTCAAAAATTGGTTCAAGATCGACGCTGATTATTGCTGAGATTATCAAGAACGCTATTCAACAGAAGAATGGTACGCGCCGAATCGGGAGAAAGTGACTGGAATGCACGAGTTCCTAAAGACAATGGCGGAGGGAATTAAGGCAACACCGCACAATACGTCTGCGGCAGCTGACGGATAAAATGTGCTCAGATTTTGTCATTTTTTCTTGCAATACACAAAGTATTCCTGCGAAAAAATGCCTTCATCATAAGTGAGCGTCCAAATCTTCGA
>JAZLGK010000005.1:0-5814 GCA_045616265.1 Candidatus Limivicinus sp. | reverse complement strand
GAAGTGGACCGTAGGGGGATCGAACCCCTGACCTGTGCGGCGCTGACGCCGCCCAGCCGCCGGAGGCGGCCTGATTGAAAGGCTTGAGGTCAGGGGACAGAAACCAAAAAAGAAAAAGACGGCACGAACAGCCGACTTTCAAAGAAGTGGACCGTAGGGGGATCGAACCCCTGACCTCAAGATTGCGAACCTTGCGCTCTCCCAGCTGAGCTAACGGCCCTTATTCATGTAAGCCTGTTTATTATAACACATATTTTTTTTTTGTAAAGAGAAAATTGCTGTTGCTAAATAAGAAAAAATGGTGTATATTATCAGCGTGGCTTTTGACAAGGCTGCACTAGTCGGGGAGCCAGCGGTGCCCTGTAACCTGCAATCCGCTACAGCAGGGACGAATTCCCCTATGAGGATATGTACTGTGTCGTCTGACTTCGGTAAGCGGCATTGACGATCCGGTCTCGCGCAACGTGATCCCGTGAACCATGTCAGGCGGGGAACCGAGCAGCATTAAGCGGTGTTTTGCGTGTGCCGTGAGGCTGCCGGGTCTGAGCCGGCTGCCGTTGGAGCGGGCATAGTGCATCATTCGAGTCGGGGTGTGCAGTCTTGTCAAGAGCCATAAGCTTTGTGATTTGTTCCCGGGAAGGAGGCGCACCGTGTATCAGGCTTTGTACAGAAAATGGAGACCGCAGACCTTTGATGAGGTCATCGGTCAGAAGCATATTACGGATACTCTGAAAAACCAGGTAAAAACCGGGCGGCTTTCCCATGCCTATATCTTTATCGGCACCAGGGGAACAGGCAAAACTACCTGTGCTCGTATTCTGGCCAAGGCGGTCAACTGTGAGCATCCGGTGGACGGGAATCCTTGCGGAAAATGTCCGGCCTGCATCGGTATTACGGAAGGCTCAATCATGGACGTTGTGGAGATGGATGCGGCCTCCAACAACAAGGTGGATAATGTCAGAGCTTTAAGAGAGGAAGCGATTTTTACTCCTTCGACCGTTAAAAAGCGTGTCTATATCATCGATGAAGTCCATATGCTTACGACTTCCGCTTTTAATGCGCTTCTGAAGATCCTGGAGGAACCGCCCGAGCATCTGATGTTTATCCTCGCAACGACCGAGCTGCAGAAGGTTCCGGCTACGATCCTTTCGCGCTGCCAGAGACACAGCTTCCACCGGCTGGAGACATCCGAGATCGCGGAGCATCTGGAATTTGTTGCGCAGAAAGAGAACTGCGCTTTGAGCCATGACGCTTCGGATCTTATAGCGAGACTTGCCGAAGGCGGACTGCGGGACGCGATGAGCATTCTTGATCAGTGCTCTGCCTATGACAGAATAGATGTTGATACGGTCTACAACACCATGGGACTTGCCGGGAACCGACAGATCGCCCGGATGCTGGATAGTATTCTTGCTCATGATACCGAAACAGCGATCACTTCTTTTTCCAAAATGTGGATGGACGGAAAAGATCCCGGAACCTTCCTCAGAGAACTAAGCGGTCTTTTAAGAGATATCATGATAATCAAAGTGGCTCCCCGAACGGGTGGGAGTCTGACAACCGGCGGATACGACAGGACGATCCTTTCTGGCTTTGCGTCAAAAATGACAACGGAGGAGATCATTTCCGCCGCCGAAACCGTACAGCGTGCCATTTCCGAGCTGCGTGACGCATCCAATCCGCGCACGGTTGCCGAACTGTGCCTCGTTTCGTTGTGCGACAATACAGCCGGAGACAGCATTCATTCCCTGAGAGCCAGAATATCAAAGCTGGAAGAGGGGATCGCAGACGGTACGATTTCTGTCTCGGTTTCCCGGACAGAACCGTATGCGGATGATGAAAAGCTTCCGGAACCGGTTTTCCGCGAGGAGGAACCGACAGAAACGGCGGAGCTGCCGAAGAATGAACCGGAGAAAGACTGCATCGAGAGTGAGGCCACGCCTCAGCAGCCGGAGGAGAGCAGAGCGGCCGGGGAGGAAAAGCCGTCCGCTGTCTGCTGGGAGGATATTTGCAGGGAAGCGGCAGAGCTGCTTCCGAAAGATGTTGAAATGCTTTTGTCGGATACAAAGAAGGTATACGGCGTTGTGAAAGACAATACGTTAAGGCTGGAAGCCGCGCCCGGTTTTGTTTACGGCAGAATAAACAGGCAGGATATATTGCAGAAGTTCTCGTTGGCTGTGCAAAAGCTGACAGGGGATCCAGTGAGAGCGGTTTTGTCCGAAATGCAGACAGACAGCTCCGCACGGGATCTCAATGAGCTGAAAAGCTACCCGGAAGTAAAATTTATTTAATTTTTGGAGGATATAAAAATGGCAAAAGGCGGTTTTCGCGGTTATCCCGGCGGCGGTAACCAGATGGCTATGATGAAGCAGGCTCAGAAAATGCAGCAGGATTTTATGAAAATGCAGCAGGAGCTTGAGACCACGGATTTTGAGTTTACCGCAGGCGGCGGCGCAGTTAAGGCTGTTGTGAGCGACACCAGAGAATTTAAATCGATTGAGATAAACCCCGAAGTGGTCGATCCGGACGATGTGGAGATGCTTCAGGATATGGTGCTCGCGGCGGTGAACGGCGCTTTGAAGGCGGCGGACGAGCAGACGAGCAAATCCATGTCCAAGCTGCAGGGCGGTCTTCCCGGCTTTCCCGGCCTCTTCTGATTTATGATTCTGTGCCTGATGTTCAGCCATCAGGCACGTTTTGATACTGATCTTCATTAAAAAGCAGACAAAGTCTGCTTTTTATAGCGCCGACAGGCACGTTGAAGATCGTATGAGATGACATTTGCGTTAAGCAAATGGATGACGCCGCAGGCGGCATCTCTTCAATAAAAAGTTCTGCTTTGTATTGAAGAATGGTATGAAATATATGAAAAGATTCAGAAAAGTTTATCTTGAAATATCCAATATCTGCAACCTGAACTGCTCCTTTTGCCCCGGCACAAAGCGGATGGCACATTTTATGACAGCTGATGAATTTGACTGCCTCACAGGAAAGCTCAGGGATTATACCGACTATCTCTATTTTCACCTTATGGGCGAACCGCTGCTGCATCCGGAGCTTGAAAGCTTTCTTGAGATCTCGGGATCAAAGGGATTTAAGGTAATTATTACAACAAACGGCACACTTTTGGGAGAAATGGGAGATGTGCTGCTCAACTCACCGGCTGTGCATAAGGTCAACATTTCCCTCCAGTCCTTTGAAGCAAATAAAGAAAGCAAGCTGAAGGAGTACATTTCACAATGTGCGGAATTCGCGGATAGAATGGGAAAAAGCGGTAAAATATGTGTTCTTCGTCTGTGGAACAGAAACGGACTGGATAAGCTTAATCCTCAGATCGAAAGCATTATTGAGGACTTTTTCCCAAGACCGTGGAGCGTCAGCCGACAGAGCCTCAGACTTGGGGAAAAGGTATGGCTTGAGCCGGGAGAAAAGTTTGACTGGCCTGATATTGGAGCGGCAGGGGAGAATGAAAGCCTTTTCTGCTATGCGCTGAGAGATCAGATCGGCGTTTTATGCGACGGGACTGTCGTGCCCTGCTGTCTTGACCGTGACGGAGACGCCGCGCTCGGAAATCTTTTTGCAAATGATCTTGACGAAATAATCAGCGGAGAAAGAGCCCGGAATATACTCAGAGGTTTTTCCGAAAGAAAAGCTGTTGAAAAGCTATGTAAAACCTGCGGGTATGCGACGCGGTTTTCAAAATAAAAAACCGGCTCGAGAAAAAACACTTTATTTTTCACGCAAAATGTGTTATGTTAACTCAAGGAACATAATTCCAGCCTATAAGTCATAACATGGCATGCTAAAGTGAAAGGATAATGTATATATATGAAAAGATTGTTTTCTCTGATTATATGCGCCGCAATGCTGTTGGGAGCGTTTGCCGGTGCGTATGCGGAAAATACACAGAGCAGGGCCGTCATCGGCGCTGATCTGACAAATGAGCAGATATCGCTTGTGTATCAGATATTCGGTATTTCTCAGGGAAGCGTTCCACAGCTCCGGATCACAAACGCGGAGGAGCGTAAATATCTTGAAGGCTATGTTGACAGCGCGGTAATAGGCACACGTTCCATATCCTGCGTGTATGTGGAGCTTCTGAGTCCGGGAAGCGGCTTGAATGTCACCACGAACAACATTACATGGTGTGACGCCGATTTTTATACCAGCGCTCTGTCAACTGCCGGTATAACCGATGCAAGGATCATTGTCACAGCGCCTTTCCCCGTAAGCGGAACTGCCGCCCTTGCAGGTATTTATAAAGCCTATGAGGATATGACCGGACAGACCCTTGACAGCGATGCAAAGGATGTCGGTACTCAGGAGCTGACAGTCACGGGTGAGCTCGCACAGGAGATAGGAAGCAATGATTCGACCTCCATCGTCCAGGAGCTTAAACGGATGCTCAGCGAGACGAAGGAGATGAGCGATGAAGAGCTTCGGACAGAAATCATAAATATTGCCGCAGATTATCGTGTTTCTCTGACGGAAACACAGATAAAGCAGCTTATTTCTCTGTGCCGATCCATTGAAGGATTAAACCCCGGCGCCCTGAAAAGCAAGGCGGAAAATGTGCAGAGCACAATAGACAAGGTTTCGGATGCCAAAACGCAGGTAGTCGGATTCGTGGAGTCAATAAAGAATGCTATAGCCTCTATGCAGAGCTTTATTGAAAGAATTCAGGCGCTTCTGGATAAATTCGGATATTGACTTGACAGAGATCAGAGAAACGGAGAACACAGTATGAATCTCAGCAGACATACAAAAGCGATCCTTGCCGCTATAGGTGTATATTTTATCTGGGGCTTTACCCTGCTCGCATCGACATTTGCCCAGCGTGTTTCGACACCTATGGTCTATCTGATGTACCGCTTTGACCTTGCGTCTCTTATGATGCTTCTGCCTGCAGTATTCGGCAAAAGAAAAATAGATTTGAACCTCAGGAGATTATTTCCGCTGCTGCTCATGGGGATCTGTGAGCCGTCTATCTATTTCATAGGGGAACAATATGGCCTTAAATATACGAATTCCTCCTTTACGGGAATTTTTATCGCCATCATTCCGCTTCTGACGACGGTCCTGGCGGCCGTTTTCTTCAGGGAAAGACCGACTGTTCTTCAGTGGATATTCTGCCTGGTAAGTATTGGCGGCGTTATCGCGATCAGTGTTTTTACATCGGATGCAGGCGGAAATATAACTCTCCGAGGAATAATCTGGCTGCTTGTTGCCGTTTTTTCCGCCACTGCTTATACGACTCTCAACAAAAAAGCGGCGCAGGATAATATCGGCGTCTATGAGAGAACAACGATCTCAATGCTCGTGGGAGCAATCTTCTTTACGGCAGGAGCGATCCTTGAAAATCTCGGTTCTCCCGAAAAGCTTGTTGCTCCGTTGAAGGATCTTCCGTTTGATCTGGCGGTGATCTATGTGGCGCTGTTTGCCTCCGTGATAGGATATACACTTTTTAACTATGCTGTAGCAAATGCGCCGGTCGCCAATGTGGTAACGCTCAACAGCCTTGTAACGGTGCTGTCCGTCGCGGCAGGGGTACTTTTCCTCGGGGAACCGTTTTCGCTGAAGGCGGGGATTGCCATGGCAGTAGTAATTATCGGTATCTGGGGTGTACAGAGATTCACAAGAAAAGAAGATTTACAGTGTGAAGGTTCATTTTAATTAAGGGCACCTCTAAAAATACACATCAAGCATAGAAAAATCAGCCGAAAAATGGTATAATAAGACCAACTAAAACAAAGGCGGTAAGGCGGAATGCAATTCAATATATTTGCCGAAGAAACACAACTGCAAAGACTGTCA
>JAZLGK010000004.1:0-2065 GCA_045616265.1 Candidatus Limivicinus sp. | reverse complement strand
TATGAGCGGTTCTCTTGTTTTCTGTGACGCCGGCGCGTCGGCAATCATTGACCCCGAAAAATTCTGAATCAACAATTTAAAATAATGGCAGCAAAGCTGCCATTATTTCAGACTGTAGACAAAGTACCCCTAATAGAGCGAAGGAGCTTTATTAGGGGTACTATTTGTGGTATAATTGAAAAAGAAAGGGGTGCAGCGGAATGATGACGAAAATGGGAGAAACAGGACGGGAACAAGTAGAGATAATAAGTCTGGACGAGCTTGTGCCGGCAGAGCATATCGTGCGAAAAATAGAAGCGGCGATCGACTGGAGCTTCATATATGGGATGGTAGAGGAAAGCTACAGCGAGGATAACGGAAGACCGAGCCTCGATCCTGTCATACTCATTAAGCTGCCCATTCTGCAATATATGTTCGGGATCCGGAGTATGCGGCAGACGATCCGGGAGATAGAAGTAAACAACGCATATCGTTGGTTCCTCGGTCTCGGTCTGCATGACAAGGTGCCGCATTTCAGCACCTTCGGGAAGAACTATGTAAGACGGTTTGAGGGAACCGATCTGTTTGAGAAGATCTTTCAGCAGATATTAAGTGAATGCGTGAAGGCAGGACTGGTGGACGAGAGCGTGGTATTTGTGGACTCCACACACGTCAAGGCGAGAGCGAACAGCAAGAAATATGTGGATGAAGTAGTTGAAGAACAGGCGCTGTGGTATGAGCAGCAGCTCATGGACGAGATACAGAAGGACAGAGAAGCGCACGGCAAGAAGCCGCTGAAAGAAGAAGCGGCAGAGGATAATGCGGATAACAACGATGATGAAGCACCGAAGGGTGGTGCGGGAAAGCCGAATCCGAATACGTCAAAGAAGAAGCAGAAGCGCCGTAAGGATGAAAAGCATATAAAGAAAAGCACCAGCGACCCGGAAAGCGGTTGGTTCAGAAAGGGCGAACACAAGAACGTATTTGCATATTCGGTACAGACAGCATGTGACCGACACGGAGTAGTTCTCGGCTACAGCGTAAACCCCGGCAATGAAAACGATGGCAGAACGTTTGAAAGCTTATATGAGAAGATCAAGGATTTAGATACGGCAATAATCGTAGGCGACTCAGCATACAAGACTCCGGCAATAGCAAAGCTTCTTCACGATGACGGCAAAGAATTACTCAGCACCTACAGCAGACCGAAAACAAAGGATGGATTTTTCAAGAAGTACGAGTATGTGTACGATGAATACTACGACTGTTATATATGCCCGAATGATCAGATATTGAAATACAGCACGACGAACCGTGACGGATACAGAGAGTACAAGAGCGATTTGAAAGTATGTTCCTGTTGTCCATACAGGGAGAAATGTACCGAAAGCAAGAACTGCACAAAGGTAGTGACTCGTCATATATGGGAGGATGATCTGGAACAGGTCGAAGAGCAAAGATACACAGAAGGAATAATGGAATATTATGAGTTGCGTAAGGAAACGATAGAGCGAGTGTTTGCGATGGCAAAGGAGCTACATAGTTTCCGATACACGCAGGAATACGGGAAGGCGCACATGGAGATCAAGGCTGCGCTTACTTTCACATGCATAAATCTCAAAAAGTTAGCAAAAAAGCTATGGAAAGCCCCTCACTTTTCAGCTTTTCTCAGCGTTTTTCTGTCGTTCTTTCAACATTTCCCTGCTTTTTACCCAACAAAGCCGATGTCGGCTTGATCCGACATCGGCTTTGTCTACGGTTTGAAACGCTGTCACGGTCGTGACAGCGTTTTCGTATTATTCTCTTAAAAATATTTTCCGATATCGACGGCGGCGTTATAGCCGAGGCGGTTTGCTTCGTAGATGTTTTTCGGGAAGAGGCAGTCGCCGATCTGATAGAAGACGGGCGCCGACAGGCCGAACGCCTTGGCTTCCTCCTGCTTTCCTTTCATGCCGACCGCGTAGATCACGCTGTCCGCTTCGATTTTTATTTCACCGTCGGCGTTTTCACAAACAACGCCCGTTTTGTCGATGCTCTTTGCCTTTGTGCCCGTGTGGATACCGAGACCGAGCTTTTTGACCTCGAC
>JAZLGK010000003.1:0-13105 GCA_045616265.1 Candidatus Limivicinus sp. | reverse complement strand
CTTTACCGACGTATTGAGCTCTGTGACGGTAAGGATCAGGTTTTCCATACTCATTTGCCGGACGGATCGTCACTGATCTCCGGAGCTTTCGGGAATTCACCCTTCATAAAGCCGCCCAGTACACCATTGACGAACGCGACGGTATCCGGTTCATCGTAGCCCTTGTCCATCTCAACCGCTTCGTTGATCGCTGCGGAGGCAGGGACATCTTCAATATACAAGATTTCGCATATCGCGCATCTTAAAATGGAGAGCGCGGTTTTCGAGATCCTGCCGAGCTTCCAGCCGCGGGCGTATTTTTCAATATACCCGTCCAGCTCTCCGCGCTTTTCTTCCACCAGCAGAACGAGTCTGCGGATATACTCAAGCTGTCTGTCATCCGGGATCTGAGAAAAAAGCTCGTCCTCATCGAGGAGCGTGTCGTAATGCTCCTGCGCAAAAAAGCCGTCGATAAGCTCTGAAGCGTTCTGGTCACTGTTGATGCTTGCAAAGCAAAGCTGCACAGCTATTTCTCTTGCTGTTTTTCTGTTCATACTTCCTCCGTATCGGATCGAAAATCCGATTGCCTGTTATTTGTCGAATGCAACGCCCGCCACATGGACATTGACCTGAGCTTTTTCGATCCCCGTGGTGGAGACAAGAAGAGTCTGCACCTTGTCCTGTACGTTCTTTGCAACATTCACAATATTGCATCCGTAAGAGACTGTAATGATGGCATCGACCATGATAACGCCGTCTGCAAAGCGTACCTTGATGCCCTTTGTCAGCGTTTTCAGCCCTATAAGCTCGGCAATCTCCGCGCCGGCGGTATTGGAAAGCCCTGCCACGCCTTCCACTTCGGTTATGGAAGCACGTACAAGACTGGATATGACCTCTTCCGAAATATTGATACTGCCGTTTGCTTCCTGGCAGGTGATATAGTTATCAGCCATTTTTGATCCTCCGGTCATTTAATTAACGCAAATCAACGCGAAATTCTTTTCCGCATATATGTCTGAATATATTTCAGATTATTTTAACATACAATATTCAAAAAATAAAGTAAAAATATTCATTTTTTAAAAAAATACATATCGCAGCAGCGATATGTATAGGTCAGGATGTCATGCTTTTACTTCGATGATATTGAGATGGGCGGCGTCGTAGCAGGTCTCATTGCAGATAATGTCGGTTATTTTTGCCACCGCTTCCTCACTGAGACCGTCGGAGGGTGCAGGAACCGCCACCGTTACGGTATCGTTGCCTATGTACACCACACAGTCGGCAAATTCCTTGGCGATCAGCAAGTTTTCGATCTGCGACTCCTGCATGGAGCAGGCCGCCATGGCAGAAATGGCATTCATGGCGCTGTCGATGGTCTCCTGCGAGGCCGTCTCCGCCGTTGCTGCCGTCTGCAGAAGGGCAAGCGCCTCATCCCGCGAGACCTGCCGTGTCAGCCGCGCCTCGGTAAAGTATTCGTTTTCACTGTTCACGCTTTCGCTCTCCTGCTGCGAAGCGTTCTCGAACATAGCCGTGTCTTCCGCCAGAACAAGTTCCGTATCCGGTTCTCCCCAGCGGTTATTATATGACCAGTTCAATGCAACCGCCGCACATACAAATACCAGGACAGCCGCCACCGTGATGTTCCTTTTCCTGTTTTTCATAACCCTTGATCGTTCCTCCTAAATACTTAAATTTTTAATGGCTGTAGAATTCCAAATACCCTGAGAATTCAACGTTTTAAACATTTTCCTCCGCAGCGCCGCAGTCTTTCGTTTCCGTCGGAACAGTCAGGACCGTTCCCTGCATCGGATAGGCGATCTGCAGAACAGTGAAAAGCGTTCCCTGCAGCATTTAGTTTACATAACATCAATTTCATCTGTCTCTTTCAACGCTCTATCTTTCTTCTTTCATTTTGAGAATCGTCACATTCTCGGAGCTGAAGCCCGTATAAGACTTAACGCACCGCAGGACAGCAAGCCGCACCGCCGCTCTGTCCGCTCCGTCGCATACGACGACCACTCCCTTTTCCGAAATAAGTACTTCCGCCCTTCCGACTCCCTCTGTGCGGCAAAGTATTTCCCGAAACGGGATTTCTGTACCGCTTTTGTCTTTTTCCCGGTTTACAGGCACCGTCATGAGGCCGATCCCCACAGCCAGAACGATCAGCGGATATTTATATCTCGTCAGAAGAGCTTTCACTTTTTCATGCTGACCCATGTCTGCCTTTCCTCCGGGATGCCGAGCCGGGCTTTCACGGTCTTTCTGAGCGCGCTGCCATTCAGTCCGTCATCTTCAAATTCAATGTATGCCTCATAGGGCACCCATATTCCTGCCGTGTCCCATTTTGTTCTGACTTTCACGGCTCCTGTTTCCACTCCGAGCTCTCCTGCTTTCTCCTCAATATATGAGGCGTATTCCTTCTCTATTACCTCTCTCATCAGTTCCTCATTCAATTTTTCACCGTCTTTGATAAGCTGCGCTTCCTTTGACCGGTATTCCGCCATATCCAGGGAAAAGCTTTCAAAATCGATTCCTTTTACCGGCTCCAGTACGCATATCAGAAGAACGGCGGTACACAGGATCCGTAAGATGTGCGCCACTCCCTCATCGTCCGTAAGCATAAAAGCAATACCGAAGCATATCGAGAGAAAACATACCCTTCGGATCATCTCTGCCATCATGGTCCCACCGTCCTTATGGCCGAGGACAGCGAAACAAAAAGCATCACCGTGCTGCAGCCCAAAAGTCCCAGAAGCATATTCACCGCCGTGCCGACATCCGAGAGAAAGCGTGAAAGGGACAGCCCCGGGACGGCCTCACATACGGCGCTTCCCGCCTTCATGATGAGTGATTTCACCAGCAAAGCCGCAAAGGGACCCACGCAAAGCGCACATACCGCAACCATGCCCACAGCTCCCGCCGTGTTTCGTATAAGAGCCGCCGAGCTCAAAACCGCCGAAGCCGCATCGGACACGATACCGCCTACAACGGGCAGAGTACTCGATATGACGGTTCTCGCGGTTTTTACGGCCACTGCGTCCACGCTCCCCGTCACCAGTCCCGTTATACCGATAAAGGCGGAAAACGCGAGAGTAAGACCGGTCATAACGGTGACGGCACACCACTTCAGAATCCTTTTCAGGGCAGTAAGGATGGGGTCATCAAAGATCGCAGTACTGATAGACAGCGCCGTAAAAGCATTTACAAGCGGGAGTATCAGCTTATGAGAGGTATTCATAAGCACGTCCAGCGCCATACAAACGGCGGAATACTTTGCTCCCGCCGACACGGCCGCTCCGCCTGCCGCCGCCGCTGCAAACACAGTCGGGATCGCAGCCTTTGCATAGTCGCGCAGAAGATTTAAGGAGACGCTTATCTCGCTCACGATCGAATCCATACCCCCTACGAGAAGAGCGGCGAGCGAACATACGCCGACAGCGTTTATACAGAGTCTTATCCTTCCGTTATCGCAGAAGGATATCGCAAGAGATACGGCAAAGGCGATCATCGCAACGGAAACGCCGATTGCAAGCTCCGATCGCAGAGAGGAGCGGATATTCTCAAAAAAACTGTCGGCAAGCCTCTTCAGCGCACCCTCGGTATCGTAAGCGCCGTCATCCGTGACTTCTCCGATGATCCTTCCGGCATCCTCCGGAAGAGTTTTCTCCGCTTCTCCCAAAGCGTACGCTTCACATTTCATTGTTAAGAACACAGCAATAAAAAGCAAAGGGAAAAAGAAAAAACGTTTCAAAGCAGGTCTCCTATGAGTTTCAGCGCCGCCGTGATCGTCGGAGCCGCTGCCGCCGCCGCGCACATCGTCCCTACAAGCTCGACCGCCGAGGCTGCGGCGCTCTGGGTGCAGTCCCTGCACAGACGCGAGGCACAGCCCGTAACGATCCCGATCCCCGCGCATTTCATCACGGGAAGGAGCCAGTCCAGATGATCCGCAAGGACGTTCTTCATCTCATCGATCATCCCGACGACTCCTTCAGCCGCCGAAAGTCCCGTAAATACAGCGGTCGATATCACCGCAAGACTCATGAGCGCCGACAGCTCCGGGTTGGTCTTTTTTATGATAAGCGACAGTACGGATGCGCAGACCGCTGCCGCCGATACCTTTGTTATCAGCTCCATCAGAAATCAAAGAGCTTTTTTATAAGCTCAAAAAGTCCGCTGATCTTCTGCACCACCACGGTCATTACCACCACGAGCGCCGCGATCGTCGTCATCAGTGCGAGCTCATCCCGACCGGATTTCTGCAGAAGGATATTTATGATCGCCACCAGGATCCCGATGGCGGCGATTCTGAAAATGATGTCCACATCCATGGTGTTTCTCCTAAATAAGCACAATAACTGTCAGCAGACCCGCGCAGGCAGACAGACCGATCGCAAGTTTTCTGCGTTCCGGCATTTTTCCCTTTATACGCTCCGCTTCTGTCCGGAAATACAATGCGGTCTCCTCCAGGGCCTCCGCCTGCGTCTCGCCGGCACTTTTTCCGAGCAGCGCAGCAGGACGGCAGAGCTTTTCAAGCTGCTCCGTGGAAAAAAACGCAAAGCTTTCTTCCGCCGCCTTTTTCCATATCTCCGAAAAATCTCTTTCTCCGATCCTGTCGAAGTCATCCAGAATACTCCGAAAGAAAAGCTTTACACAGCCTTCCGCGCTGTCTTCCGCCCGTTCTGCAAGCTCTCTGAGGGGCAGAAGCTTTGCGCATAGCTCATTTTTCATGACCGTGAGCGCGCAGGAAAGGCCGGAACAGGCTTTCTGTTTCTGTTTTTCCTTTTCCAGACAGGATAGCCCGGCATACAGGAACGCCGCCATACAGAAAAATGCACCGGTGAGCTTCAAGGTGAGATCTCCGTCAGCGTATAATGTCTTTGCTTCCGGTCGGCGCTTATTTCAAGTACGGTTCTGAACACATCCGTTTCCAAAAGCTCTCTGTACTCCGCTCTTTTTTTCATATCCTCCCGGTCCTTTCCGTGGGCTGTGGCAAGGATCCCCACACCGCAGCCGAATACATCCTTCACCGCTTTTATATCCTCCGCCCTGCTTATCTCGTCGAACGCTATCACACGCGGCCCCATCGTTCTCAGGAGCATCATCACGGCCTCCGCCTTACCGATCCCGGTCAGCACATCCGTGTGAGCGCCGGCATCGTATTCCTCGCCGGGAAATATCTCATCCCGCTCGTCCGCCACCGCCGTGGTATATCCCCTGTCCGAAACAAGGCGTACGATCTCACGCAGGGCCGTTGTTTTTCCGATCCCGGGAGGCGAGACGATCAGCATATTTTTAAACTCCTTCCCGCAGATCCTCTCCGCAACTCCGGAAAGGTCGCCCGCAAAAGCTCCGGGGATCCGTATGTCGATCGAGCGATAATGAAAAAAACCGACAAGCTGTCCGTCCTTTGTATTCGCCCTTCCGCATATTCCGATCCTCAACCCCCTGTACGGTATAAATCCGTACCGCATCGTGGAGATCGCCGAGTGGACAGAGGCGCCGGTGGCTTTTTCAAGCACCCGGGATATGTCCTCTGCCGTTACAGGCGGCGAATCCACGGAATACTCGCTTCCGACGCAGGAGACCGTGAGCGGTCTTCCGCAGCGAAGATGAAGCTCCTCCGCCTCTTTTATGTTTTCAAGCCCTGTCCGCAAATGCTCCGGAAGAAGCTCCCTGGCTAAACTGAAACAGTCCACTTTTTCACTTCCCGATTCAATCTCCCAGTTCAATCTATGCTCCGCTTTTTCAAATATTCTTGAAAGATGAATTCATGTATGCTATTATGGTACAAGAAAAACAACTCGGAGGAATTTACCATGCAAATAAAAATACTGTGGTTCGGCGCTATTTTCTTCGGAGGCTGGCTGTGGGCGTATCTTTTCGTCCGTCAGTTGCTCTTCAATGTCATCATCGCAAACCCGCTCACCGATAAAATGCTCAAGATCGACAGGGAGCTTGTAGGAGCGGGGGCGAAAAAGTATACCGGCATTTCCACGGGGATCTGCGTTTTCTTCATGCTTTTAGCCTGTGTGATCGTCATATGCTTCTGCAAAGTCTATCTGATCGTCGGCTTCTTCATCGGCGCTGTCAGCGCGGCAGTCATGGTTTACTTCCGGACGAAGATCACAAACCGCGATATGTTTGACAGCTTCTGCGCGACCTACTACCGCTTTATCCCCGATGACGAGCTTCGCACTGCCATGTATAACAAAAAGCCCAATCAGATGAAGCTGAGGCTTCACGACATGGGACTCTCTTCCGATTTTATTCCTGTGTTTGATAAGGTGAAATAATTGCCTTTTTGCAAAAAAACAGAGATCATTCCGCTTCATCGGTCTGATCTCTGTTTTTTATTCTTTTATTCTTCGATCAATGAAATCTGCTGAAACTCTTTGTCTTCGTCTTTGAGTACTGCGCCCGCCGCCGGAATGCTTCTCACCCGGTAACGGGGCGTATTCTTTATGCTGCTGCCCTCCGCAAACTCCGCGCTGACCATGATGCGCTTGGCTTTAAGCGACATGGCCGCCACACCCTGCGTACTGCGGCCGGATTTCGGCTGCAGGAGAGAGGTGTGGAAGATGAGCGCTCTGTCATCGCTCGCTTTGCACAGAATATCCTTTTCGCCCTCGAGCACCAGCACCGAGCAGAGCGGACTTTTATCCGAGTACGCGCCGATCAGCTTTTTGCGGTTGGTCTTGGTCTCGTAGGCGGCAAGCTCCACACGGGCGATCTTTCCGTTTTCAAAAGCAAAGAGCAGGTGATCTTTATAATCTCCCGGGTCGAGCACCGTGACTATGCTCTCGCCCTCGTCCATCTGTAATCTTGTAGGCAGATAAATGCCCAGAGTCGAGGCCTTGCCGTCCTCAAAATCGGAAACTCTGGCCTTATACATCTGCTGGCGGTCGGTCAGTACAAGAAGCTCCGAGGCGTTGGTGGCCTCAAAGGAGAGCTTAAGACCGTCCCCGTCCTTATACTTCTGCTCCCCGCTCATGCGAAGCGACTGGGCGGTGATCTTCTTGAAATATCCCTCGCGGCTTAAAAACAGCGTGACGGGATAGGCATCGACCGTCTCCTCCTCGGTATACTCCGTCAGCTCGTCGGAATAGACCAGCGTTGTCTTTCGAGGGAGCACATACTTTTTGTTGATCTGCCTGAGCTCTTCAATAATAATCGCCTTGATCTTCCGGCGGTTGTTGACGGTGGTCTCGAGCTCCCCGATGTCTTTTTCGAGCTGTTCGGTCTCGCCGGTGCGCTTTAAGATAAACTCACGGTTGATATTCCGCAGCTTTATCTCGGCGACATATTCCGCCTGCACCTGATCGATGCCGAAGCCCATCATGAGATTCGGCACAACATCCGCTTCCAGCTCCGTATTGCGGATAATATCGATGGCCTTGTCGATGTCCAGCAGTATTCTGGCAAGACCTTTCAGAAGATGCAGCTTTTCCTGCTTTTTCTGCAGCTCAAAATATACGCGCCTTCGGATACAGTCGCTTCTCCACGCCGTCCACTCCTCCAGTATTTCCGCAACGCCCATGACCCGTGGATTCCCGGCGACAAGGATGTTGAAATTGCAGGGAAAAGCGTCCTGCAGCGTGGTCATTTTGAAAAGCTTCGCCATGAGCTTTTCGGGATCGACGCCGCGCTTTAAATCAATGGCAAGACGCAAGCCGCTAAGGTCGGTCTCGTCACGCATATCGTTGATCTCTTTTATCTTGCCGAGCTTGATAAGCTCCGCGACCTTGTCGATGACAGCCTCCGAGGTGGTGGTATAGGGGAGCTCGTATATTTCAATGATGTTTTCTTTCTGCAGATAGCGCCACTTCGCGCGCACCTTGAAGCTGCCGCGTCCCGTGCGGTATATCTCCTCCATCTCACGCCGGTCATAGACGATCTCGCCGCCGGTGGGAAAGTCAGGCGCCGGCATGGTTGACAGTATATCACATTCCGGGTCGCGCAGATAATTGATCGTCGTCTCGCAGACCTCGTTGAGGTTAAAGCCGCAGATCATGCTCGCCATGCCGACGGCAATACCGGAGTTGGCGGAGACAAGGACATTCGGAAACGCCGTAGGCAGCAGCACGGGTTCCTGCATACTGCCGTCATAGTTATCGGCAAAATCCACGTTATCCTTATCGATATCCTTAAATATTTCCGCGCAGATGTCGGAAAGCTTTGCCTCTGTGTATCTTGAGGCGGCATACGACATATCCCGGGAATACACTTTGCCGAAGTTGCCCTTTGAGTCCACAAACGGCGTCAGCAGGGCTTCATAACCGGCGGACAGGCGCACCATCGTTTCATAGATCGCCGCGTCCCCGTGGGGATTGAGCTTCATGGTCTGACCGACGATATTGGCGCTCTTTGTGCGCTTTCCGCTGAGAAGCCCCATTTTGAACATGGTATAGAGAAGCTTCCGATGCGAGGGCTTGAAGCCGTCGATCTCCGGGATGGCGCGGGAGACGATGACACTCATGGCGTAGGGCATATAATTGGTCTCCAGCGTCTCGGTGATGGGCTGCTCCACGACCTCCGCTTTAAGTCCCACGACATTGGGATTGTCATTTTTCTTTTTTTCGGTTTGAACTTTCTTTGCCACAGCCTTTCTCCGTTTCAACAAAAGAAATCAATCAAGCACTCGTTAAGTTAACATAATCTTATTGACATAATTTTATTAACATATTTTTGTAAGCATAATACTGTTCTTATAATTTAATTAGCATAATTTAATAAACGTAATCTTGTTTACATAATCATGTTTACGTATTTAGTTTTTCATAATTATGTTGACGTATTGTTGTTTTCATAATTATTTTTTCTTCGTTTTCTTTCCGTTTACAAGGTCTCTGTGGCAGGCGGGGCAGGTCCTCGCTTTCAGAACGCCGAAATAAATGCGCTTGCCGCAATGGGGACAGCGGCAATAGCGTATGATAACATAGACAGTCAGAGCGCAGAGCACAAAGGTGAGCGCAAGAAAGGAAAACTGGATGGCGCTGTCCGCACCGATCGACACAAAGCTCCCCACCGCGAAGATGACTGTCGCTATGGCCAGCTTTTTTGCCAGCTCCCGGCTCTGTACAAAGGAATTCCCGTAAACTTTCATTTTTTCTCTCTTTCCACTTTTCATTATCCCGGAACGGTCAAGACCGTTCCCTACCGCGGATAGTTAACATAACGTCGAATTCGGTTCTCTATGTTTTACAATCGATTATGATATATCCGCCATGTCGAGGTATTTATACCCGAATTCGGCGATATGGTTTTTTCTGCCTTCCAGATTATCGCCCAGCAGGAGGTCGAACATCTCGCTCATCTTCTGTATGTCCTCGGGCATGACCTTGATGAGACGGCGACTCTCGGGGTTCATGGTGGTCATCCACATCATGTCCGGGTCGTTTTCGCCGAGACCCTTGCTGCGGCTGATGCTCATTTTTGCATTGCCGAGTTTATCGACGATCTCCGCTTTTTCCCGGTCGGAGTAGGCAAAATAGGTTTTTCCCTTACATTCTATTTCATAAAGCGGCGATTCGGCGATATACACATATCCTTCGTTTATGAGGGTCGGCACAAGGCGGTAGAGCATGGTCAGGATCAGCGTCCGGATCTGGAAGCCGTCCACATCGGCGTCGGTACAGATGATGATCTTGCTCCATCTTAAACTGTCAAGGTCAAAACCGGCAAGCTCCTTGACGTGCTTGTCCTTTACCTCCACGCCGCAGCCGAGCACCTTCATGAGATCGGTGATAACGTCGCTTTTGAAAATGCGCACGTAGTCCGCCTTGAGGCAGTTGAGGATCTTTCCCCGGACGGGCATGATCCCCTGAAACTCCGCATCCCGGGATAACTTGCACGCACCTAAGGCACTGTCGCCCTCAACGATGTAGATCTCGCGCTTTTCCACATCGCGGCTTCGGCAGTCCACGAATTTCTGCACGCGGTTGGCGATATCGATGCTGCCGGAGAGCTTCTTTTTCATTCCCTGCCGTGCCTTTTCGGCGGTCTCGCGGCTTCGTTTGTTGATAAGCACCTGCTCGGCGATCCGATCGGCTTCGGGCTTGTTTTCGATAAAATAAACTTCAAGACGGGATTTGAAAAACTCCGTCATAGCCTTCTGGATAAAGAGATTGTTGATGGCCTTCTTGGTCTGGTTTTCGTAGCTGGTCTGGGTGGAGAAGCAGTTTGTCACGAGAATGAGGCAGTCCTGAATATCCTGAAACTTGACGGATGACTCGTTTTTCTGATATTTGCCTATACTCTTGATATAGGCGTCCACCGCCGAAACAAAGGCGCTTCTGGCCGCCTTATCGGGCGCACCGCCGTTTTCAAGCCAGGAGGAGTTGTGATAATACTCGATCATCTGCGTTTTGTTGGAAAAGCAGAACGCCGCAGAGAGCTTTACCTTATACTCGGGCTTGTCCTCCCGGTCGCGTCCCTTACGCTCGGCGGAGATAAACTCGGGTGAAGTCAGTGCGCCTTCTCCGGCGATCTCCTTCACGTAGTCGATGATGCCGTTTTCGTAGCAGTAGTCCTTCCGGCGGAATTTCCCTTTTTCCTCTATTTGGAGGCGGAAAGTGATCCCGGCGTTGACAACGGACTGGCGATGCAGTACACCGTCAAAATACTCCTCGGGAATGTCGATGTCGGTAAAGACCTCCCGGTCCGGCTTCCAGCGGATCGTTGTACCGGTCTTTTTGCGGTCGCTCTCCTCCACAGTGAGCTCCTGTCCCTTTTTGCCGACGACCTTTCCCTTTTTAAAATGCAGCTGATATTTTTTCCCGTCCCGGCGGACGGTGACGTCCATATATTCCGACGCGTACTGCGTGGCGCAGGAGCCGAGACCGTTGAGGCCGAGGGAATACTCATAGTCTCCCCCGTCGGCGTTTTTATACTTGCCGCCCGCGTAGAGCTCGCAGAAGACCAGCTCCCAGTTGAAGCGCTTCTCATTGGGGTTCCAGTCCACGGGACAGCCGCGCCCGAAGTCTTCGACCTCGATGGACTTATCCTCATAGTATGTGAGGGTGATAACATCGCCGTAGCCCTCGCGCGCCTCGTCTATGGCGTTGGAGAGTATCTCAAAAACCGCGTGCTCGCAGCCGTCGAGTCCGTCGGAGCCGAAAATAACCCCGGGTCTTTTCCGGACTCTGTCCGCGCCCTTGAGCTGGGATATACTGTCGTTACCGTACTGTGGAGTTGAATTTGCCATTTATGCTCCTCCATGCGGCGTTTTTCTTTTCTGCCGCAGATCATTTACGGTTGATTATACCATAAATCGGGAATTATGTAAAGTGCCGGTACAATATATTGTATCATTCCAAAATTTCCGTATTTTTGGCGGAAAGGATCGATTCGTCCACGGCTTTTTCCCGGAACGCGGCATTCAGTTCCTCCAGCAGCGCGGAATACGCCGAGAAAAGCGCCGCTATTTTGCCGGTAACGATTTTGCAGGTCGTAAATATACCCACATAGTCCGTCGAAAGTCCCAACTGTCCGAAGATGATCACCAGGGAACTCGTAAGTCCCGGAGAGGCGATGGAGACCTGCACGGACAGCAGAAGCAGAACCACCAGAAACGGTACCGACACGGACACTCCCGACATCTTCGCCGCACAGAAGGCCGAGGCTACACAGGTGACCGCAGTGGTCGGGTTGAGCATGGCGTAGCTCATAGACATCCAGAAATCAGAAAACGAAGCCTGTATACCGAACTCCTCTTCCGCGATCCGCTTCTGCCGTTTCATGGACGAAACGCCGTTTCCGGAGGTGGAACCGGCGGACACAAGCGGTTTCAGCTTTTTCAGCAAAACAAGCGGGTTGAGCGAATGCCGGAATGACACAAAAAAGAGTTTCCAGAGAGCATAGGCCAGCATACACAGGAAGAAGGCCACAATATACTTCCATGCTTCCAGGATCAGCGCATACCGACCGGACGCCACAAGATTCATAAGGTTTAGAAAGGTGATTGCCGGGACGGCCTTGTTTATTATGCTGCTGAGTGTACTGAGCCAGATAGACGTCTCCCCAAGGAGACTTTTCAGCCCGCTGCCGCGCTCGCCGATCATCAGCAGCGCCGCGCCCATACCAAGCCCGAGAACGATCAGCTGCGGTATTTTCCCCTCCACGAAGGGGGAAAACAGATTGGTCGGTATCATATCAAGAAACAGAGCTATAATCCTGTCGGGCAGGATCGATGTCCCTTCTCCGCCCAGATTTCGGAAAAACAGGGCGCATACCAGAATGGACATAACCGAAACAGCCGTCAGCGTGATCACAAAATGCCGTATAGTGCTTCTGCCGAGCGTATTCAGTTCGCTTATATCGCTCAGCGTCGCAATCGAGCTGATCAGTGACAGAAACAGCAGCGGCCCCGTGACCCCGGACAGAGTCCTGACCAGAATGGAATATGCCGGAGAAACAAACTCATTGATCAGAAAATCAAAAACAGCTGTCGGCAGCATATGGGAGAGGAACCCGAACAGGATGCCGAGGAGAGCCGCCCACAGAGTCGGACTTTTGAGAAATCTCCCGTGTCTGTGCCGAGGGGCGCGGATCGATATGATATTCTCTCTGTATCCATAGATGTAAAACGCTGTAGAAAGTCTGTCCGTAAGAAGACGGCTGAAAAGCTTATAGGTGTCGTCAAAGGTCGGGTCGTTTCTGTCCAGCAAAGGATCGTACGGCTTTCCCGGAACGGTGATCTTCAGCTCTATGCTGACAAGATGCTTTCGGAAAGCAAGGGAAAAATCCGCTTCCTCACCGAAGCGTCTGCCGTAAGCTTCCAGCACGCCTTTCGTCAGACTCAGAAAACGTTCCATTTCCTCCGGAGGGAGTCCTGCCGTCTCCGGCGCCGTTTTTACGATCTCCAATGCGTTTTGTATATCTGTCGAATTCAGTTTCATGATCCGCCTCTGTCTCGTTAAAAGCCGTATTATTAATATAAACCAATTGATTATACGATGGATCCGCAAAAAAGGCAAGAGTCATGCTTCTTGAGTTTCGGTGAAAAGTTATCCGCAGGAAAACGCCAAGTAAAAAAGTAGGTAAACAAGAAAAAAAGAATAAAAAAAGGGAAGAAATTCACTCGATTTTGTGGTATAATTGAATCATCACAAACAAAGAGACCAAA
>JAZLGK010000002.1:0-19193 GCA_045616265.1 Candidatus Limivicinus sp. | reverse complement strand
GGGTGATCATTCCGCTGTTCAGATCAACCGAGCTGCTGCCCGCCGCATTGTCTGCGGTGAGATACTTCACGTTCGCGGAGACAAGTCTGTATCCGTCATAGTCCTTCACGGAGAGCACATCGTTGGTGCCAAATTCAGCATCGGTGATCTTTCCGCCGGTCGCTGTTTCGAGCGTGACGGGAGAGCCGTTCTTTTCAAAGGCGCACCGGGTGTATGCGGAATCAGCCGTGTAGTGGATATTGACCTTCTGTTCCTGCTTCTGGAACGCGAAGCCGTTGATGATTATATCGCTTGTGCCGACATTGACATAGAATTCATTGTCTTTTCCGGCAACGGGATATACCGTGATCTCGTTGATGCCTTCATAAGCCTTGATGGCAGAGCTGTCGAGAACGTAGCCGGATTTAGGCAGGATCGAGAAGGCTGCGACATCGCCGGTATAGGCATACTGGCTTTCATTGCTTCTGGTGCCCTGGCTGGTGGTAATGGTGTAATCGGCCTTGGAAACCAGTTCGGAAACGACTGCGGGATCGATGGAAACCGTGAGTGCTGCGGAGAGAGTCAGGCTGACGGAGACAGCGGAATCAGGCATTACGAAGGTGAAGCCTTCGGTAGCCATATCGGGAGTCGTGCTGATGCCGATAGCAACTTTTCCTGCGGGAATTGTGCCAATGATGGGCTTGACCGTAACGGTCTTGCCTGCGGAAACCTTCAGTTCGCCGGAAGCATCCGCGATGACCTGCTCGCCGTCCACCCAGAATTCGCTCCGGCTGCCTTCGGCCTTTGCATCGGTGATGACGTGCTCAGCGGATTCAAAGGCATACTCTATAGCGACGGTTGCGTGTACGGGCATGCTTGCCACGGTGAAGTTCCAGTGATCTCTGTCTTCGGCAGCTTTCACTCTGTGCGTTACGTTGTCGCTGTCGGTGTAGACTGCATAGACCTTCAGGGTCTTGCCGGCAGGCACTGTACCGAAGCTTCCGTATACACTGATCTGATCGCCGGGATGTGCGGTGGTCGCAGCGGCGCCGCTCACCCGGAAGGTAACATCCTTGACTTCTGCGTCGCCGGTGGCCTTATCGCTGAGGTAGAAGCTGTACTCGTCGAGGTTGGTGTAATTTACGGTAATGATGCAATCGCCTTCGGACACGTAAGGCATGTAGAAGTAGTAGTAGCCGTCCTGAGGAGTGACTTCCACGGGGTAGCCGTTATTGGCGACGGATACGCCGGAGATATTGAAGTTTGCATCGTAGTGCAGGTAGGAGCGTCCCAGTCTGACGTAGTTGCCGGTGAGGATACCGTTCTCCTTGGATACGGTATCGGTACGTTTATCGCCCTTCCAGAGAGTTGTTACGTCTCTGGTGATCATAATGCTGCCGGTTTCGAGAGCATCAAGGTCAACATTGTAATAGTCTGCGATCTCAACGGGCTTGCCGCTGAACTTATAGTTGATCTTAACAGGATTCTTAACGGCTGTGAAGACGACCTTTACGGTGACATCGCTCTGAGGCTTGCCGCCGCCGGCGAGCTGAATGGTCTTGGAGGAACCGCTCACGGAGGAGATATCAATGGACTCTTCCTTATGCGGCGTACCGTCAAAGGCGGTGTAGGTCAGCAGGATCTCGCTGAGTTCAAAGCCTTCCTCGGGATAGATCTCGGTGATATCAAAGGGAGCGTTCCATGCAGCCTGTGCAGGTACGGTGAAGGAGCCGTGCTCGCAGGGTGCCTTGACGATGGCGACGACCTCGTCATCATAGTTTGCCTTGACAGAGATATTGAAGGGAGGCATTACGAAGGTATCCGTCGAGCCGTCCACCATAAGAGTTTTTGCAAGGTTGGCGCTGATGTAGTTGCCGTTCTTGTCCACACGGAAGATGCTGAAGGGAGTCTTGGAATTGAGAATATATCCTTCGTTGGATGTATTCACGATCTTCATGAGAACACCTGCGTCAAATACCTTGCGGGTGTTATTCTTATCCGTGCCGGTGAGGGTCAGAGTTTCTTCCGTGAAGTGGACGCCGTTCACAACGAGAGTGAGCTCGCCTCTGGCAAGACCCTTGGAGGAATCAAAGGACTTCTCAAGATTGACCCAGAACATGGATTCGGTGAAGGGCACATAGACCTTTACGTCGTAGGTCGGCATGAAGAAGGAGCAGTTGGTGGGATCGTAGTTAACATCGGGATCGTTGGTGACATCGGTATAGGTACCGTCAGAGTTCGCCTTATAGATCTTCACGCCGCTCAGATCGGCACGGTAGCCGGTATTCGCGGAAGAAATAATATAGAGCTTGGTATCCTCTGCCGCATGATCGCAGTTATCGTATACGGTCATGAAGCCGAATGTACCCATGTGGTGATCCGCATTGCTCATGTCGATATTGGCCGGATCGCAGGCATTGGTGTAATCCTGCGTGATGCTGTAGGTACGGACCTCTTTGAAGTAGACTCTCAGCTCAACGACCGTGCCGTCCATGATCTTGGGCATCGTGAACTGATACTTCAAAGTCGTGGGATTCTTATCCAGATAAGTATAGGTCTTGCTCTGGAAGTTTCCGTCGGGATCCTTGTAGTTGATCACAAACTTGTCAAACTGGTAGCCGATCTCGGCATAAGGTGTTACCGTAACCGTGCTGCCGTCAGCAACTTCAACATCCAGATAATAGTCCTTGAGGTCATTAAGGTATACTCCGCCGACCGCGTAGATGTTGCCCCAGTGCGGATATACAGCGGCCTTATCGGTATCGTTCTCTGTGATCGAGTATGCGCGGACGACCTGGCTCGGAGCAAAGTTGACCTTTACGATCACATCACAGTCGGGCATGATGAAGGTATTTCCGTCCAGCGTGTAGGTACTGCCGTCGGCATAGACCAGCATAATCTCGGAAACACTGTAGCCGGGTTTTATGTATCCGAAGGTGACCATGAGCTCAACGCCTGCGCCGGCCTTGTCGATGGCAACATACGGATTCCGGCTCCAGACAATGCCGTAGGTACCGTACAGTCCGTTGCTTGCATGGGTATAGACATTGTAGTAGGTGTAGAACTTGACTCTTACGGTTACTTCAAAGTCAGGCATGACGAAGCTTGCGCTGCCGTCATCATTCTGCTCAACGGGAACGGCAACGGTGGGCTCGTCCGTCTTATAGACCGTGGTGAGATAGTTGTAGGCGGGCTTGGTTTCATAACCATGCACGGTCACGGTCTGACCGATGATCGCCGAATCCACCTCAACATCATTGACCGTCACGGACACATCGCCGTTTACGGGGTCAACGACATTGATCGGGAAGCTGGCGCTTACCGTGGGCTTCGCCTCCACAACGACATTGACGGGACCGTCCGGCATGGTAAAGCCGTACTTGTCGGTTGCGATGATCTTGGAGTAATCGGAACTATATATCTTTAAAGAGGTGACGGTGTAGTTGGCATAAGGTACAACGTTGACGGAAACTACCTCGCCCTTCTTGGCATAGCGGACTTCTTCCGTACCGACGAAGGTCTTGACTTCACAGTAATTTGCATCGACCGAGATCAGATTGCCCTTGCTGGGATCATAGTCCGGGTCGGACACGAAAGAGGCGGTAACGGTGACATCGGTTGCCGGCATAACAAACATATTGTTCTCGACCGCAACGCTGTCCTTTTTATTGTTATATGTAACTTTTACGGTGTCAAGCATGAAACCGGCCTTGGGAATGGCTCTCACCGAAACGCTGCTGCCGAGATAGCCCTGCGTTACGACGCTGCCGTTGACCATGGCAACTACGGTTCCTTCCTTGCTGCTTTCGACATTGATTTTATAAGCAGGAACCGGCTTGAAGGTCACACTGACGATAACGGAGTAATTAGGCATAACGAAGCAGTTGTTGTTGACCGCAACAGCAGAGGAAGCGTCACCGACCTTGGTCACACGGACCATATCAATGCCGTAGCCGACATCGGGCGTTGCGACGACCGTAACGATCTTGCCGGCCTGTGCGGTGGTTACAACGTTGTTGTCTACCATCAGTGCAAAGGAGCCGTTGACGGTGGTCTGGCTGACCAGATTATAATTGGCACTGGTACTCACCGTAGCGGTGGTGGTTACAGCCGCCGTGGTGGGAGACACGGTCGTGCTCGGAGATACGATACCGGAAACCGGAATATACAGAGTCGTATTTGCACCGACGTAGGACAGATCGGAGGTGTTGTTCAGTGCAAGAGTCATCTGCTGGATCTGGTTATAATTCAGAGAGTACTGATTGGTAATAATATCATAGGCGTACTCACCGGCTCTCATGGTATGAGCCATGACGGTGTAGTAGGCGGAATTGGCAACGGCCGGGTTGGTGGTGGGCAGAAGATAGGTTTTTCCTGCCACAAGGGAATTATAGCTGGAAATGTTGTTGAGCTTCCGGATCTGGTTGTCATAGGTCCTGTAGTTCAGGCCCCAGTCACGGTAGATGCTGTCGATCGTCTGCCCTCTCTGGATGCTATACCATACCAGATAGTAGGCGACGCTGTCACCGGCCGGAAGAGCGGTCGTCTGTCCCGCCGGAGTTGTCCCGGCTGCGGCAGTCGTACCTGCGGCAGTCAGCGTGCCGGCGGACAGAGGCGTCGCCGCGGCAGTACCGCCTTCCAGTGAAGCCGCAGCGGCCTCATTGACAGGAAGTACGACAGGCGTACCCGCCGACAGTTTGTAAAACTGGCTTTCACTGGTTATGTTGTTGAGGCTCATAATCAGATTCTTATGGGCGTAGTAATTCACACCCAAACCTTCGCACAGTTTGACCACGCTGCCGCCTGAAGGCAGTGACACCGTTGTAACGGCAGGTTCTGCCGAAGCACTTGCCGTGAATACCGTGCAAAGCGACACCAGCATCACAACTGTCAGTACAAAACTGATGAGTCGTTTTTTCATATTTTTTCCCCCTAACCGATCCTTTGCGGATCGAAATTATTAACTGATTTGCGTTTCCTCTCCCCGAGAGGAGCGGGTAATAGAGATGTCCTCTATTATTGGTTACAATATTACTACAAGTGAAATCAAATTGCAATAGGTAATTACAAATTTTTATCAAAAAATTATGTAAATTTTTTTAAGAAACCCTTATTCTGTATATCCCATCGGGTTCTGCGACTGCCATTTCCAGATATCGCGGCACATTTCGTCCAGTCCGTACTGTGCCTTCCAGCCTAAAAGCTCCGCGCTCTTATCGGGACTGGCGTAAACGGTGCCGATATCCCCCGGTCTTCTGTTGACGATCTCATACGGGATCTTACGTCCGGTGACACGCTCGAAGGCTTTCACCATATCCAAAACGCTGTATCCCCTGCCGGTACCGAGGTTGAAAACGTTCTCGCCCCGGTGCTCCTGCATATACTCGATCGCCGCCACATGGCCGCGCGCCAGATCGACAACGTGGATATAGTCGCGCACACCGGTGCCGTCATGGGTATCATAGTCATTGCCGAAAATGCTCAGGTGGTCTCTTCGACCCACGGCAACCTGCGCGATATAGGGCATCAGGTTGTTGGGGATCCCCTGTGGGTCCTCCCCGATCAGTCCGCTCTCATGCGCGCCGATTGGATTGAAGTAGCGGAGAAGAACGACCGACCAGTCGTCCACCGCATTGGAAGTATCCCGCAGGATCTGTTCGTTCATGTATTTTGTCCAGCCGTAGGGGTTGGTGCACATACCGGTGCGGCTCGTCTCACGGAGAGGGACTTCATTTTCGGCGGAGTAGACGGTCGCCGAGGAGGAGAAAACGATATTCTTTACCTTGTGATCCCGCATTGCCTCGCAGAGCGTGACCGTGGAGAAGAGATTGTTGTCGTAGTATTCCAGCGGCATCCGAACCGATTCACCCACGGCCTTGAGTCCGGCAAAGTGGATAACGCAGTTTATGTCGTGTTTTTCAAATATTTCGTCGAGTACGGCGCGGTTCCGAACATCCTCCTGATAGAATGTAAGCTCCTTCCCGGTGATCTGCTGCACTCTTTCAAGAGATTTTGCTTTGGAATTGACGAGGTTGTCAATGACAACGACTTCCATGCCCTTATTGAGAAGCTCAACGCAAGTGTGACTGCCGATATATCCGGCGCCGCCCGTTACCAGTATCTTCATTTTTCCCTTTTCCCCCTGTCAGTCCAGTAAGTCTTCCGGGTAGAGCCCCTCGCTTCTCATTTTCGCTATGGAGCTGATAACGTTTTCCATATCTTCCTTGTAAGTAATGCCGTGCCAGGTCTCATGACAGTTGAGGACCCTGACCTTCCCCTCGCCCTCTTTTATCATCGCATCCGCGACAAAGGGAAGGAAGTATTCGCCCTTCAAAGGATTGGTCGGAAGAGTTTCATCCAGCCACTTCGGGAAACGCTTTTCGAGCTGATCAAAGAAACAGGCATTAAAGCCCCAGAAGTTCATGGAAACGGGCGTTTCACCCGCCACGGGAATAAAGGTCTCGCCGTCCTCGGTATATTCGCCGTCCTCCCCTCTCTTGAAAATCCTGGTGCGCTCAACAACATCGCTCAGAAATCCGTCCTCCACCTCGCAGATGCCCCGGGCCACGGAACCGTTTTCCGTAACGGTATTCCGCAGAAGGTAGGCGACCATGGCGTGCTCCGTCTCGGGGCGGTCGGACATGAAGTAATCATACAGTGCGGAATAAGCGGTAGGGCCGTAAAAGTCATCCGCGTTGATCACAGCAAAGGGGCCATCCACAGCATCCTTCGCACACAGTACCGCGTGCCCTGTCCCCCAGGGCTTCACCCGATCCGCGGGAAGAGTATACCCCGGCGGGAGCATATCGGTCTGCTGGAAGACATACTTCACATCGAAGTGTTTCTCCGCTCTCTTTCCGACAAACTCCCGAAAGCTTTCCTCGATCTCGTGCTTGATGATGAATACCACCTTGCGAAAGCCGGCGCGGTAGGCATCGTACAGAGAAAAATCAATGATGGCGTGTCCGCGGTCATCTACGGCCGTGATCTGCTTGAGACCGCCGAAACGGCTGCCCATGCCGGCGGCCAGAATAACAAGGGTTGGCTGTTTCATAAAAAATTACCTCTTTTTTTAGAAGACAGTCAAAATTATGACTGCAAAAAATTCTGTTTTGTTCCCTGAAATTTTACATACCCATCGCCGCACGGCAATAGTAATTGAAGCTTCTCTCCCGCTGGAGCGTTGTGGCATCCATATGCCCGGGATAGACCTCGTAATCTCCCTCTAAGGAGCAGAGCTTTTTGAGGGATGCCAGCTCCTTTTCCATATCGCCGCCGTCCAGATCCGTCCGTCCGAGACTGCCTTTGAAAAGAGTATCCCCGGTAAAAAGACAGTCCTCGCATTTTACTGTCACACTGCCCGGTGTATGTCCGGGCGTTGCAAGGATCTCGAAGCGCATTCCGGCAGCTTCGATGACATCTCCGTCGTCGTAGTTTATGCCGCTCTCGGGAAGAGCAAAGATCATCTGCCGCGATTTCATAACGCGTGCGTCATCGCGGCTGTTCATATATACGGTCGCACCAGTCTCCCCGGCAACCGCGCCGACGGCTCCCGTATGGTCGAAATGCCCGTGGGTCAGCAGGATCGCCTCGCATTTGAGCCGGTTCGATTCCAGATAGTCAAGAATCGTATTGCTCTCATCGCCCGGGTCGATCACAACACAGCGCAGCGAGTTTTCATCGGTGACGACATAGCAGTTGGTCTCAAGCTGACCAACAGGGAGAGTCTTTATCAGCAAGAAAATACACCTTCTTTTTCATTTTTTCGAGTATTCCGCATTCCGAATTTTCTAAAGTTCATTCGTATCCAGCAGGATCGTCAGGGGGCCGTCATTTTCGGAGCTTACGAGCATATCCGCGCCGAATTCGCCTGTCTCGACATGAAAGCCTTTTCCCCGGCACAGGGCGATGACCTTTTCATAGAGCGGTATCGCTTTCTCCGGGCGCGCCGCTTTGGAAAAGCCCGGTCTTCTCGATCTGCAGTCGGCAAAAAGGGTGAACTGGCTGATGATGAGGATATTGGCCGCCCCCGCGTCCGTAGGGTTGACGTTCATCTTGCCGTTTTCATCCTCAAAGATCCGCAGGCCGCAGATCTTATCGGCTGTTTTCTCCGCTTCCTTTTCGGTATCGTTTTCATGCACCCCTAAAAGCACAAGAAATCCTCTGCCGATTTGTCCCTTTATCGCTCCGTCGATCTCCACCGAAGCAGACCGGACACGTGTCAGTACAGCTCTCATTTTCTTTTCCTTCTTATTATTATATTGTATAGAACACTATCCGGCCATTCCGCATTTCTGACCTCTCCGCCTTCGGCACCTCCCCTTTCAGGGGAGGCAAGTGCATTCTGCATTATGCATTATCTCGTTACTCCCGTTACGCCCGGGATCGTGGCAAGGCGGGAAATAATATATTTCAGCTCCGCACTGTTCTTGACCTCCAGCGTTACGCTTCCCAGAGCAAGCCCTCCGGGAAGGTCTCGGGCGGAAAGTGTGCGGACTTTGGCATTGAGAGTATTGAGTACTGTCGCAATGTCCATGACAAGTCCGGGACGGTCTTTGGCTGTCAGTGTCAGAGTGCTCACATAGCTGTCGGTAATGACTTCCGCCCAGCTTACCTCCACCCAGCGTCCCTCATTTTCCGGTTCGGAGCGGCGGCGGACATAGTCCGCGCAGTCCGTGCGGTGGATCGATACGCCCTGCCCTCGGGTGATGAAGCCGATAATATCGTCTCCGGGAACAGGGGTACAGCAGCGGGAGAACTTTACAAGACAGTTGTCCAGTCCCTCCACAAGAATTCCATGAATGGCTTTGGCCTGCTTTACCGCACTGCGCTCCCGACGCTCCGCCGCCTGATTGAGCTTGTCGATCTCGGTTTTTTTGTCCTTCTCGTTCTTATTGGCTCTCTGAAGCTCGTCCCTTAATCGGTTGGCGACTCTTGTGGCCGTGACGCCGCCGTAGCCGATCGCGGCAAACAGCTCTTCCACGTTTGCAACAGACAGACGCTTGAGGATCGGCGCGGCAATATCCTCCGCCGTTGCCTCTTCCAGCGTGCATCCGTTGATCTTCAGCGCATCCTCCAGCATGGAACGGCCGCGCATGATATTCTCCTCGCGTCGCTCTTTCTTGAACCACTGCTTGATCTTCGTTCGGGCGGAGCCGCTCTTTGCCACGGTAAGCCAGTCGCGGCTCGGACCGGGGGCGGATTTGGAGGTGCGTATCTCCACGATGTCGCCGTTTTGCAGCACATGGTCATAGGTCACGATCCGTCCGTTCACCATCGCCCCGACCATATGGTTGCCCACATCCGAGTGGATAAAGTAGGCAAAGTCAATGGGCGTTGCTCCTGCGGGAAGATTTATAACATCTCCCTTTGGCGAAAAGACGAAAACTTCGTCGGAGAACATATCGATTTTCAGATTGTGAAAAAAGTCCGCGGCGTCGCTGTCCTGCTGACTTTCTAAAAGCCGTCGGACCCAGGCGAATTTATCCTCGTCCCCTTCTTTGACCGTCTGCCCCCCGTCGTTCATCTTGTATTTCCAATGGGCGGCGACGCCGTACTCGGCGGTATGGTGCATATCCCATGTCCGGATCTGTACCTCAAAGGGTATGCCCTCCGAGCCGATGACGGTGGTATGCACCGACTGGTACATATTGGGCTTGGGAGTGGAAATATAGTCCTTGAATCTTCCCGGCACGGGCTTGAACATTTCGTGGATGATCCCCAGAACGTTGTAGCAGTCCGGTACCGTGTCCACGATCACCCGGAAGGCGCAGAGATCGAATATTCCGCTCATATTCAGATTCTGACTGTACATTTTGCGGTAGATGCTGTAAACGTGCTTGATGCGGTAGAAGATCGTACACCGGATCCCGTCTTTTTCAAGGCGGGTCCGGATCTTTTCCTTTGTGGCGGCCATAAAGCCCTCGAGCACCGGCATCTTCTTTTCCAGATCCTCGGTGATCTCATTATAGCCGTTGGGGTCGAGGTATTTCAGCGACAGATCTTCCAGCTCCCATTTGCATCTCTGCATACCGAGACGGTGCGCGATCGGCGCATAGATCTCCATGGTCTCCAGAGATTTCTGCCTCTGTTTTTCCGGGTTCTGAAAGTCCATCGTGCGCATATTATGGAGTCTGTCCGCGATTTTTATCAGTATGACACGGATATCCTTTGCCATCGCCAGCAGCATTTTGCGCAGATTCTCCATCTGCTCGTCTTCCTTGCTGGTGTACTGCACTCTTGTCAGCTTGGTCACGCCCTCGACGATATCCGCGACCGGCGTACCGAACTGATGGGCAATATCCGCGTGCGTAAGCGTGGTGTCCTCAATGACGTCATGCAGCAGCGCCGCAACGATCGAATCCTCGTCCAGTCCCATATCGACGGAAATATCCGCCGCCGCTATGCAGTGGGTAACATAGGGAGTTCCGTCCTTGCGTTTCTGACCGGAATGAGCGATCCGTGCAGTATCGTAGGCTGCCCGGATGTGTCCTGAATCCATGCTGTGCCCCGCATCGCGTATCTTGTCCAGTAAAAAAGCAAACTGCGCGTCCGCATCGAATTTATCTATACTGTCTATGGTTTTCTCATTCATACTGCGCACCCCTTCCGATAGGAGCGGAGCTTTGCGGCGATCGGGGTGGAATCAAGATCCGCTTTGCCGTCTATTTTCACACAGGCCGCGCCGTATATGCCTCCGTTTTCGTTTGCCAGAAGTCCCGCTTCGTTGAAAATTGCAAGGCACAGGCAGAATCTTTCCGGCGGCATTTTTCCGGGGGCTTGCGCCATGATCTCCGGGACGCTGCTTCCGACGCGGAAACTGCCGCTCATCATGCGCCATACTCTTACAAAATCCTCCCTCTCCGGGCAGAAGCGCCATGCGGAATACAGCGCTTCCCTGTCCCCCTCCAGAATGGCACGGCAGGCAGCCTGTCCGCTGTGGGGTCTGGCCGCAGAGATGAGAAGCTGAACGGAAACATGACCGCGAAATTCATTTATCTGCGGAGTGAATGCGATATCCGCCCGTTCTCCCTCTTTCAGTCCCAGCTCCTTCGCCGTATGGCCAAAAAATATGCAGTCAAACTGTGTGCCGCCGAGACTGACCCGCATTTTCAGATGTTTCCCTCCGCCTACGCTGTTCAGGCTGTCAAGCATCACGCCGCACATACACATGACGGGTCGGGGGTTCTGGTTGCCGTAAGGTTCGAGCAGATCAAGAGAACGGACATTTTCTATGGAGAGAAGTCCCGGTTCGTTTATCAGCAGATCGCAACTGATCTCCGGCTGTTCCTCCGGGCGGTTTTGAAGATAATACTCCGTCAGAGCCCGCCGGAAGTCATCCAGCTTATCGATCTTTATATTAAGCCCCGCGGCCAGAGCGTGCCCGCCGAAGCCGATAAGGTGCTCGGAGCAGGCGGAAAGAGCCTCGAAGATGTTGAAGCCTCCGTAGCTCCTGCACGAACCCTTGCCCACATCCCCGTTGATGCAGATCATGATTGACGGCAGAGAATACTGCTCGGCAAGTCTTGAGGCCGCAATACCGATAACACCCTGATGCCATTTTTCACTGGCAAGAACGATCGGTTTTTCCGGGTTGGTCTCCTTGAGAAGCGCGTTGGCCTCTTCCCATATCCCGGTTTCTATGCTCTGTCTTTTCCGGTTGAGTTGGCACAGCTCCGATGCAAGGAGCGCCGCTTCCTTGTCATCCTCACTCAGCAGCAGTCTCGCCGCAGTCTGCGCGTGTCCGAGTCTCCCGGCGGCATTAAGGCGCGGAGCAAGGCTGTAGCCTATGATCGAAGCGGATATTTTTTTCGGATCGACAGACGCTTCACGGAACATTGCGGCAATGCCGGGCCGTTGAGGCTCTTCGAGCATTTTAAGCCCTTTTTTGACAAAGTAACGGTTTTCGCCCACAAGAGGCATTACATCCGCAACCGTTCCGATCGCCACAAGATCGGCATATTTTTCTATGATCGCCTCACTGTCGCCGTCGATCGCACACACAAGCTTGAGTGCCATGCCGACGCCCGCAAGATAGGGATTGGGATAGCTGTCGCCGGTCTGCTTGCAGTCAAGCACCGCTGCGGAATCCGGCAAGGCGCCGCTCTTGCACTCGTGATGATCCGTGATGATCATATCCACGCCGATACTCCCGGCATACTCTGTCTCTTTGATGGCAGTAATGCCGCAGTCGACCGTTATAACAAGACTGACTCCCTTGGCTTTCAGTGTATCCAGAGCGCTGCAGTTCAGTCCGTAGCCCTCCTCGTTTCTGTCCGGGATATACGGTACGCACTCCAGCCCTCTGGAGCGCAGATAATCCGTCACTATGCAGGTTGAAGTAATTCCGTCCACATCATAGTCACCGAAAACCGCTGTCTTTTCCTTTTTTTCAATTGCACGCCGAAGTCGGTCTCTCGCCTTGTCCATTCCCAGTATGAGCATGGGGTCATGGACGCATTCGCTTCCGCCGTCGATCATCGCCGCGGCTTCCCCCGCGGTTCTGATCCCGCGCAGGCTCATAACCGCCGACAGAAGCGGCGAATATCCGGATGAAACAAGTTCCGGCGGTATCTCCGGCCTTTGCAAGGGTATCTTCCAATCCTTTTTTTTCATCAGCATTCTTCTTTTTTATTATAATAACTAATATTATCAAATTTGTTGACATAATTCAATAGTCATAATGCAAAAATTTTAAAACAATGTAAAAAAAAAGACCTTTCGGTTTTTACACCGAAAAGTCTTTTTCCAGATTACTCTTTATCTCTTTTTTGGAGGATCAGAAATACGATCAGACCGATCACGACCGGCGCCGCTATTGCGTAGATGATCCAAGGGTTGGTCGGCGTTTCAAGCTTTTCCCAATTTGCATACAGCGTCATGCTGCTCTCAACAGGAGAAGAAAAATCATATTTCTGTGTATATGTGTCATCCTCGTACCAGCCGGAAAACTCATAGCCCTCTCTTATGGGGAGCGTTTCAGGCTCGTTAACGGGATTCCCTTCCGTGATCAGGACCTCATCGTAAGCATCACCGTTCATCGACTCGAATACGACGCTGTATTCCGGAACAAAGTAGGGCTCCGTCACGATGACGAATTCTTCCGCAACACTGTCATAGGTGTCTGTTCCGTCTTCATTGCTTATGAGGAAGCATTCCTGTGTCAGTTTCGAATTGCCCACTTCCTTCAGTACCTTGAAATCAAAGCTCATTACTTCGGTTTCCTGCTTGAAAAGCTCTGACTCGTCCGGGATCGCATAGCTTACTCTCACTCGTCTGCCGAATTCATCCGTGCGGATATCTGCCGCCTCAACGCCCTCGGGAAGCTTGGAGTCGCATCCGACATATTCGAGAACTTCATCATCATAGTACAGCTCCGTCTGGAAGGCGCTCATTTCGGTTTCCTCGTCAGCATCGAGGTATTTGAGAATCAGCGTAACGGTAACGACGGCATCCTCCTCCGCCGACAGGCTGTCTTCACCGTTGCTGGTAAGGATAAAGTCGTAATGTCTTTTCTCTTCTTCCTCCTCTTCCTCCTCTTCCTCTTCTTCCTCCTCAGCCGTTTCCGGATCCTCAGCTTCTTCGTTGTCCTCAGATCCTTCCGCGTCTTCGTCCTCTTCCTCGTCTTCGTCCTTGTCGAAATTCCACTTGATAACCGCAGCATCACACATATCAAGCTCGCAGCTGTTATCCGCATCTGCAAGGACAAAGCATCTCATGGAGATATCGTCAAAATCTTCAAAATCACAGTTGAATATTCGGCGCATGATCTTGAGATCTTCTTCGTTGACCGTTCCGTCCTCATTTACATCGCAGCTGATCTTATCCTCGTCTGTGATATTGAATAATTCTTCAAACACCGGGATCTCAACGGGTGCATCCGCATCTTCCGACTTCTCAGAGAGATTGCTCTTGATAACAGTATCGGTCAGCGAATCAATCAGATCGTCTACCTGCGTCGAATAGGTCTCCAGTCTCTCATCAGATTCTTCATACCATACATAACCGTCATATGATTCGACCCAGATCATCTTGTTGTTGTCATAGCAGATATACTCATTATCATTCGGCTCACCCTGGACGAGTACCATATACATTGTCTTCTCTTCGTCCATCAAAAGATACGGCCACACGTCAATCTCCATCTCAACACCGCTTTTCGTCGTTTTCCTTGACGTGTATGAAGCGCCTCTATACGGTACATACTGAGAGACCGTGATCTCAATGGCGCCCGTGATAGAACTTGCACGGATCGTGAAAACGCCGTTGGTTTCCGTGTAATCCGTATCTTTTGTAAGCTCTTTGCCGTTGCACGTGAGCTTCGTGATATATCCTCCATCCAGCAGACTGAAGCTGTAATCCTGTCCTGCCGCCACGGTATCTTCCTGAACAGCTACCTGCTTCCCTGACGGTATGACGAACTCATACCTTCCGGAGAATTTAACTGTGTAGGAAGCAGGAGACGCTTCCGCGCTGATTACGGTGTCGCCGGTCATATACTCTCCGAGAATGGTATACTTTCTGACATTTCCGTCCGCAGCAGCGGAATACTGCTTTCCATCCGTCAGTGTCGTATCTCCGACTTTTATATTTATTCTTGTGGTTGGAGGCGCTGTGAAGACAAAGTCCTTACCGAGCTCTGCAATACAGCCGTTATAGTACTGACATTCTTTCTGCTTGCCGGAGAAGCTGACTGAATCGGCGTTCGCGCCTGTTACATATACGTCCAGCTCGTCATCGCCCAGCGCCTTCGCAATAACCGGTCCTGCAATATAGTCGCGGTAGATCTGCGCTATTCCGCTGGTGCTTTCAAGCTTCTCTCTTGTGTAGGGATAGGATTTTATTACGTTTTCCGTTAGATTATAAACTCGGAGATACAGCTTTCGTGTCAGCGTTGTATCTGCAGACGCCGCAAAAAGATAGCGGTACATAGGAGCGGTACTTTCTCTGGTGGTGTAACGGGTGGAATTATCGGATACGTAAGTTTCCTTATTTGTTATGCTCTTGATCTTATCGTCGCCGATCTTTACACATTCATACGCATTGGGGACAAGCTTCGCTTTGATGACCACATCGTCCGTCAGCGGCTGACCGCCGTTCACATTATACATCTGATGGAAGCCAAACCCGTCCGAATAGGAGCGGCCAGGCGTTACGATCACCTCTTCATCACCCATGGTGGAGCCGGTAAAGTCATAGCTGTACCGGTAAACGTTCCCGTCGGAAGAGGTACCGTCCACATTAGGCTTCGTACCGTTCATATACAGAGGCAGCTCAAGGATCTCAAATTCGAAGCCGCTTTGATCAAATTCGACCTCGCCGGTATGGATAGTGTCCTTATATGTTCCGGAAATGAACTCCGAGCTCGTAAACTCAAAGGACTTGTATTTAATGGCTGCCAATTTGTCAACATTATAGTTATCAAAGAATTTTACATGGAGATTTATTTTTTTGCCGCACTCAGCCTCGACCGTGATATCCCCGTTAATGGCGGAGGCCGGGATGAAGAATTCGGCATATCTCCCGAGATCATCCTCTTTTACATCCATTTTGACAGGCGATTCACCTGTTTCACCGTAAACCATTTTCGTACCGATAGATATGTATACCGGAAGCTGTGTCTGCGTCATGTCATAGGTTCGGACGGTGAACGTATAGTCCTCTCCCTTATTGACGGTCTCCTTGGGCAGTCTTATCAGGTGCTCCTCATTATTTCCCGTTGTGCTGATCTTTCTGACATTATAGCCAAGGGACATGACGGCATCGCCGGTAAGATCCTCTATTTTATAAAGGCTGCTCTCTGTTGCCGGGTCTTCCCCTTCCAGTACCGGCAGGGGACTGAGCGGATAAGATACTCCGTCCACACTATAGATCGGGTGAGGGTTCTCGGGATGCTCGGGATCCTTTCTGTAATAGAAGTAATACTCCTCATACTCTTCACCCCCCGGATCGGTAACGGTGAAGCTCGTACCCTTGAGTTCTTCGTTCTCGGCAAACGGGACAAGCTCCTTACCGGCTATCTTGCTGAAATCCACCGTGTAGCCGGTGGTCTCAGCTTCTTCATCTTCCTCGTCTTTCTCGATCTTATGCGCGTTGGCGTCTATGACGATATTGCCGGTGAGTCTTTCTTTCGGTACGGTAATCTTCCAATACTGCCGGTACAGAGTGCCTTCGATCTCTTCCGGTGTCTCCGGCGTGATCCTTTCCAGATTGTATCCGTTATAGTCCTTTTCATCAATGGTCACAAGAGGCAGAGAATAGATGTACTGTGATTCAAAGTCTTCCTTCTCGGGCTCTGTATCTTCAGGATGCGCCACATAAAAAACATAGTCTTCCTGCGGGTCAACTGCCGGGGCAAAAACGGTTTTGTATTCCGCATCTCCTATTACCGTGACGGTACTGCCCGTCTTCCCGGTCAGGGAAAGAGCAAGATCGCCGGTCGCCGTCAGGACGGATTCCATCGCAGAGTCGCTGTACAGGGTAAACTCACTGTTGTCCTCATTCGCCTTAACATAGACAGGATAATTGCCGGAATCCAGATTATCCTGCATGGTACCTGCCCAGACAAAGTCCTTATAAGCCTTTCTGCCGGCATTCTTTTCGCTGTCGGTAAAGCCGAAGCTCAGCTCAGCGCCGAACCCGTATTTATTGTCGGTCTTACCGATCAGGGCAAATTCAAATTCCGTTCCGCTCTCGTCCGTTATTACCGCTTCGTATACCGCCGGAACGACTTTGAGCGAAACACTGCCGCTGACGCCCGCTGCGGAAGCCGTGATCTGAGCGTCCCCGTAGGCATTCAGGACGCCGCTGTACTTTGCGGCAGCCGTAAAGGTCTTCTCATACTCGCTTTCGCCGGTAGAACCGACCGGCTCAATAACAACACTCTGCAGAGTGCTGCTCCAGGAGAGAGCCTCCGGGAAAGGTGTTTCGGTATCGGAACGCGTTACGACAGCGGTCAGCGTCGCGGATGCCGGCTGACCGTTATAATAGCGTGCCTGAAGCTCCGATGCGCCGGCGGTGACAGTGATCCCGTCAACCGCAGCCGAAAGCAGCTGGGGCGGCTCTTTCGCGGGGGTCGGCTCTTCCGTGGACGTCGGCTCTTCCGTGGGGGTCGGCTCTTCCGTGGGCACAGGCTCCGATGTCACCTCCGGTGTCGACTCCGGCGTGGACGTCGGTCCCTCCGTAGGCACAGGCTCCAATGTCGACTCCGGCGTGGATGTCAGTTCCTCCGTAGGCACAGACTCCGGTATCGGATCAGGCAAAGACTCCGGCGTGGATATCGGAGCTGCTTCCTGCACTGTATCAACCTCAAAGATTTCATTTTCGATCCCTTCGCCGAAAGCAAATTCGCCGATCAGTGAGAAGCACATAACAAGAAATATAGCTGTTACTCTGCGCATACTGTTCCCTCCTGGGGTAAAAAATGTTTGTATCGTTATAGTAAAACTCCGACGATTTAAAATGATACATTTTTATAATATCATCTAATCCGATATGTTGCAAGTGTGACTTTTGAATTCCTTAAAACAAATCATGATCTCTTATCAGAAGAAAGATAAAAAGACCATACAAAGGTTCTTTCACCTTTGTATGGTCTTATAGCGATCATGCGTAAAACCGTTTCCGTTTTTTCGGTCAGAGAGCAAAGATCTTTCAGTTCCGTTCAAGAGCGTGCGTTCGGAGGTAGTTTACATACTCGGTCACGCCGACGGAGTTGAGGGTCTTTCCGTTGGTGGACAGATACGTGGGATGCACATAGCCGTAGCCCGTGTCGCAGGCGTGTCCCGCATCCACGTAGTAGCAATTATTCGCCTGACAGAGATCCTTGATCCACTCGTTCGCCGTGAGGATCATCTGCGATGTCAGATTATCCAGACCGGCATAGGTTTCGGAAACGGAGCTTATCGAACTGCACACCAGAACCGTATTCGGACTTGCGGCTCTGATCTGAGAGAGCATGGAGGAATAGGCGGTCTTGAAGGTATTTTCATCCACGGAGCTTAAGCCGTCCTGCCCGACACATATCACAAGCACCGGAGGCTTTGCGATCATGGCAGCGTCGGCTATGCTGATCTGTGATCCGTCTTCCGGATAGACGATGTTTCCGTTCATCAGGTCGCTGATCTTGAGGGAGCCGACCTCGGTACCCCAGACCTGAAGCGTTTCCTTGCCTCCGCTGAGAACACCGTAGTCCCGGATACCGATCACGGAGCTGTCACAGAGGAATGTGAGAGAGTCAATATACTTCATGCCCGCGTCCTCCGTCTCGCTGAGATACAGGAGCACTCCGTCGGATCCCGCTTTCCCCTCGGTGAGCTGTGTCACGCCCGAATCGGCGCTTATCTTACCGCTGTTGAGATTGACCTCGGTAGAGAAAGGCTCCCCACTGTATCGGTTGACGGAGGCTATTATAAAGCCGACCGCCACAGCCAGCAGGCACGCGAAAATTCCGACAGCCCAGATAATGTTTTTCATTTTCGAAAGATTACCCGACACAGCTATAACCTCCTTATATGAAACTATGCTTCAATGGCGGGCTTACTAAGCCCGCCATGAATATATTCTGAATTATCAGCCTTCCGCCTCGGCGAGAGCCTTGGCTTCCTCGATGACCTTCTGCTGTACGTTGCCGGGGGCTTCCTCGTAACGGACGAACTTGCAGGTGAAGGAGCCGGCGCCCTGCGTCATAGAGCGCAGGTCGATGGTGTAGGTGGTCATTTCGGCCATGGGGACTTCCGCCTCGATGGTGGTCATGCCGTCATCGGCGGGCATGGAACCCATCATGGTGCCGCGGCGCTTGGAGTTGATGTCGCCGATGATCGCGCCCTGATACTCGTCGGGAATGGTGACGAAGAGCTGTCCGATCGGCTCAAGGATGGTGGGCTTTGCCTTGGGAATACCGTCCTGATAGGCAAGACGTGCGGCGGTCTGGAATGCCATATCGTTGGAGTCAACGGGATGGTAGGAGCCGTCGTACAGAGTGGCTTTCAGACCGACCAGAGGATAGCCGGCTAAAACGCCCTTGACGACTGCGTTGCGCAGACCCTTTTCAACGGAGGGGAAGAAGTTTTTGGGAACGGAGCCGCCGAAGACTTCCTCGGCGAAGACCATATCGTCCTGCTCCTCCTGCGGCTCGAAACGAATCCAAACGTCACCGAACTGGCCGGAACCGCCGGACTGCTTCTTATCACGGCCGTGGGCTTCGACCTTGCCCT
>JAZLGK010000001.1:0-5694 GCA_045616265.1 Candidatus Limivicinus sp. | reverse complement strand
TGTAATCTGTTGTATAGTACATTCGTGGAGTCTTCCATAACTGTGTTATTCATCCGCCAAGATGTAACTCAATTATGCGACAGATTCCACTTTATTTTCAACTGCTTCTTTTCTACAGCACAAACTTTTTCAGTGAACCATTATTAATTCTGACGGAACGGAATGTGCGCCCGGTGAAGCCGGTGAGATCACGCTGCAGGATAACGGCTTTATTATGTGCGAATATTACGGTGTTTCCGACCAGATGCAGGCGATCGACCGGAAAGGTTATCTTCACACCGGAGATATCGGTTTCCTTGACAGCGACGGATATCTGCATCTTGCCGGCCGTATCAAAGATATCATCATTAAGGGCGGCGAAAATATAATCCCGAGTGAAATTGAGGCGGAGATCAATGCTGTTCCCGGTGTGCGGGAAGTCAAAGTGTTCGGGGCACCGGATGAACTCTACGGAGAAAATATCCATGCCTGCCTGACCCTGACTCCTTTTTCCGGTCCGGATGAAAGCACGCTCAGAGAATCGCTCAACGGAAAGCTCCCCCGGTTTCGTATGCCGGTAAACTTCTTTATTTTTGATGCTTTTCCGCTGAAAGCAAACGGTAAGCTGGACGCGTGCGCACTCATGTCAATGATGTTGAGACGCCTTGATGCAAAGAAGATCGAAGAGGATATTGTAAACGGGATCAAGGTGTTCTCCTTTGAAACTATGCGCAGGCAGAATATTATCGGCCCGGCTGTAAAGATGGTTCCCACCGTGCTTTCCAATCTGGGATTCAGCGCGGCAAAAATAAGAAAGATAGAACTCTGCATAGAAGAACTGCTTGCCGAGCGGACGGATATCAACTACGTCGGAAGCGGAAGACTGCGGATCGAATGCCGTTTCTTCCGTGACTTTGTCCGAATCGGCTACCGGGATGACGACCCGGAAGTCCCCTTTGCACACACAGCGGACAGTCTGGAAAAAGCGGCAGGCGCAAAAATTGTGGCAAATCTTGCGGACAGAATCAACATCGTTCCGTTAGAAGGCGGATGCTGTGAGTACGACCTTGATTTTCTTTATGATCTTGATTTTGATGTAGAGGAGAACTATCTGTTATGACCGGAGACGAACTCATACGGGCCTATTTCCGGAGGCTTGAGCTGCGTGTCCCGGAAAAGCTCATTCCGGATGGGGATACACTCATTAAGCTCCATCGACGGCATACGCTGATGATTCCCTATGAGAATACGGATTACCTGACGGGAGACATTAAACTGACCGATTTTGATACGCAGTTTCATGAGGTGATCACAGGGATGAGGGGCGGAATGTGCATTGATATGAACCCCCTTTTCGGTCGGCTTCTGTCGGCTTTAGGGTATCGGGTGCACTGCTTTTCAACGGTGATCCGCACAAGGCCGGAGGACGATCTGAACTTCCACGCGATATTGCAGGTCGAGGACTGTGACGGAAGGGCCTGGTGGTGTGATATTGCAAATCCCTTTACCAGATTTTATGAGCCGCTTCCTCTTACGCCGGAAAAAGAGCTTTCCGCCTCCGGGAGTCTGTTCCGCTTTGAGGAGAGAGAGTCGGGAAAGCTTCTCCTTCAGGAGAAAAAAGCCGGGACATGGAAAGACTTCCTTCAAATCAAAGATCAGGATATCACGGAGGAAGACAGAAATGAATCCAAATTCGGCGCGATAAAGGAGTATCCGTCCAATCCGATATGCTTTACGGAAACATTCTCCCTCGTGACGCCGGAGGGACGCAGGACTCTTATCGGAAATGTCTACCGGGAATCCGCAAAGGGTAACAAATATCAGTACAATTGCTCTGATGAGCTGATGCCTTGGGCCTATGCACAGTTTGGCCTGAAGAAAACGATCGGGAGAACGCAGAATGGATGAGGCAAGAGTAAAACTGTATTTTGAGCGGATCGGCCTCGTGATGCCGGAAAAGATCGTTCCGGACGCGCAGCTGCTGAAAAAGCTGACATTTCACAATATCATCAGCATTCCTTATGAGAACACCCAGTTTCTCACAAAGCAGATCACTCCGTGTGATACGGACGCTCTTTTTCAGAGGATCGTCGTGGAAAAGAAAGGCGGCATCTGTCACGATGTCTCCGGTCTGTTCGGATGGTTTCTCAGTGAACTCGGCTATGAGGTGACGCCCGTGGGGACGGTATCCTTTCTGGAGAGACTCAAATCACATATTCATAAAACTCTCATCGTCACGGACTGTGATGGGACACAGTGGCTGACGGAGGTGGCATATGCCTTGTTTATAAGCAACAAGACACCGATCCGTTATGTTCCGGATCAGAAGCAGGTATTCGGCAGCGAGACCTTCTGCCTTGAGGAAAGAGATGGCGTAATGTGCCTGATCGCTCCGACGGAAAGCAGCTCCTACGGACTGGAGTATCCCGGGATCACGCCGGAGGTCGGCAACAGGATCAAGAAATATACCATTGCGGGACTGGATCCGGCGGGCGCGGTCAAAAGGACGCTTAGCATCGGCACTCCGGAGGGCCGCCGCACACTGGTCGGTACCTCATATCGGGAATATTTCGGCGAAACTGTATATTCCTATGAGTGTACCCAGGATATGCTTCCCTGGGCGTATGCTCAGTTCGGTCTCCGCTATGAGGAAGCCCAAGATGAAACCGTATGACGGAAAATATTTGAACGGAGTCACCGCCTGTGGAGAGAGAAGAAATTGAACTGTATTTTAAACGGATCGGTCTGACGCTGCCGGAAAATGCTGCTCCGGACGGAAAGCTCCTTGAACAGATATACCGTGCACACGTCACCCATATTCCCTATGAAAACATTGACTATCTGAATCTGGAAAAAAAAGAAATCACAGTGGACGGACTTTTCCGGCAGATCGTCAGGGAAGGACGGGGCGGAGTATGCTATGAGCTGAACATGCTTCTGGGAGAGGTACTGAATTGGCTTGGATATGAAGCTTACCCAGTGATAGCAGAGCATTACCGCACCCACATGGAAAACACGGAATACCGTCATTCCGCTCTTATCGTGAAAGACTGCGGCGGTGATCGGTGGCTTTCCGATGTGGGAGATTCGTTTTCCGAGGCATTGAAACCCCTGCGGCTTGCGGACGGGGTCATACAGCATCCCGGAAACGAGGCGTATCTGCTCAAAAAAAGGGAGGACGGAAGCTGGATGCTTTACGTTCAGCTGAAGGGCGAGTGGATCGCCAATTATGCTTTTTGGGAAAAGTCCGCCTCTCCGCAGGAACTGACATATTTTAAGCTGGCTGCCATGAATCCGGAGATCCCGTTTACTCACGACGAGCTGTTCCACCTCCGCACAGAGGACGGATTCCGGCTTTTGAGAGGCAGGTTCTACTGCGAGAAGAACAAATCAGGAAGAACCGGCCGCCCTGTGGATGACAGCGAACTCGAAAGCATCTACGCGGTTTACGATCTGGAAGAAAAGACCTTCACGGTTTCCTTCTACAACGGCAGTACGCTTCTGGAAGTTTTCGAGGAAGTCACCTATGGCAGCAATGTCAGCTACAGCTATACACCGACCTATCCGGGAGCAGGAAATGCCGGAGACTATCTCTTTACGGGATGGAGTCCGCTTCCTGAGAATGTCACGCAGGATATGGTCTGCTATGCGCAGTACAGCTTCACCGGCAGCTATTTCAGAAGCTATCTGGAAGGAACGCTTGCAGCCTACGAGGATCAGCATTCGCTTGTCGCCATCGCGCCTTATGCCTTTGCGGGAATGGCTGGACTGGAATCTGTGTCCATGCCGTCTCTGACATCGGTACCGGAGGAATGCTTCACCGACACACCGGCGCTTACCGAGGTCAATCTGCCGGAGGTTCTGGCACTGAACTCAAAGAGCTTCTCTTATGCAAACGCGATCGAGAAGATCACGCTTCCGAAGTGCGCGCTCTTAAACGGCACGTCCAACTTCAACTACTGCGATGAGCTTGAAGAGGTAAGGCTTCCGCTTAACACTTCGTCCTTTGCAAACGCGGTATCCGGATGCGATGAGATCGTGACGATAGATATCGGTATCGCGACAGAAACCGGCTCGAATTTCAACAGAACCTATTTTGCGAACTTGACGAACCTCATCATGAGAAATACATCGCAGGTCTGCGAGGCGTATGCCGCTACCATGTTCCGTTCAGGTTCTCCGCTTAAGACCGGCACAGGTCATATCTGTGTTCCGAGGGCGCTCGTAAACGCATACCGGAACGCTGATCCAGGGGAAAACGCAGAGCGTAGTGCTTGGCATGGGGATAACGAGAAAAGCGCCTGAGGAGCTGCGCTACAGGCACGAAGGGAAACACGAAGCAATCGTGACATTTGACGAGTTCAAGACAGCGCAGAATGTCATCAGATTTACCGGGGAGAAAACAGGAATTCCGACGGTTCATGAGTTCGCACTGAAGGGCGTCGTGCGTTGCCGAAACTGCGGAAGACTGATGGTAAAGGAAGCCAGAAGGTTCAGATGCAGTAATGCTGCACAGGGAGAGTTTACCGGCTGCAGAGGTAGCTGGCTGGAGACGGAGATTGAAGAGAAAGTCTGCGCATTGATCATAGAACGCAGCGGAAGAGCAAAGCAGCTTCTGGAAGGAGCGGCATTTTCCGATTACGACATCGCGGGAGCAAAGAAAGAAATCGAACGGCTGAAAGATGCGAAGTTTAAAAAGTATGAGCAGTATCTTCAGAAGAAGGCTACCAGAGAGGAGTTCATGGAACTGCAGGCGGCTGTGGGTGAACAGATCCGGGAGATTGAAGAAAAGATAGAAGGCGCAAGGGAAGAGAACAGCCGGATGATGGAAGTGACCGAGATGCTCAGACCCCTTGCTGATGCCGGAATAACGGCGGAAAAGAACGGACTGACCAGAGCAATGGTCGAGGAGTTGATCGATACCGTGTGGGTTTCCGAGGAGGGCATTACCGCGGATTTTAAGGCGGATGCGCTGATAAAGGAAATGGGATGAGGAGTGAAATATTTCTGCACATTTTGATCAGATATAACTTGCTATTTACTGCCTTTAGAGTGATATATGTACACAACAAAAGAGCCACAGAGCTCAAATTTAGGAGGAAACACCATGAAATACGAGATTGCAACACCCGACAGAAGAAAGCCTTCCGCAACATCCTTCACGCCAGCAACTGGCTGCTGGGCGGGCTTGAAAACACCCTGCTCGACAACCCGGAGGACAGCGAAGAATACCGGAGCGCAAAAGCACAACTTTCCGACCATGAGGGATTAGTTGCCGAGCTTTACAGCATGGCTACCACAGAGGTTTACGACGATGGAAGCTGCTGCTTCAACAGCGCCGCGGCAAGCTACATCAAGGACATCCGCTTCTGTGGAAAAGACTGGCTGATGGAACGCTGCGAGGCGAGAATCAAGAAGGCCGGATATTAAACGACAAACAAGGCATCAGGGCTTCGGCCCTTTTGCTCGTTATGAACGATCTGCGTGTTTCCTGATACACATATTTGTGCATTTTATTGATCAGATATAACTTGCTATTTACTGCCTTTAGAGTGATATATGTACACAACAAAACGAACGGAGGACATCCCAATGACAGAACATCAAGACCTTCAAAACTACATCGACAACTTCGGCTTCGGCATCAGCGTGAAGGACCTTTGCAGCAAAGCCTACTGGCAGATGAAAGCAGACGGCCACGAGGTTTGCATTATC